>JANNRW010000385.1:0-21348 GCA_031401815.1 Geobacteraceae bacterium | reverse complement strand
TTGCCCACTGTCATGGTCAGTACAGCAAGCCCCCAGATAAGCCATGTCCATTCCGGTTTCAGCGCAGGGAGCGCAACCAGAAAGACCCGCAGAAATGCGGCAAATCCTGCTGCCTTGGGTCCTACTGACATGAATGCAGTCACAGGTGTGGGAGCCCCTTCATAAACATCGGGCGTCCACATATGAAATGGTGCAGCGGCCACCTTGAAGGCAAAACCTGTAGCCATTAGCAGCATTCCGGCCAGAAGCATCAGGTTTGAGGAGATCATCCCGGTCTGAGCAATATATGAGGCAATTTTTACAACTTTGGTTGTACCTGTTGCACCATAAATCAGTGCCATGCCATAAAGCAGGAAACCTGTAGAGAACGCTCCGAGTAAAAAATACTTGAGACCGGCCTCATTTGATTTGAGGGAGTCTCTATTAAAGCCTGCAAGTACATAAAGGGAAACTGACAGAACCTCAAGGCCAAGGAAGATGGTCATAAGATCGGTGCCTGCTGCCATCAGCATCATTCCGATTGTTGCAAACAGTATCAGAGGATAGATCTCTCCGTGATTACAGTTTTCCTGAACCAGATATTTATCGGTTATCAGAATGCTCATGGCTGCGGAAACAAGAAAAATCACCTTGAAGAATATGGCAAAATTATCCTGTACTATTGTCCCGCTAAATCCATCCTGTGGGCAGCCCCATCCGGTAATGACCGTCACAAGTGTCACAAGGATACCTGCAATGCTCAGGTAGCCGAGATACCCTTTCTGCTCCCCTTTGACAAAGACGTTGATCATCAAAATTGCCATTGCAAAGAGTGAAAGTATCACCTCAGGCGCTATCACAGCCATATTTATTGCTGGAATAACAATTGGTTCCATCAATTTCCTCCGGTATCTTTTTAGCGGATAATTATCTAGCTTTTCTTACTTACTAATGACCTGCAGGCATTTTGCCAGGCATTGCCGGATGACCTGGAGGCATGCCGCCCTTTGGCATTGCCGGATTAACTGCTGGCATACCGCCCTGAGGCATCCCCTGATGACCAGAGGACATCCCGCCCTGCGGCATCTGATGTCCTTCAGGCATACCGCCTTGAGGCATCGGCTGCATGGATTGTGGCTGCACTGCTGTTACAGGCGGGCGAATCCTGCTCTGTTGAATAACTTTGTCAAGCGCAGGTGCCATAGTATTGATAAAAGGCGCTGGATAAAGTCCCATGAAAAAGATCAGGAATACGAGAGGAGCCATAACGGCTATTTCACGTGCATCAAGATCTTCCAGTTTCTGGTTTTTCGGATTATCAAGTTTGCCAAACATAACCCTCTGGAACATCCAGAGCATGTAGACAGCAGAGAGAATTACCCCGCTTGACGCAATAACTGTATACCAGCGCAGCTTGCTTTCAAATGCACCAAGAAGCACCAGGAATTCGCCTACAAAGCCGTTAGTACCTGGCAGACCGATTGAAGAAAATGTGACAATCATGAAAATTGTTGCAAATATAGGCATCTGCTTGGAAAGTCCGCCGAAATCGGTGATGAGGCGGGTATGTCTGCGCTCATAAATAAAACCGACTATAAGGAAGAGTGCGCCGGTCGAAACACCATGATTGAGCATCTGGAGCATTCCACCCTGTAGACCCATCTGGTTAAGCGAAAAAACGCCGAGCATTACAAATCCCAGGTGAGCCACAGAAGAGTAAGCAACCAGCTTCTTGACATCATCTTGTACCATGGCTACCAGTGAGGCATAGATAATACCGATGACGGAAAGTGTAGCAATGAGTGGGGCAAATCTGTCAGCTGCATCGGGAAAGAGCGGCATTGCGAATCTGACGTAACCGTAAGTGCCCATTTTGAGAAGAACAGCTGCAAGTATGACTGAACCGGCAGTTGGTGCCTCGGTATGGGCGTCAGGCAACCATGTATGAAACGGAAACATCGGAACCTTGATGGCAAATGCAAGTGCAAATGCAAGAAACATCCAGGTCTGGGTTGCTGGATCCAGATTCATACCGAAGAAGTTAAGGAGGCTGAAATTGGTTACCCCCATGCTGATCCCCTTGAAGTAAAGGGCGATAATTGCAACAAGCATGAGAAGAGATCCAACCATTGTATAGATGAAGAACTTGACAGCAGCATAGATCCTGTTCTTGCCGCCCCAGATACCGATGATGAAGTACATAGGGATGAGCATTACTTCCCAGAAGATGTAAAAGAGGAAGAGGTCAAGGGAAACAAACGCGCCCAGCATCCCTACTTCCAGAAGTAAAAGACAGGCCATGTACCCCTTGACCTTCTCATCGACTGCCTTCCATGTCGAGAGAACAGCAATCGGCATGATGAATGTCGTCAGCATGACAAGCCAGAGGCTGATACCGTCAATCCCGACATGATAGTTCATCCTGAAGGGGCCGGCGTTTATCCAGGGGGTGTTAAGAATGAACTGGTAGTCAGCATTGGTAACAAAGCCGGTGACCAGCGGAATCGAGACGAAAAAGGTCAGGAGAGTCACCGCCAGGGTAAACCTTCTCAATAGACCATGATTCTCACTCGGGATGAACAACAACAGAAATACTCCCAACAGAGGAAGAAAGGTCATAATGCTAAGGATAACTTCATTCATTGAATCTGCTCCTTTATTATCTCAACAGTCAAAGACGCTTAGCGGAACACGTAAAATGCCAGAATGCCGACGACACCAAGTACCATACCCAGGGCATAATTATGCACATACCCGGATTGAAGCCCTTTCATGGCAGCACTGAACCCCATCACCAGCTTGGCTATTCCGTTTACAACTCCATCAACGATCACAACATCAAACCCTTTCCAGAGGAGATTACCGAAAGACTTGCAAGGGTTTACAAAGAGAAAGTCATAGATTTCATCCATGTACCACTTGTTGTACACTGCTCTGTAAAGAGCTGGAAAGGTCGAAGTGAATTTTTCCGGGAGTTTTGTATTTGCCATATACATCATAAAGGCAATTGAAATACCGACAACGGCAACAACAACAGAGAACCCCATAAGACCCCACTCAAGTGCATGAGAGTGATGTGCACCGGTATGTGCATACTGCTTGCCATACTCGTTTGCCACAGCAAAGACAGGATCAAGCCAGTGTTCAAAGTAGTTTGGCAACATGCCCATAAGCTTCGGCATGCCGATAAAACCGCCGACTACTGCCAGAAAACCAAGAACCATGAGTGGAATGGTTATAACCAGTGGCGACTCATGGAGATACTCTTTTACTTTTGGATTTATCCTGCTCTCCCCGAAAAAGGTCATGAAAACCAGTCGGAACATGTAGAAGGCAGTAAAGCAGGCAGCAATACAACCAATCCCCCAGAGCACAATATTGAGCCCGCCGTGATATGGATTTGCAAATGCCTGCCAGAGAATTTCATCTTTGGAGAAAAATCCGGAAAATCCGGGAATTCCGGCTATTGCAATCGTTGATACAAGGAAAGTTATGAAAGTGATCGGCATCGCCGATTTCAACCCCCCCATATTCCTCATATCCTGGGCATCATCATGAAGATGGCCTTTATGAAGTGCATGATGCATGGCATGAATAACTGAACCTGACCCTAGGAACAGACAGGCTTTAAAGAAAGCATGTGTCATCAGGTGAAAGATACCTGCACCAAATGCTCCAACACCCATGGCAAGAAACATGAAGCCAAGCTGGGAAACCGTTGAGTAAGCCAGCACCCGCTTGATATCGTTTTGAGCCGTGCCTATAGTTGCGGCAAAAATAGCAGTGGCAACACCGACAACAGCAACAATCATCATGGTTTCAGGGGCCTTGATAAAGACAAAGCTCATCCTTGCGATCATGTAGACGCCAGCTGTTACCATTGTTGCAGCATGTATCAGGGCAGAAACCGGGGTAGGGCCTTCCATGGCGTCAGGCAACCAAGTGAAGAGAGGAATCTGTGCAGATTTACCGGTTGCACCAAGGAAAAAACAGAGAGTTGCAATCGTAACAATACCGCCGTATGGAAGAAGATGCGATGCCGCCTTTATCTCCACAAAATTGATTGTCCAGATATTATGATTACTCCCAAACCACCAGAAAAGGATAAATAGTCCGATAAGAAATCCGAAGTCCCCTACCCTGTTCATAACAAAAGCTTTTTTGGCTGCATCACCGGCAGACTTCTTCTCGAAGTAGTAACCGATCAGGAGATAAGAACAGAGACCAACACCTTCCCAGCCGATGAACATGACCAGCATGTTGCTGCCAAGGACAAGTAGAAGCATTGACATGCAGAAGAGATTAAGATAGGCGAAAAAGCGGTAGAAACCCTCTTCACCATGCATATAGCCGATTGAATAGAGGTGAATGAGAGAACCTACTCCTGTTACAACCATTATCATTACCGCTGATAACGGATCGACAAGAAAAGACATGTCAGCCTTGAAGCTCCCGGCCTGTATCCAGGTGTAGACCACCTTCTCAAAGACCCTCTTTTCAGGAGACATTCCGACAAGTTCTATCAGTATCCCGCAGGAGACGATAAAAGAGAGGAATATCGCACCTGTCCCAATTGCGCCGATAACTGTCTCATTCTTGATCTTCTTGCCGAAGAAACCGTTGATCAGAAAGCCTATCAGTGGGAACAGTGGTATGAGCCATACATTGTCAAGCATTACGGACTCCTTGAGTAAAATGATTCGTTTTGCTACAGATCCTGTCTACCACTTCATCATGTTAAGGTCTTCAACATCGATAGATTCCCGGTTCCTGTAAAAAGCTATCATCAGGGCGAGGCCAACTGCCGCCTCGGCAGCAGCTACGGTCATGACGAAAAAGACAAAAACCTGGCCATCCAGATTTCCAAGGTATTTGGAAAAAGCGACAAAGGTGAGATTGACTGCGTTAAGCATCAACTCGACACACATGAAGATAACAATGGCATTTCTTCTGGTAAGGACACCAATTGTACCTATTGCAAAAAGTATCGCGCTTAGAATGAGATAGCTGTGAAGTGATACCATGTCTATATCTCCTGACTCTTACAGTTTTTTCTTGGAAAGAATTACAGCGCCAACGATTGCCGCAAGCAGAAGGATGGAGGTGATCTCAAACGGCAAAAGGAAATCAGTAAACAGGGATTTGCCGATAAGTTCTGTATGCCCTTCCTTTGCTATCATTGCTGAATCGATTTTCCCCTTTGCTCCGGTCAGCGAACTTCTGCCGAGGAGATACCATGTCTGGACAAGCAGCACCAAACCGGTAGTTGTTCCAATAAAAAGAGCATGCCTGGTGCGGCGGCTGGATTCGTTCCGGACATTTAGCAGCATGATTACGAATACTATCAGAACCATGATCGCGCCGGCGTAGACAATGACCTGTATGGCGGCCATGAACGGAGCCTCAAGCATGACATACAGGGTGGCAACACAGAAAAATGTCATGATTAACGAAAGTGCACTGTTAATCGGATTTTTGTTCGTTATCACCAGAATGCTCGAGATGATTGCGATTGCAGCCACAAGGCCGAAAAACAAGGTTTCCATTGCTGCTCCTTTATTTCTTTTCTAGCAGTCGTTCTTTTGTAAAGACGAAATCAGCCCGATTATAATTTGCAAGCTCGAATGCCTGCGTCATTGCAAGCGCATCAACCGGACAGGCTTCAACGCAGTAGCCGCAAAAAATGCACCGGAGCAGGTCTATCTCGTATCTGGTAGCAAACTTGTCATGATTTGCGTCCTCGCCTGCCTCAACTATTATGCACTTTGCAGGGCAGACAGTCGGGCAGAGATAGCATGCAACGCATTTGGCATTATTGTGCGAAACTTTCAGAGCATGCAGACCGCGGAAATTAGGCGCAACATTCGGCCTCTCCTCCGGATACTGGAGCGTAACAGCCTTTTTGAACATATGCTTGAATGTTATTATCAAACCGTTAATCAGGGGTGCAATCATTTGCGTATCCTCTCCACAGATTCAGTCGGGGACTATATTTAATTACTTCTGAAAAAGAGTAATCCAGAATGCATTACCCATTATCAGCACAAGGGTTACTGGTATGAACACTTTCCAGCCAAGCTTCATCAACTGATCGTATCGATAACGCGGATAAGTGGCGCGAATCCACATGCAGACAAACATCAGAAAATATACTTTTACAATAAAATTTAAAATAGATGGGAGTGGCCCATGCCAGCCACCCAGAAAAAGAGTGGTGGTTACAGCGCAGACAGTCACCATGTTTGCATATTCAGCCATAAAGAACATGGCGTACTTCATACTTGAATATTCAGTACAAAAACCTGAGACAAGTTCTGTTTCGGCCTCCGGGAGGTCAAACGGAGTCCGGTTTATTTCAGCTAGCGAACAGATAAAAAATACAACGCCCGCAACGAACAGGAAAGGGTTACGGAAGATATACCAGCCGAAAAAACCGGCCTGGTCAGCAACTATCGCCTGTAAAGAGAGCGACTGGGATGCCATGAATACACAGACTATAGCCAGACCGGCGGGAAGCTCATAGGAGATCATCTGAGCCGAAGCTCTGAGCCCTCCGAGGAGAGAGTATTTGCTGTTTGATGACCATCCGGCCAAAACAATGCCGTACACACCAAGTGACGCCATTGCCAGGATATAGAGGACACCGATGTTAAGGTCGAATACAGTCCCGTTCCTGTCAGCGTAAGCTGCAATCTGCATCGGGAAAGTATATTCACCTATCTTGATGGAATCTCCGAATGGAATAACTGCAAAAGAGATAAACGCCGGTATCAGGGCTGCCAGAGGGGCAATTACAAATACAAACTTGTTGGCCTGGGCAGGGATGATCTCTTCCTTGAAAAAAAGCTTGATACCATCAGCTATCGGTTGCAGAAGACCTAGAGGGCCTGTTCTGTTAGGCCCGATCCTGACCTGCATATAACCGATAAATTTTCTCTCGGCGTATGTGGCATAGGCAACAGTGAGAAGAACAAATACGAATGCCACAAGAACCTTGCTAATCATGGCTGCAAAGTATATGTACCACGGTATACCACCAAATATATCCATATTATCCTCTTCCCCTCTTCCAGAAAGTCTGCTCTCTTGTTGAAGGCTCGCTATCTGCTTAAAGTTACGTAAGTCACCGGTGCACCGGTCACAATATTGTTAATTGATGAACTCTCGAAATGGTATGGCGCAAAGACCACACCTTCGGGCAATCTTACACCGACCTTCACCTTCAGGGTCAACTCGCCTGCCGCTGATTTCACCTTGAGGCTGTCACCTTCAGCAACTCCGAGCTTAGCAGCATCTTTTCGCCCTAGTTCAAGATACGTCTCTGGAGCGACCAGCATCGGCCCTTCTCCAAAACGTGACATTGTGCCACAGTGATAGAGTGAACTGCCTGTTACCAGAGCAAACTTCCCCTCCTCTGCCGGGGACTCTTCCAGAATTACCGTCACAAGCTTCGGAGATATCTCGACAGGGTAAATGAAACCATTGTCTCCCAGATTCTCAAAAGTTACGCCTTTATATCCAGGAGTAGAAGAAGCAAGCTCACCAAGCAGCGCTGCTGCATCGCCAGAGACCGCAACACCGCTGATCCTTGCGATCAGCTCTGCAAAAATCTCCCGGTCACTCCTTGACTGGCCAACAGCGTTTATTGCTTTTCTGATCCGCTGGATATTGCGTCCAGCACTTGTAAAAGTTCCGCACTTCTCTGCAAAAGATTTTACCGGCAGGACAACATCAGCTTTTTTAGCTGTTTCCGTAAGGAAGAGATCCTGCACAACAAGAAAGCTGACAGAATCAAGAGCCTTTTCTACCTTTGCCCGATCAGGATAAGAAACAACCGGATTCTCGCCAGCTACAAAGAGGAACTTGATTGCGCGGCTCTGGCAGCCAGCAAGTATTGCGGCTGCATCCCTGCCGCCTGTAGTCGGATGAATGCCAAGATCAGCTGCGCCCTGACTGTTGTTCTTCTCGCCAAGGACGAGAATACCACAACCCTCCTTGCCGATCTTCCCTGCAAGAATTGCCAGATTAGTCAAAGCCTGCGTCAACTCCTTGCCATGACCACTGTAACCGAGACCGATAGGGAGTACGATCAATGCTCTCTCTGCCCTGGCATAGTCAACAGCAAGTGACTTGATTGTATCTGCAGAAATTCCGGTCTTTGCAGCTACAGCTTCAATTGATATTCCGGCAAGTGACGTCTTGAACTCATCCAGACCCTTACAGGCAGTATCAACAAGATCCGCATCAACAAGAGCCTTTGCCATGGCTGTTACAAGCAGAAGTTCGGAGCCTGGTTTGTGAATGTAGCTCTTTGCATCCGGAAGCTTGGAAAGCTTGCCAGCCTTGTCTGAAAGGATTCTTAGATCAATGCCTTTGCGCTTCACACCGATATTTATCTCAAACCCTATTACCGGATGTGTTTCATAAGCATCTGTCTTTATGACAAGCAGAAGATTGCTCTTCTGAATATCTGCTATTTCAGCCGGAGATGCGGTGACACCAAGGCTCTCTTTAAGCCCCTTTGTAAGCGCTTCATGAGCATACCCGGCAGAGTGATCAATATTGTCAGTTCCTATAATCTCCTTGAACAGCTTCCTGAACAAGAAGAGCTCTTCATTCGTAAGCCGTGGAGTTACAAGGGCAGCGATTCCGGACGGATCATAATTTTTTGCTTCGCCAAGCCTTGCTGCAACCAGATTGAGCGCTTCATCCCAAGAGGAGGGTTCGAGTACGCCGTTTTTTCTGATCAGTGGGTTTGTCAATCTCTGGTCGCTGTTTACAAACTGGTAGCCAAAGCGCCCACGGCTGCAAAGCTGACCGTTATGAAAACCCTGATCCTCATCATAAACAGTGGTCAGAACCTTGTCATCTTTCACTCCAAGGGTCAGCTGACACCCTGTTCCACAATATGAACAGACTGTTTTCACCCTGTTAAGAGCCCACCATCTTGCCTTGAATTTGAAAGGCTTGGCAATCAGGGCTCCTACCGGGCAGACTGAAATACAGGAGCCGCAGTATTCACAATCCAGTTTCTCGTCAAAAGGTGTGCTGATCTTGGCTTCAATCCCACGATTAACAAAAGAGTAAGCACCAAAAGCAACAATTTCGTCACAGATACGGGAGCATTTTCCGCAATGAATGCAGCGGTTCTGATCCCGCTCAATCAGAGGGTTTTCATAGTCTATCTTCCAATGGAATTTCTCATCAGTAAATTTGTTAGAGTTCACCTTGTATTCATAGGTCAGATTCTGAAGATCGCAATCACCGGCAGCATCGCATACCGGGCAGTCAAGTGGATGCTTCAAAAGAAGAAGTTCCAGTACAAGTTTGCGGGCGGTCATGATCTCGTCCGTTGCAGTGCGAACTATCATCCCTTCTGATACCGGGGTAGTGCAGGCAGGAATAAGGCGCCCTTTCATCTGCTCGACTTCCACCAGACACATCCGGCAACCACCAAATGGATGCAGCTTCTTATCGTGGCAAAGAATAGGTATACGTATGCCTGCAGCCTTTGCGGCGTCAAAGATGGTAGCGTCGTTTGCTACAGTGACCTGCTTGTCGTCTATCGTGAGATTTACCATCGCGACCGTGTCTCCCTCGGTAATCTTTGCTCCTGATTCCTACTCAATTGCCATGAAACGGCAGGCATCATAGCAGGACTTGCATTTGGTGCACTTTTCTATTATTAGCTCCGCAAGCTGACCCTTTTCCCACTTTATCGCATCAACAGGGCAGGCTTTCAGACAGGCGCCGCATTTGACACACTTTTCCGGAATAACCCGCCAAAGGAGCAGCTCCTTGCAGCAGTTGGAGGGACAGCGTTTTTCGTTTATATGAGCTTCGTACTCATGGCGGAAATATTTGATTGTAGAAAGTATCGGATTAGGAGCTGTCTGACCAAGGCCACAAAGAGAAGCCTTCTTGATGGTGGTGCCCATTTCCAGAAGTTTATCTATATCTGTTGACTCGCCACGTCCTTCGGTAATTCTTTCAAGAATATCGAGCATCGCCTTCAGCCCGATCCTGCAAGGGACGCATTTGCCACATGACTCATCACGGGTGAAGGTAAGAAAGAAGCGGGCAACATCGACCATGCAGGTTGTTTCGTCCATGACAACCAGGCCGCCTGAACCCATCATGGCTCCAGCCTTGATCAAAGAGTCATAATCAACCGGGGTATCAAGAATGTCAGCCGGAATACAGCCGCCGGAAGGGCCACCAGCCTGTACAGCCTTGAACTTCCTGTTGTTCGCAATACCACCGCAGACATTGTAGATAACTTCACGAACCGTCATACCTGCCGGAACTTCGACCAGCCCTGTATGTTTGACTTTGCCGGTTACAGCGAAGATTTTTGTACCCTTGGTTGTTTCTGTTCCAAGTGAAGCGTACCAGTCAGCCCCTTTCAGAATTATGTGGCGAACATTTGCAAAGGTTTCAACGTTATTGATGTTGGTAGGCTTACCCCAAAGCCCCTTGACTGCCGGGAATGGCGGCCTGGGACGCGGCATGCCCCGCTCACCTTCAATGGAAGCCATGAGCGCAGTCTCTTCACCGCAGACAAATGCTCCGGCACCCTTTTTGATCCTCAAATCAAAATCAAAACCAAATCCCATCACATTTTTGCCTAGATACCCCTTTTCATAGCAGACATCTATTGCCATCTGCAGACGTTCTATTGCAAGAGGATATTCAGCACGGACATAAACATAACCGGCAGTTGCGCCTATTGCATAACCCGCAATCATCATCCCTTCGATGATGCAGTAGGGATCGCCTTCAAGAATGGAGCGATCCATGAACGCTCCCGGATCACCCTCGTCAGCATTACAGATGATGTATTTGACTTTACCTGGAGTAGCCGCACAGAAAGACCACTTCATACCGGTAGGAAAACCCCCACCCCCACGACCTCTGAGTCCGGATTTCTTCATCTCGTCGATTACTGAAGCAGGGGTCATCTGTTTGACGCACTGCTCGACAGCCTTGAAACCATCTTCTGCAAGATAGGCATCAAGACTTTCCGGATTTATCTGGCCGCAACCGGTCATAACGACCCGCATCTGCTGATCAACAAATGTATTGTAATAAGGTTTGGCTTTGCGCTTCTCCAGAGTGGTTTTATTGACAATATGCTCGTCAACTATCTTCTCAACCTCTTCTGCTGTCACAAAGTCGTAGGTAACCCTCCCCTGCTCCTCGGTGATAATATCTACCAGAACATCATTGGCGCAAAGTCCTCGGCAACCGGTCTTGATGACATCACAGCGTTTTCCGACAATGGCATCAACACCCTTCTCGGCGATAACCCGGAAGAACTCGGCTTCAACCTCCTTGGCTCCCATCGAAACACCGCCGGTTCCCTGGCAAATCAATATCTTTATCGCTGCATTTTCACTCATGACTGAATTGTCCCTTAACGAAATAGTATCGAATTCTACTTTTTCATTGGCCTCTGATTATAGTCTGCAATGATTGCATCGACCTTCTGCACCGTCATCGCGCCGTAGGTAGCATCGTTGACCATGGCAAGAGGAGCCATTCCGCAAGCGCCCAGGCAAGCAACCTTCTCGAAGGTGTAACGGAGATCGGCAGAGGTTTCCGTATGGCCGATACCAAGTTTGTCGAAAAAGGTCTCGACAATTCTGGTAGCACCCTGAACGTGACAGGCAGTACCGACACAGACGCGTATAATGAAACGGCCACGCGGCTTGAGATGAAACTGGGCATAAAAGGTAAGTACCCCAAAGATCTGGCTCGGATATACATTAAGTCTCTCGGCAACAAGATCTATAGTCGGTTTCGGGACATAGCCGTACTCGTCCTGAATCCCCTGCAGAACTGGCATCAGATTGCCATGAAGGGTAAGGTACTTATCAATAACAGCATTAGCTGCCGTCAAATCAATAACTTCTTCAGCCTTCTCTTCAGTCGCGGTATTTGCGGCAGTTGCGTTACTCATGGACTTCCATCTCCTTTGCAGGGAGTTTAACGGTCAATTTCACCCAGAACGATATCAAGGGTTCCGATTACAGCAACAAGATCCGCAATCATGGCGCCTTTTGCCATTTTCTCTATTGCAGAGAGATTGACAAATGAAGGGGGTCTTACTCTCATCCTGTAAGGTTTGTTCCCTCCGTCACTGACAATGTAATACCCTAGCTCACCCTTGGGGGCTTCTACACTCTGATAGACTTCACCTTCAGGAACCGGAAAGCCTTCAGTTGCAATTTTGAAGTGGTGAATTAGACCTTCTATCGAATTGTAGACGCTCTCTTTTTCCGGATAGCAGACTTGTGGCTGATCCGCCAGAACAGATCCCGGCTTTAACGACTTGAGTGCCTGACTGATAATGTTCACTGCTTCACGCATTTCAACCAGACGAACCTTGTAACGATCAAAAGTATCGCACTTCTCCCCTACCGGCACTTTGAAGCTGTACTTTTCATAACCGCTGTAAGGATTATCGCGACGCAGATCCCAGTCCACACCTGAACCACGAAGAGCAGGGCCTGTAATTCCGGCATCAATCGCATCTTCGGCAGAAATCACCCCGTTACCAACAGTTCGCTGAAGCCAGATTGTATTTTTGGTAAGAAGCCCCTCGTAAGTATCAAAAAAGCCGGGAAAGGTGTCCACAATCTCCTGCACATCCTTTTCAAACCCGTCATAAACATCAGATGAAAGTCCACCGACGCGGTAGTAATTGCTGGTCATCCGGGCACCGGAAAGCTTTTCGTAAAGCTCCATGATCTTCTCGCGCTCGCGGAAAGCATAGATGAAGACTGTCATGGCACCGATGTCAAGAGCATGACATGCAAGCCAGACAAGGTGTGATTTGAGCCGGGTAAGTTCGGTTGTTATGACACGAACCACCTGAGCCCTCTCGGGAATCTCGATATCAAGAAGCTTCTCGACAGCAAGAACATAGCCCAGATTATTACTCATCGGAGCCAGATAATCGAGGCGATCGGTAAGCGGCAGTGTCTGATGATAGGTACGATGCTCCGAGAGCTTTTCAACCCCGCGATGAAGGTAGCCGATATGTGGTGTTATCTTCTCGATGATTTCGCCATCCAGCTCGATAACAAGACGAAGCACCCCGTGAGTAGAGGGGTGCTGAGGCCCCATATTTACTGTCATTGTCTCTTTTTGTGCCATTATTTATCACCCCTGCAGAGTGTTGAAAACAAAAGTGGAGTATCTAGATTAAGAGAGACGACCCTTGTAGGGCTCTCTGTCAGGCCCCTGTAGCGGGTAATCCTTGCGAAGTGGATGACCAACCCACTCATCAGTCATGAGAATCCTGCGAAGATCAGGATGATTGTTAAATATGATACCGAACAGATCGAAAACCTCTCTCTCCAGCCAGTCAGCTGAAGACCAGACCCCGGAGACCGTATCTATCCTGCAAGCGGCTTCCGAAACCTGAGCCTTTACCCTGATACGATCCTTGTTGGGTATCGAGTAAAGCTGGTACACAACCAGAAAGCGGGGATCCTGACCCAGATAATCCACTGCCGTAAGATCTGTCAGCATGTTGAATGCCAGAGAAGTTTTGAGGAAGTTGCAGATCTCCACAATATTCTCTTTTTTGACAGTTATTGTCACTTCACCACGAAACTCCCTGACATCAAGGATATCGGCGGCAAAGCTCTCTCTTAGCTTAAGTACTGCGCGATTATTTTCTGCCATATCAGACATACCTTTCCCTTTGGTAGTGCTATCAATTATGCAGCAGAGTCGAAGCGCTCGCCAAGTCCGAGGGTCGAACCGAACGAATTGCGCTCACGCATTATCTTCTCCTGAAGCTTTATAAGCCCGAAAAGCAACGCTTCAGGACGTGGCGGACAACCTGGAATATACACGTCAACCGGAAGAGCCTCATCAATCCCCTGCACAACACTATAAGTATCGAAAATGCCTCCGGAACAGGCACAAGCACCCATGGCAATAACCCATTTAGGCTCTGGCATCTGCTCATAAACAACCTTGATGACCGGCAGCATCTTCTTTGTAACAGTCCCTGCGATTATGATGCAGTCTGCCTGACGGGGAGATGCGCGGAAAATAATCCCGAAGCGGTCAAGGTCGTTGTGCGATGCACCGGTTGCCATCATCTCTATTGCGCAACAAGCCAGACCAAAGGTCATTGGCCAGAGGGATGATTTTCGTGCCCAGTTGACAAGACCATCCAGCGACGTAGCAATTATATTGTCTCCGAACGGATTATTCGGATCCAGTCCCAATCTGGCCATATTGTCTCTGAGCGGGGTGTCCGGATTCAGTCCCATTCCAATGCTCCTTTTTTCCATACATAAATATATCCGACGAAGAGAATAATCACGAACACGCCCATCTCCATCAGTCCAAAAACTCCCAGCCGCTTGAAAAGCACTGCCCATGGATAAAGGAATACACATTCAATATCGAACAGAATGAAAAGCATGGCGATGAGATAAAACTTGATGGAAAAGCGCTCCTGAGCGCTCCCGACAGGTTCACATCCGCACTCGTAAGGCTGAAGTTTAATCGGAGACAATTTCTTCTGCCCGATCAAGGAAGAAAAAATGATCGAACCGAGTCCGAAACAGGCAGCAATAACCAAAAGCAAAATTATCGGGAGATATGCCCCAAACATCTTATCCTCCATCCACACATCGATTATGGTGGCTTTCCTGAAATGCCAACCGCTGCGTTATTCCAATTTATTGTTGTCTTATCAGTAAATTGGGCTTCAATTCAATCTTTGTATACAGTATACAATGTCGCGCAATTTATGGCATTTAACCTTCTTTGTCAAGGAGAAATTTATTTAATATAATGCACTGAATCCTGTCTGCTTAAGGCCCTCCAAATAATCAAGATAAACAGCTATCTGGATTATTTTTCCCGAGAGGGCTTAGGGTTAGCAGATGATCTGCCATAACCTTAATCTCCGCAATCACAGGTTTTTCCATCTTATTCAGCCACCTCACCGGCAGAGAATCCATGCCGTAATAAGCTCCTGCCAGCATCCCGCAGATGGTGCCGGTGGTGTCGGCGTCACCCCCCTGATTGACCGTCCCGATCAGGCACTCTTCAAAACTTCTCCCCCGGAAAAACCAGTGGAAAACCGTCTGCAGCGTATCGACAACATAGCCGGTAGCCAGCCCGTGATACGGCTCGAAAGCAAAGGTTGGAAACTCGTTCACCAGTCGATCCACCGGACGACGCAGTCGGCTTTTTTCAGCGCCGCAGAGAGCCAGATGAAGCATCTCCCCCAGACAGAGACAAGCCGCATCGGAGAGCGGGTTGTTGTGGGTAATGTGAGCCTGTTCGAGCAGATACTTATTAAGGAGAGCTTCATTGCCAAGCGAATAGAGAACTACAGGTAAAAGGCGCATGGCAGCACCATTACCGGCATCCCATGAAGAGACCGGCGTTTGCAGCTGACCATGCAGCAGATAGGCGCGGATTCCCCGTCTACAGGTATCGCCACAATCGACCGGATAAGATTTCAGCCAGGCGGCAAAATTGTCAGCAATAGCTTCAAGTGACCACGCCTGCTTTTCTATGATAGCACGGCCGATACAGAGTGCCATTTCGGTGTCATCAGTTACCTGCCCCGGCTTCAGGCGTAACCAGCCACCACCGCATATCTCCCGGAATCTGCCGTATCTTGCGGCAATCTCGGCTGGGGTCATGAATTCGATTGTTGCCCCAAGGGCATCGCCGATAGCCATGCCGATGAAGGCTGCCCTGGCTCGGCCACGGATTTCAATTAAAGTATTGCTGTTCAATGAGGAGCCCCTTTCCTGAATAACAGTCTGACTGACTGCAGTGGCCTTGCAATTAGCAAACCACCACAGCTGCCGGTTTTATGTGCAGTTTTCTGATACAAAGCAACAAGTAGCAATCAGCAGCAAGTGGCTAATTGGCATAACTTACCGATTTAACACGATTCAAGCGCCTAAGAAAAAACTGGAAACGGTCTGGCATACAATATGCCAGAGGGAAGTTAATCATGGCAAAAACGACGAGGCAACGACGCCCGTGGGGAGATTTCCTGCGGGCGTCTTTTATTCTGGAGAACAACGTTATGGCAACTGCATGCGAGATGAAAAACAGGATTCAGGGGCACCCCTGCTTTGGGGGCAATCATCACAAGAACGGGCGAATGCATCTGGCGGTTGCACCCAGGTGCAATATCAAGTGCGGCTACTGCTCCCGTAAACATGACTGCGCCAATGAGTCGCGCCCCGGCGTGGCCAGTCGCATCCTGACACCGCAGGAGGCGATTGAAAAAGTGCGTGAAGTCATGGCCAGTCCATTGCTGGGGCCGATCATCAAGGTGATTGGCATTGCGGGGCCGGGCGATCCGCTTGCCAATGAACAAACTTTCGAAACGTTCAAAATGGTAAAAGAAGAGTTTCCGCAGTTGATGCTCTGCCTTAGCACCAATGGTCTGCTGCTGCCTGAAGCGATTGACCGCCTTTTTGCATTGGGACTGCACAGTCTGACAGTGACCATCAATGCCATTGATCCGGCAGTCGGTGCGCAGATCTACAGTCATGTCAGTTACCATGGCAGAGGTTACTCTGGCCAGGAAGGAGCTGCCCTACTGATCGCCAATCAGTTTGCCGGCCTCAAGCGGGCCGGCGAGCTGAGATTGACCATCAAAGTTAATACCGTGCTGATACCGGGTGTCAATGAAGAGCAGCTGCCACTAATCGCCAAAAGAGTCAAAGAGCTGGGGGCTTTTGTCATGAATATCATGCCGATTATTCCCCAGGCTGAACTGGCGCACATTATTCCGCCCAGTGAAGAGCGCATTGCAGCGCTCAGAAAGGCAAATGAGGGGTTTATCGGCCAGTTTGCCCACTGCAAACAGTGCCGTGCCGATGCAGTCGGTCTCATTGGCAAGGATCTTAACATGACTATAGCTAAAGCATCCGGGAATGGGGCATGAAGATCGAGCCCTTCAGAGCGGCTGACATCCCTGACTTTCTGCAGCTCGCAACCGCAAAAAACTGGGTGTCCGAGGCGTGGGAGTTCGAATTCCTGCTGACACTGTTTCCGGAAGGGTGCCTCTGCCTGCGAGACACTGATGGCAAAGCAAGAGCCTTTGTAACTTCACTCCCCCATGACAGTAGCGGCTGGATTGGTAATCTGCTTGTCGAGGCAGGCTTTCAGGGCAAGGGTTTCGGCACAAGGCTGTTCATGAGTGCCCTCGAAGCTCTCGAAGCTGCCGGAGTACGCACTTTCTGGCTGACTGCTTCGCCTGAGGGCAAAGCACTGTATGAAAAAAACGGCTTTAACCGTCTCGATACGATTGTCCGCTGGAGCGGCACTGGCCGCCAGCAAAGCAGACCAGTAGCTCAAGACCATTTTGATGCAAAGGTTTCAGCGTCAATGAGCCTGCTTGATAGTCGTGCCTGGGGTAACCGCCGTGATGCACTCCTGCAAGCAACCGTCAACCACGGGCGCTTGTTGCAGGAAGAGTCCGGCTTTCTGGTAATTCAATCTTTAGGAGCAGTCGTGCAGCTTGGTCCGTTTTCTGCTCTTAGCAGTATAGTTGCAGAAACTCTGTGCGACAAAGCCCTTGCTGCCATGCCCCAGAAAACAAAAATATATATCGATGCGCCACTGTCAAACCAGGCAGCACTGCTGCTTTTCAAAAGTCGCGGCATGCGGATCAGCGGATCAGCCGAGCTTATGTATGCAGGGGTTAAGCCGAACTATTGTCCTGAGATACTCTACGGATTGGCAACCATGGGCAGTTGCGGCTAACACCGATTCTAACTCAAAGCGGCACCATCGTTGGCTCGTCTTCGGCTCCTTAACGTACGAAGAGTACGCCTCGTCGCCTCATCCTCACCGCCTTGATGTCATCTTTGATTTAGAATCGGTAAAAGGAGGAACATATGGATCATCCACAAATCATCATCGACGACACGACCTTGCGGGACGGAGAGCAGACTGCCGGCGTTGTCTTCTCCCGACGTGAAAAAATCGCCATCGCCCGGATGCTGGACAGTATCGGCGTGGGCGAAATCGAATGTGGCATTCCGGCCATGGGCAAAGAAGAGCAGAGTTGTATCAAGGCACTGGTGAATCTGGGGCTCTCTGCCCGGCTTATCACCTGGAACCGGGCGCTGGTGCCGGAAATTCAGGCAAGTATTGCCTGTGGCCTGCAGGCAGTTGACATTTCACTCTCGGTTTCCGACCAGATGATCTGCCATAAACTCCGGAAAGATCGACAGGCAGTCAGGGAGCAGTTGAAAGTCGCTCTTGGTTTTGCCAAGCAGCATGATCTGTATGTGTCGGTTGGCGGCGAGGATGCCAGCCGGGCAGACTTGGCCTTTCTGGTCGAACTGCTTGAAATAACCCGCTCCCTGGAGGGTGACCGTTTCCGTTTCTGTGACACGCTCGGCATAATGGATCCCTTTACGATGTACGACAAAGTAGCATTTTTGCGCCAGGCTGTCCCGGAGGTCGCTATAGAGGTACATACCCACAACGACCTCGGAATGGCAACTGCCAATGCAATTGCCGGCATTCGGGCCGGAGCGAAGTTCGTGAATACCACCATCAACGGTCTGGGAGAGCGAGCCGGAAATGCGGCGCTGGAAGAGGTCGTCATGGGACTCAAATACGCCTGCGGTATTGAAACAGGTATAGATACCCACCGTTTCCGCGAGATGTCACTTTTTGTTGCCAAGGCATCTCACCGGCCACTTTCCGTTTCCAAGCCGGTGGTCGGTTCACGGGTTTTCAGCCACGAATCCGGCCTGCACGCAGATGGCGTCATCAAGGATCCCCACAATTACGAAGGTTTTGACCCGACCGAAGTGGGACTGACTCGCAGTATCGCCATCGGCAAACATTCCGGTACAGGCGGTCTGATCGAACGCTTCCGCAGCATGGGTATAGTGGTTGGGCATGCTGATGCCAAACCGATACTGGAGCGGACCCGGGCGATGTCATGCAAACGTAAGCGGGATCTTTCCAACAGTGAACTGATGAGTATCTATCTTGGCGAAGAAACAGTGCCTAAGGCAGCATAAGGGGAAACAGCATGTGTGAAACCGGAACATTTTTTGTACCAATAAGCATAGCGGCTAAGCTTCTGGAGACAACCGAAATGCGTCTGCTGATGATGCTCAAGAAAAGCGAGTTGCAAGGGAAACTGGTGGATGATGAATGGTATGTTGACCGGTCATCATTGAATCTCTGCGACAAAGCGAAAGCCGCGGCTATCATCAAACCAGGTTGCGGTGGTGGTTGTGGCAGTGGCTGCGGCGGATAGTAACGGAGGGTTAGACCATGGCCATCATCGTCAAAGCGTCAGACTGCAAATTCAAATACCCGCGCGATGTTGCCAACCGGCATCAGCCCAAGTTTGCCGGACTCCCTGATGGTGCGCGCTTCAATCGCCATGATCTGTACGAAATTCTGCC
Organism: Geobacteraceae bacterium; assembly: GCA_031401815.1. Lineage (GTDB taxonomy): Bacteria > Desulfobacterota > Desulfuromonadia > Geobacterales > DSM-12255 > JANNRW01. Next base: position 1,927 of record JANNRW010000385.1, on the reverse strand, counting down.
GCTGCTGTCAGCGGTCATGAATGAGCTCGGCAGTGCCGATGGTGATTTATTGCATCTGCTGGAAGATATACTGAACCAGATGCCCGGGTTTATCAGGACCCGCGGTGAGGTTTTCGATTATCTTCAGGGTTCGGCGCGCGAGTGTCTGTGGCGGTAGTTGCTAGATCAATCAGGCACTATCAGACAACGTCACAACAGCTGAACAGAAATCTTCTGGGCCACGCTCACTTAAAAGGCAAATGACCTTATTTTCAGCAGATGCCCGCAATGCTGGCGCTACGGCAGAGAAAACCCCCTCTCATTCAAGAGGCCTGCCTCTTAATATTCATGTATCATCATATAATTATTGAATAATGCTTTATTGGCACGGCAAATGCTTTAATTAGATTCTAGCAGCACGCATCAGAATCAAACTTTGTATTGGCAAAGGCGCCATCCATTTCAAGCTAATGGGGCGTCTTTTTTGTTGCCCCGAAAATCAAACAGCGACCAACTGATACCTGGCCGCAAAAGGAGAGTTATATGAGACAGATAGCGATTTACGGCAAAGGCGGCATCGGCAAATCAACCACAACCCAGAACACGGTGGCAGGTCTGGCGAGCCTTGGCAAAAAGGTCATGATCGTCGGCTGCGACCCGAAGGCAGACTCAACCCGGCTGATTCTCCATGCCAAGGCACAGAATACGGTTATGGATCTGGTGCGCGAACTTGGAACCGTCGAGGATCTGGAGCTGGAAGATGTCATGAAGATCGGTTATGGCGATACCAAGTGCGTCGAATCCGGTGGCCCGGAGCCGGGTGTCGGCTGCGCCGGTCGTGGTGTCATTACTGCCATCAACTTCCTTGAAGAGAACGGGGCTTATACCGATGACCTTGATTTTGTTTTCTACGATGTTCTCGGTGACGTTGTTTGCGGTGGATTCGCCATGCCGATCCGCGAAGGCAAGGCTGAAGAGATTTACATTGTTTGTTCCGGCGAGATGATGGCCATGTATGCAGCCAACAATATCGCCAAAGGAATTCTGAAGTATGCATCAAGCGGCAAGGTTCGTCTCGCCGGTCTGATCTGCAATGCTCGCAAGACCGACAAGGAGTTCGAACTGGTCAGTGCCCTTGCCGCAAAGCTCGGCACCCAGATGATTCACTTCGTTCCCCGCGACAATCAGGTGCAGCGAGCTGAAATGCGCCGCATGACCGTTATTGAATACTCGCCTGAGCATCCCCAGGCACAGGAGTACCGCAATCTGGCCGAGAAGATCCTTAATAACAAGATGCTGGTAGTACCGACCCCGCTGGAGATGGAAGAGCTGGAAGACCTGCTGATGGAGTTCGGCATTATGGAAGCGGAAGACGAGTCGGTTGTCGGCGTAGCGGAGAAAGCAGCTTAGGTGACGAACGCTTTTGCGCCATCTTCGCGCCGGGCTGCGGATTATCGTTGTGCGGCGTAGCTGGGCTACGCCTCCGCCGAAATCCTCGCCCGACACGAACCTGGCATCAAAATCGCTCGCCAGTTGGAAAATCAAAAACTGGACGCTGTTTGAGCGTTCTTAATGGGAGCCATTCATGTCACATCCAATAAAAACAATACCCGGCATCACCAAGGAAAGCACCGAGGAGCTGATTGCCAAAACTCTTGAGGTTTACCCGGAGAAAGCGAAGAAAAAGCGCGCCCCTCACCTGGGCGCCAATGACCAGGGCTCCGGCTCTGCCTGCGTCAAGTCCAACAAGAAGACTGTTCCCGGTGTCATGTCGGCCCGCGGTTGCGCCTATGCAGGCGCCAAAGGGGTAGTCTGGGGGCCGATCCGCGACATGGTCCACGTGTCCCATGGTCCGGTCGGCTGCGGCTGGTACTCCTGGGGTACCCGCCGTAACCTGATGACCGGCAAGCTTGGGGTCGATCAGTTCGCCATGCAGTTCACCTCCGAC
>JANNRW010000384.1:0-11467 GCA_031401815.1 Geobacteraceae bacterium | reverse complement strand
ATTGCACACGATCCCTCGCTCATTACGGAAGAGGGGTCAAACAGTTGCAGCATGAGCGGCCGGCATTCCAGGATTTAGTCAAATAAACGCACGAGCTCGTCATCAAGAGGGGTGTAGGGAGCCAGATCCCAGTAGACGGTTATGGGGAGTGCCAGTTCCATTCAGTGATTCCCTGAATCCATATATCTGCTATACATCATTACCCCCAACAGTGCGGATCAGGGCTGTTCATGTCACCGGTAAGGGCCAGTGCCCGGGCAGTGCAGCCCCCCAGGCAGTCGACGTATTTACTACAGCCCCTGCATTTGTCGGTTGGCTGCTTGTTGCGCATCTTATCCAGCACCGACGACTCTTTCCAGACCTGCTGCAGATCATCAGCGACAATGTTGCCGATAACTACCGGTATGAAACCACAGGGTGTCATGTCGCCATTGGCCTTGATATTGAGCGACAATTTGCCGCAGACGCTCCCCTTGACGAGATTCCCGGCATCGCGGGCATCAAGGAGGGCTATGATCGGGTCATCCAGTGAAATGTCAAGATCCCTGACGGCAGTTCTGGCTGCAATAGCGTCACGGTAAAAAAACTTCCATTCATCAGGGGTCAGGTCGAGGCTGTCCTTGTTGGACATACCGAGACCGGAACATTTGAAGTTGTGAAAATTGAGCTGACCGACCCCCTGCTCCAGAGCCATTGTCACCAGATCAGCGATGGTTAAGCTGTTTATACGGCAGATGACTGTGGAGATTGATGTCAAAATGCCGGCTGCCTTCAGATGACCAAGCGCCGCCAATGCACGTTCATGGCTTCCGGCAACGCCACGGAAGTGGTCGTGAACTTCGGACAGATGACTGTCGATGCTGATGCCGACCTTGCTGAAACCGGCCTTTTTGAGAGCAGCCGCCTTGTCCGAATCAATCAGCCAACCATTGCTGTTCATGGAGACTCGTAACCCAAGAGCGCTTGAAAATGCTGCAATATCAAGCAAGTGTGGGTGCAGGAGCGGCTCGCCTCCACCAAAGTTGACTGAAAAAACCCCGGCCTTCGCCACCTTTTCGATACAGGAATAGAGTAGACCCAATGGCAGCTCATCCTGGGTGTCCATCCGACTGTAACAGTGACTACAGGCAAAGTTGCAGCTGTTGTTGATGGCCCAGTTGATAGTGACGGGAGCTTTGAGCTGCATGCTATCCATATCGTATAAAGCCCTTTTGTGACAGGCTGTCGAGGAAGTCATGAATATCACTTCGCAGCACTTCCTCATCAACATCAAATTCAGGCAGCAGGAGCCCAACCATCTCGTCCACGGTGCGGTTGTCACATAACTCCCACAACTCAATCCCAAAGTCGTTCAGAGAGAGCATCGAACCGTTGGAGAAGAGGATGGCCGCCACAACTTCCTCAGGGGATGCGTCTGAACTGGTTTCGGTTTCCCGGCGCCAGAGGACATCCGGATTGCGATATATCCTGGACATGATTTCTAGTCGCCCTGGCCTGTTATTGAGGCAATTACAAGGTTTTCAGACGATGAGTTCCGGATGCCGTGATCCTCAAATGCTGGGACTACTACGATCTGACCCATCGTTATTACCTGGGACTGTCTTCCGGAAACAAACTCACCAGTACCCTCCATGACCGTCCAGATGTGGCTGCCGTGGTGGGTATGGGTGATGATTTCCTGCCCCGGCTTCATACAGATCAAGCTGATTCTGGCATGATCATCAGACCATATAGTTGCCATATGGCGTTTTTCATCATCAAATTTCTTGATGCTCTGTACGTCAAAAACCTGTGATTTCATGAATTTCTCCTGAGATAAGTATGACCCCCCTTTTGCCTGGGAAGCTTGCTGACCATGTTATGCTTTTCTGACTGCTTTCAAGACCTTGCCGAGCAGGTCAGAGGCTCTACCGAGATAACTTGTAGCAACAGAGACCTTTAACTCCTGACTGTTTTCCACAACCCCGGAGAATATTACGCCAAAACGCGACGATAATAAATTTGCCGGTTGTTCTTCAACCACGACGGGCTTCGAATCTGCTGCAACAATCAGAGCCCCCCTCTTTTTAGCAACATGATCAGACATAAGCTTCAGCTCACCGGCGCTCAGAACGCTGTCAGCGTTGCGATCAAAGAGCAGCCATATCTGGCCATACCCGCCCAGCAACCCTTCTGTAAGCTGAGGAGTCTCCATACGATGAGCAATCTTTATGGTGAACCCCTCTTTTGCAAGATCGGCCAGCGTTACTGCACCTAAAGGTGACGACACCCCGGCGGCATTATCAGCCAGGTTGTAGATCAGGATCTGTTTCTGTACAGACGAATTTGAATTCTGTTCAAGCCATCCGGCAATATTGAGGATATATCTCCGGTTGTCGAAGCTGTCAGCCGCAGAACTGCTGAATCGAAGAGGCGCTGCATCAAAAATTATCCCCCCATGTCCTTCCACGTCGTTGGTGTATGTGGCAATGATCCCTCTCCCGGATGGATCCAGAACCATTCTAACGTTAGGATCATTTTTCCGGATGATTGCCGAAGCTCCCCCCGACAGGGAGTTGACCGACTTCAAGAGTGGATTGCCCAGATCCACTCCCGGCACGAAGATCAGGAGCTGAAATGTATATGAAATCAAAAGGGTTCCGGTTAAACAGACCAGCATATAGAGTACGAAAACCCGTTTTTTGAAAAAAGTCCAAAAGAGCACCATGGTCGGCACTGCCGTCACGGGCCCCCCGATCATGAACGCCAGAGCCGCACCGCTGTCAAGAGTCCCCCCCAGGGAACTCTTGATATGGAAGAGAATAGATGAGACGCTTATCTGATGGATAAACATCGGAACCGTAGCAAAGGTTATCCAGACAATGTTCAGCGGGTCTTGTCGTCCGAAAAAACCATGGATCCAATTGCCCGGCATGTAACGCTCTACAACCGCCCCGACAACAACTCCGACAATAACATACTTTCCAACCACCCACAGCATTTCATAAGACTTTGCCAGAAATACGAGAAACTTATTCCCCGTCCTGACAGCTACCCGGTTGCCGAAATTTCTCCTGCAGTTGCAGCGCAGACGCTCATCAGGATAATCGTCGTCATGGAAGTCGCCCCTTGTAATAGCGCCTTCGATGAAGATGTCACTCTTATTTAAACCCCCGCGTTTAGTCATGAAATGAGTAACCAAACCTGCAAAACACCCCATGAAGTAGGCCGAGACGGTTCTGATTACAGTCCATTCAGGCCCAAGGTCATTCAAGGTAAGCAGGTAGGTTGAGGGGCTCAAAAGGGGGGAAGTTACCATCAGCGCCATGACCGGCGCCAGAGGAATACCGGCAAACAGGAGGCTTATGGCTGTTGTAAGAGTACCGCAGGCACAAAGAGGGGTAATAATTCCAACAAACGAAGCCAGAAATACGCTGAGCACCCCATACTTCCTCAGTGAAGCCTGTAGTTTGACTGCGACCTTGAAGGTACGCATATAACCGGCGACAAGAATACCTGCAATAAAGTACGGCAGCACATCCCGAAGTTCAGCCAGGATACCGTGTTTGTTCCATAGCAGATCCCAGAGCTCTATTGCGACGTTGACAGGAAATAATCCAGTTGCGTCACCGGCAGACTTCGGGTGGACGCCAGGCCCGTAGACCCATACGTGCCACATGATAAGTGCGAGAGACGCAACAGTTATTCCAATGAGCATCCAGTTACCATGGTTTCCGCGACTCCCGTGGATCCGGCATGCCTCCGTACGTTTATTAGCAAACAGATTCAACACTTTTGCTTCCTGTCTCCATAGAGCCTTCTTATAAAAAGCGCCACTGCGCCTAGCCCTGCCAGCGCAAACCCGGCAAATACAACCGGACGTCCCGGATCTTTTACAATCTGGATGCCGGCATAGGGCTCACCACCGGGTGTAATATCGAGCAGAGTGGAGTAAAAGTTCAGGCCGTTCCACTGAAAAGGGCTGTTTACTTCGGTACTCCCCTGCGCAATTATCCTTGCATCACGTACTATTTTCAGATCTACCCAGACCCGTCGGAGTACCGGATTCTGAAAGGCAACCAGTTTGTATTCGTAGGGGAAACCGGGCGGCAGAGTTGTTTCACCTGCTGTGGTGGCAGTACCTATGGCATTTCCCCCCTGCATGATCGACAGATAGAGATTTTCTGACTGAAGATCTATGGAATCAACCCGGATCTGGTAATCACCTGAACTGAAGCTCTCACCGGTTTTCAGGGTGAACAGGCCGACTTTTTCCTCTCCCCGCAGCACCCCTACTTTAACCGGAATAGGCAGGTACTCCCGATGAATCTTTCCCACAATCAGCTCAAAACCAAGCGGCATATTCTGTTCCATGTCCCAGCGATATGCCAGCTCTGTCGTGCCCCCCTCATAGATATTGACCGTGGCCACATAACCAAGGGAGGTAAGGAACGCACCTGACATGAGCACCAGGACTCCTCCGTGCATGAAGAGGATTGGCCATTTCAGCCTTTTCGCACGCTGCAGGGTGCATAATAGCAGATTCAGCACCAACAGGCCGAGAACAACCTTGAAGAGCGGATTGGCATACAGGGAACGGCCGATTCCGAAGGTTCCGGGGATCGTCAGAAGGGTAACAGTGGCGAAAAGCATGAGCGCCAAAGTCGGCCCGCCCAGAAACCGGTACAGTCGCTCATACATGCGTTGCGATTCCTGAGTATCCATGATGTTCAGATGAGCTTCTTTGCCTTCAGAAAATCCCGGGCAATCCGGCGCGGCTTTTCGTCAGATTTAAGAGACTTGAGCAGTCTGTTGTAACTATCCTCATTCAGTACGCCGGACAGTTTGTTGAGCAGTTTCGGGAGGGCCGGCAGATGGCTCATGGTATCAACCGAGATGACCGGAGCAGACAGTTGACTGGTTCCGAAAGGATCGAGCCAGACCAGATTCAGGCTCTTGCGATACTCTTTTTTTACAATGTCATATGCCTGCCTGGAGTTATTCTCCTTGCGGTCAAGAATTTGGAGGGCGCGGTCAGTACTCTCCACCAACAGCCCGATCTCACCCTTTTTAATGGCATCGTAGAGTTCGGTGCTGTCTTTGAACTGCTGGATCTTTACCGTAGTGCCGGTACGTTCCGTTATCAATTGGGAAATGATCTCGGCGAAAAGCAGCTCCTGGGGGGTGCCGGATGTCCCCACAAAGAGTGTTTTACCAACACAGCATTGGGCCGAAATTGCAGCCAAAAGGGTGCAGAGCAGCAAAAAAGAAATCAACATCTGTTTCATACTATCTCCATCAGGCTTCAGAATCTGATCGCAGACAAGGGTTCTCTGCACGAACTTTAACTATATTTACAGTTCAATATCAATAGCAACTTCATTATTGACCGTCCCGACGACCAGTTCCGCATCGGCGCTTGAGCCCTGCGGAGGGGGAAAGATCATGCTTGCTCCCAGATAATAACGGCCGGAAGGGAGGTGCAGGGTGTAGACGCCGCTTTCATCAGTCCAGGCTGAAACATACTCCGGCACCGCTTTCAGAGCTCTTTCCGGATGAGCAAAGACATAGGCATTTTGAACCACCTTACCGTACCGATCCAGAACCTTTCCGGTTACATTCTGGTGATCAGTCCGATTTTTTTGCTTCTGTCGCATTGCTTCCATTATATTTACGACCGTGAAATCCTGCTGAAGCAGACTCCTGTCGTCAGGCTCCAGAATCAGCGCTTCTCCGGAATGCCGATCTCCGGGAAGCAGCGGCCCGAATTTTTCACCGCTCCGTACACGAGCCACACTCCAGACTTTCTGGCGCGGCAGTGTCAGGCTGAAGCGACCGTCCTGGCCGGTGCGGGCAGAAATAAAATCAGCCGGTCGCCTTATTGCAGCACTGTCGTAAACAAAGAGCTCCGCCCCCGGAACCGGCTTTCCATCAATGTCCCTTATGTGGCCGGACAAAACAAATGTATCCGCTGCTGGGACGGTTTTTGGAAAGCACAAACAGGCCAGCAGAAGCAGACCATGAAGAGCGCTCTTCATGGCTCGACCCCTTCCAGTTTGATCGGCTCACGATGATAAGGTTCATACAGGATCATCCCGATTCCAGGCTCGGTGCGCCCATCAAACAGATACTGTTGCGGTTCGCCAGGACCCCACCAGTTCCCGACGGCAGACACATCTTCGTCGTTAAAGTCGCCGATCCGTATGCCATAGCGTTGGTTGGCGTCCAGATTATTGGCGGTGATCTTCAGCCCCCCCCCTTTTTCCCGGACAAAAATGCCGGTGTCATTACCGGTTATCAGATTTTCCCGGATGACGGCATTACCTCGATATGATCTTATTCCGATTCCGTTTTCGCTGAAGAGTGAACGGGCAATCAGCATCGGACCGCTCCTGAAACGTATTCCGCCGAAGTTATAGCGAAAAAGGCTGTCAGTCACAGTCAGATTAGTGAAGTGGCTGTGAAGACCCCAGGTGGCGTACTCAAATATACAGTGTGCAATCCTGCTCCCGTCAGCGTATTCGAGAATAATCTCGTCCCATAAGGAGTCCATCTGCGGTTTTTGCGCGCCAAATGTTATTTTCCGGCTCTTTTTCCCGACCGCATCTAGCTCCCCCCGCACCTTTAAACCGGCATCCTTCGAAAAGAGTACCCTGGTGCCTGGGGCGATGACAAGCCTGCTCCCTTTTGGAACGGTCACTGTTGAGTCCACCCGGACGGTGCCATACCAGAAGGCGTCAGCCGAAAGCCCTCTGAGAGGCCAGCTGACGGAGTGCGGGACGATACTTGCGGAGTCGTATGCGACCCTGCCGCGTTTCGGATCAATCCGCTTGTCTCCGATAACTTTATCAGGCGTGGCCATATCCCACCAGTTGCCGTGCGCCGACAGATCGGCACCCCCCTCATAATCAACTGCATACAGGCCGTTTGCTGTAAAATTGTTACCGCTCAGCAATCCGTTAAAAGAGAGTATGCCGATTCCCCGCTCACCATTACCGGCAAACAGGTTGCCTCGAATTACTGCTCTTGTCTCCTGGATGTTCAGCCCGTTAATTCCATTATTGGTGAAAAAGTTGCCGGACAGCTCCAGATTATCCGAACTCTTCAGAGAGAGCCCGATCTCGTGATTGGCTGACATAACATTGCTGGTGAAGCTGCTGTGGTATGTATCGGCCACCATCACCCCGAAACGGTTTCCATCAACCAGATTTTCAGTCAGCGTTGACGTGCTCTCCCGTAATCGCAATCCCTCCTTCAGGTTCTGTTGGAACCGATTCCCCCCGGCGGTCAGGAGAACCCTGAAAAAATTGGCACCATCATAATTGCCAATCACCTGATTTTTACTGAATACTATGGTTGAATCACGCCCCTGAACGCCATTTTTATTGCCATAAAACCAACTGTTGCGTATAGCCAGAGCCGACTCCTGAAACTGAATACCTCTGTAATTGTTACGAAAGATCGTGTTGGTGATGGACAGATTGGAAAAGTGAAAGTGTGCTCCACGATAGGCATCCTCAATCTGACAGAATTCGATCAGATTCTGGCTGCCGTCGCTGTTCATGATATTAATGGAGTCCCAATCCCCCATTTTTCGATTTTTTTCAGCCGAGCGGAAAAATATCGGCGCTTCACTGGTACCCTTGGCAAGTAGACGGCCCTGGATAAACAGCCCGTTGTTACCGATACCATCTCCGTTTGTATCCTTTTTCCTGAATTCCACGACCGTGCCGGGCAGGATAATCAGGCGCCCACCCTCTGGCACCCGAATAACGCCGTTAACACGTATCCGGCCCTGCCAGACCGTTTCTCCCGCCAGGGCTTCATCACCATACTCTCTGGCTAGCGGCAACTCTCTGAAGGGATACGCTGGCATATCGGGCAGACCAACGGGAGGGCGCTCGTACAAATCCCGCTTCCCGTTTCCCGTAACCACTGACTCCTGAGATGATACAACGGCACCGGCATAGGCAATCAGACCGTAGTCATTGCCGGATATCCTGCTGTTATCAAGTATTGTCGAAGATGTTGCACCATAGGCGACAACTCCATAACGATTCCCGGTCAGGGTGGAATTTGCAAGCCGCAAGGTTCCGCCAGTCTGGTACACCGCTGTATCGGCATGACTGATACGGCTGCCGGAAATCTCGGCACTCCCGTTGTCAATGATTATGCCGGCCCAGCTACCAGCTTTTCCATCCGATGATATGAATTCAACCGGCGATTGCTTATTACCCTCGATCCGCAGGTGACCCCGAACCGTTATTTCAGTGAGTGGTGAAAAATATTCCGGATCCGTCCTGGTATTTTCTGCGACCTTCACCGTGATATGCGTTCCGGCGAGTAGTGTCAGAGTAATGCCGGCCGGAACAAGTATATCCTCATTGACTGCTACGTTGCCTTGCCAGACAGTATCTGCTGTCAATACTTCCGCCTGTGCGAAGGAGGAAAAAATGACGCCAATGAGAGTCAGCGCTACGCTAAGGCGTTTCAGCATTTGAGAACCAATCGCTAATAACTGGCGAGAAAATGATCATCTGGATCTCGGCGACGGCCTGAGTATTTTCTCTTCAATAATAGTGATCCCCTTTATTAGATCCCCATCTTTTACAACAACAGCTTTCGGATTATTGCCACCGTAGACCCCCATAGAGGAGCCTTCTTCTGGCATTCCTCCTCCATAAATATTCCGAACTCGCAGATAATAGGTTCCGGCACCGGCGACCCGAAGAAGGAAGGCTCCGGATCTGTCCGTCTTCTCTGAAACAAATAGCGGTTTATTGTACATTGCAGGTTGTATATGGGCAAAGACCATTACATTTTCAACCGGTTTACCGGAAGTATCAAAAACCGATCCTTCAATTGCAGTAACACCTTCGCCCTGCGCAAGAGCAGGTCTGGAAAATGGTTTGGCACCTTTGACTACATCAACACTATTTTGCGTCGCGGGGAGCACCTCGTATTTATTCTTACCGGCATAAAACATATCCCCATCTGCTGGGGGGCCGATAGCAGCTTTCCCCCCACTTCTCTGGATTGCCCCGATATAGTAGCTGCCGGGGGGGAGATCAATGGAATACCCCCCCTTGTCATCAAGTTTTGCAAATGCGTCAGGAACTCGCCAGTATTTTTCCGGTGCCGGTGCCGGGCCAGTTTTTTCATTGAAAAAATATGCTTCTCCCCCAGCCAAAGGCTTGCCTTCAACTGTCTGGATAAAGCCCTTCAGAGTCCCCAAAAGCAGCCCTTTATCTCGCTGCGGCATCACGTCCAATGGCTGTTGATTCCTCTTTGATTTGACCTCAGTCGGTAATTCATCAGCACCAGCCAGAGATACGAACATTTGAGCCACTATGCAAAAAACAGTAATTACATAATTCATTATCTACCCCCTTTTCTGGGTCCCGCCCCTTGAACGGGAGTTGAGAGTATCGGGAGGATCGTGACACTACCGAGTTCCGGATCCCGTGCCCTGTCAAAAACAGTTCTGCGTATTTGAACCACATCAGCGCTTCCCCACCAGTTTCCTCCGACTTGAATATCGGTGGAAAGACGCTCCCCAAGTTGATAGTTATACCTCAGGTTATCAGAAATAAAATTGTTTTTAATAATCGGAGGTGTGTTATAGCGGATATCAGTTATGTATGTATCTTCAGAAAAATCAACGTATTTTTGAGGAGAGGGGACAAGAAACAGGCCGACTCCGTTCTCTTTGATCAGATTGCCGTATATTTTTACCGGCCCCTCAAGACGGTGATACCTTATTCCGATTTCATTATTTCTGATCTCATTATGCTCTATCTCAAGCTCTGCCCGGCCAAAACGAATCCCTTCTCTGTTGTTACGGAAGGTAGCATCACGAACCGCAGCACGGGAAAAATGTACCTGAAGGCCGGTGAAAGCATGCTCAAAAATCGTATACTCTATTACATTCTCCTCTCCTGAAGTAAACAGGAGCAGATATGACCAGTCTCCAGCTCGTGGTTTCTGTTCTGCCGACATTAAACGTATCGGTTGTTCGGGAGTCCCTCTGGCGACAATCCTGCCAATGACGCGAAGTTCTCCGTCACCAACTCCATCGCCATCCCGGTCAACTCTCTTGAAGCGTATAACCGTTCCGGGCGCAATCACAAGGGTTGCCGCACGCGCTACAAGCACAGTGCCTTCGACAACAACTTCACCGCTCCAGATTGTATCCATCGCAATAATCGGGGGGGCTTTGACAACAGAGGCATGTTTACTGACCTTGCCTGGTAACGGTGCATTGTGCGAGACTTCGCCCATGACCCTGCCGACTGTAATATCTGCAGTCGCAGTCCCTTGACTGACAGTAACAGCATGGTCGGAATTTGCTTCGTATAAACCGTAGAGTTCACCTTTCAGGGGGGATTCACCGCTATTCTGGCGAGCTACAAGATAGTATGAGCCTGATTTATTCACCGGAAGAAAATATCTTCCGTCCCCATCGGTGTGTGCCATGTTTTCTGAAGCAAGACGAAGGCGGTGCATTTGAAAGGTTTTATTCGGGTCACGCAGATAGGCTGTAACCAGTATATCCTTGGCCGGTTTCCCTTGTCTGGTCACAACGCGCCCGGCGATTCCCATTTCAGGTGTAATTGGTTTTAGATCCCTGAAACGCGTAAGCTCTGACCGCGATCTTTTAATCGTCAGATCCGGCGCAAGAAAAGCCTGAAGATCATCCTTGGGATTACAGTGTATGTCGATACTAACCTCATGCCCCTCTTCCAGAGTCAGTGGATTTGCGCCATAGAAACAGAACAGGTCGCCCTTTGCCAGAGGCATTTTCCCACTCTCCGCCATCCTTTTCCTTGCAATCAGCATATATGAGGCGGGGGGGGCAACAAGTCGAAATTTGCCATTGATATCGGTACTCTTTGTTTGAAGTCCCAATCCTCGAACGTTTTTTTCGGAGAGTGAATACAATGAGACCTGTGCTTCAGCGACCGGCTTGCCCTTAAACAGTACCTGGCCGTGTATACTGGATGTTTCTCCCTTTTTAACTATGGGAAGGGTTAGAGGAGAGGCAGCAAAAGGGAGCCAGACAGGTTTATCATCCACAATGACCGGATTTGCGCCATGAAAGGAAAAATATTTGACCCCTTTTTCAGAGCCTGATGCGGTGAGGTAATATCTCCCCTCAGGGAGGTCAAGCCGGAAAAAACCTGATTCAACCCCTGTTGCAGATAGGATCGGCCTGTTGTCTGCCAAGGCATCCTGCAAGCTTGGATATGCTTTTACTACTGCGCCGTCGAGTGAACCATGCTCCGTGACGACAACACCTTCGATAGATGCTGCCTCCAAAAAATTGCTGAAGCAAAGCTGTAATACAAGGCATATCAAGACAGAATATTTTCCTGGCATCTTTAATCCCGTCAGATACAACTACGCCGCATTTCTGCGGCGGCACTAGCAGGCAGGGGCAAAGCAAACATGACTATTTGCTCTACCCCTGCCATTAGAATGAATATAA
>JANNRW010000383.1:0-11445 GCA_031401815.1 Geobacteraceae bacterium | reverse complement strand
GGATGGTGCGAACTACTCAGGGGGTGGCCGAGATCAATCGGAATAGGTGGCCGACTTCAATCGGAATCAGTGGCCGACTTCAATCGGAATCAGTGGCCGACTTCAATCGGAATAGGTGGCCGACTTGGTGCGGAATACGCAGGTAGTAGCGCTGAATTTGATTGGTGCCGAATGTCGGGCGATTTCAGGCAAGTTCTACTTTTAATCTTTTACCAAGTGCCAGTGCGGCTCTTTCCAATGTTTGCAGAGTTACAGAAACATTCCCTGGGTCGAGCAATCTGTCCAGTGCCGATCGACTTGTGTGCATCTTGAGTGCAAGTGCAGTTTTTGTTAGGTTTGATTTCTGCATCTCTTGTTCAATCTGATACGCGACAACCCGCTTGATTGCTGCTGCTTCTACATCCGCCAGCAAACCTTCCTCTTGCAGAAAATCGTCGAAGTTAGATCCTGTATGAATGGTGCTCATGTTTTACTCCTCCAATAATTGCCTAATCTTGCCGTTGCTGTTTTAAGTTCGTTTTGTGGTGTCTTATTTGATTTCTTGATGAATCCATGAAGCAGAATCATCTGGCTTCCATCAACGGTAAAGAATACCCGCGCTATTCCGTCCGGCAAGGACGAGCGGACTTCCCATAAATTCTTGTCCATTTTTCTGATAAGAGGCATTCCCAACGGCCAGCCAAGCTGGGCTGTTTTGATGTCTTCTCCTATAATTCGCTTATCGTCTCGGGTGAGTTCTTTGAGCCAGTCGCGTACTGGCTCATTACCGGAATCGGTACAATAAAAATTCACTGCAAGAATAAACATGGGCTGTTTCATGTCAGAAGTGTACCATAATTGGTGCAGTGTTCAATAGAAAAATGGCCGGGGTGTTTGCCCGGCCAAAATAATGAGATGCATCTTATTATTCTATGATTTACTGTTTTAATAGATTTCCAGCTCCTATTTCATTTTCGCCACACGCTGCTGGACTCGCTGCCCTATTGTAAGTAAAAGCCATTGCGGAGTACCGGGGACATCCATGATAAGTCTGTTAATTTCATTGACGTCGCCAGCAACAAGAAGTACCAATAGAGCAGCTCCCGCCGGGAGGCTAGTCCCTGCATGGAGGGGGCGGACTGGTCAACCTTATGACCGGTCGTTGTTCAAATAAATACCCGGAGGAGATATGGAGACAAAATGTTCTTTGGAAAGTGACTGTGAATTCAGCCCTTGAAAATTGAAATCTGACCCCGAATCACTTTATGAACATTGCGGCAACAATCCAGATCTGGAGGTAAAACATGGCTCTTTCCCCACTGGAAGAAAATATGCTGGAGCAGTTGATTGTAGTTGCTGAAAACCTCTCCATGGGTCGCTATGAAGAGAATGAGCGAAAAATATTTACCATGACCAATAGCACGGAATATCCTCCGGTAATTGCGCGTCTTGCCGAAGCGTTCGGCATGATGGCTGTAAAGGTTGGAGCCCGCGAGTATCGCCTGGAAGAGATGATTCATGATCTGACAAGAGCCAAGGATGATTTGATTATTGCCCATGAACGCTTATCTCTGGATGGTCTTACCCGAATCGCCAATCGCTGGGCATTTTCTGTTTTTCTGGAGCACGAATGGAACCGTGCCCTGCGCAGCGGCCATTCGCTGGCGGCAGTCATGATCGATATTGATTTTTTCAAGACCTTTAACGACCTCTACGGCCATCTTGAAGGGGATGGATGTCTCTGTCGTGTTGCCAAGGCTCTTCATGATTCATGCCGCCGCTCCACTGATCTCGTGGCTCGCTATGGTGGAGAAGAATTTGTCGCAATTCTTCCTGAAACCACTTGCCAGCAGGCAGAAGCTCTTGCCGAAATCATGCGGGTTGCTGTTGCTGATCTGGCGATTCCTCACCAGCATCCTGCCTGGGGACATGTCTCCATCAGTCTCGGTGTTGCCGCTCTTCAGCCCTTGCCGGGGAAAACACCGGAAGAGCTGTTGACCCTTGCAGACAAGGCACTCTATGCAGCCAAGAGTGAGGGTCGGAACCGCGTTGCCAGCATGGCAACCATACCGGCTATGGGTGCCGAAGGAGTGTAAGCATTATCCGTTAAATCCGCTTTTTCTGCGGGCAGATTCAAGGTCTTCCTGCTTCCTGTCGCAACGTTTCGCCGTCGCGTGGGTATAGTTTTTATTCGAATTACTCATCCCTTCAAATATTGACACTAATTAGCCGTCGCTATAATGTGCTAACTCTACGTGGTGCAGTTACGAATAGAATCTACCACAGGCTTCCGGGTTTAACCCGAAAAAGAGCTCGTCAAGTTTCAGACCTTATCCGCCATTATCCCTTTCATCCCTGAAGGCGGAGCTGGAATACTTCAGAAACTGTTGATCTTAAAGAAGATGTAAAGATTGCCTTTTTCTGCTCCTTGCGTTAAATTGTCCTTCCTCTTGATTTACCGGATCAAACTCCCCTGTGAGGCATAAATGCCGAATGATAAAAGAATATCTCTTGATGGTCTGCGCGAGTCGATTGATTCCATTGACAACAGGATACTTGATCTGCTAAACGAACGCGCCAGACTGGTCATGGATGTCGGGCGGCTCAAGCAGTCTCAAAGCAGCGAGTTCTATGTCCCGAATCGTGAAAGGGAGATCTATGCCCGCCTGACCGCAGCAAACAGGGGGCCATTTCCGAGTGAATCGATCAGGAGTGTCTTTCGCGAGATCATCTCTGCTTCGCTTGCGCTTGAGGCGCCGATGCGGGTCGCTTTTCTGGGGCCAAAGGCTACATTTTCGCACCTCGCAGCTCTGCAGCAGTTCGGCCTGGCGGCTGAACTTGTGCCACAGAAATCGATTCCTGCTGTTTTTGAAGAGGTTGAAAAAGGGCGCGCCCAGTACGGGGTCGTGCCGGTTGAGAACTCTACCGAAGGGGTGGTTTCGCATACACTCGACATGTTCATGGAGAGCGAGCTGAAGATCGGCTCGGAGATCCTGCTCGAGATTTCGCACTATCTGCTCTCCAAAACCGGCCGGATGGAGGATATCAAAAAGGTCTACTCTCACCCGCAGCCGCTGGCTCAGTGCCGCAACTGGCTTGAAGAGAATCTTCCGCATCTGCCGCTGGTCGATGTTGCTTCCACGACCATGGCCGCCCAGATTGTGAGCGAGGATTACTCGGCTGCTGCCATTGCAAGTGAATATGCTGCTTCGATTTATGATCTCAAAATTGTCAGGGAGAGAATCGAGGATCAGGTGAACAATTTTACCCGTTTTCTGGTGATTGGGAAAAAGCTTGCCGATAAATGCGGAAATGACAAGACTTCTCTCATGTTTGCCGTAAAGGACGAGCCCGGCATTCTCTACAGGATGCTGGAGCCGTTTGCGAGCCGGGGGGTCAACCTCTGCAAGATAGAGTCGCGTCCCATGAAGAAAAAAGCGTGGGAGTATATCTTTTTTCTGGATCTGATCGGCCATGTTTCCGAGCCAGCAGTCGAAGCGGCTGTGCATGAGCTGAAGGGCTACTGCCAGTTTGTCAAGATTCTGGGCTCCTACCCGAGGGCTAAATAGTATGCCGCTGATCAATCGTTTGGCAATTATTGGTGTCGGGCTTATCGGAGGCTCTCTTGCGAGAGTCCTGCGCGAAAAGGGGGAGGTTGGCGAAGTCGTAGGTATCGGACGAGGAGCAGCCAATCTTGAGCGCGCAGTGGAGCTCGGGGTTATCGACCGCTTTGAGCATGATCCTGCTGCCGGTGTTGCAGGGGCTGACATGGTTTTTCTCGCCACTCCGGTCTGTACGATTGCAGGTATTCTGCGAGAGATTGCTTCTTCCCTTGCGCCAGGCTGTACTGTTACTGATGGTGGTAGTGTGAAGGAAGAGATTGTGGCCTCCTGTGAGCAGCTCATGCCACAAGGGTGTCACTTTATCGGCGGACACCCGATTGCCGGTACGGAAAAGTCCGGAGTTGATGCATCCTTTTCAACTCTGTACAAGGGGAAGCGCTGCATAGTTACCCCGACTGACGGAAGTGACCAGAACTCTCTCAGGAAAGTTGTCAGGATGTGGGAGCTTGCAGGTAGCGAAGTGGTGCTGATGAACCCTTCAAAGCATGACAAGGTGGTAGCGGCTATCTCGCATCTTCCGCATATGGTAGCCTACTCTCTGGTAAATGCCGTCGGTACATATGACCGGTGCGATGAAAACATACTCAAATACTCTGCTGGCGGGTTTCGGGATTTTACCAGAATTGCTTCCTCGGATCCGGTCATGTGGCGCGATATTGCTCTCCAGAACAGGGAAGCAGTTCTTGAGATGATGGATTTTTTTGCTGCCAGCTACTCAGAACTCCGCAATCTGGTTGCAACATCCGATGCCGACGGGCTGGAGCGGTTTTTTGCAGATTCAAAACAGCATCGCGAAAGTATTTTATAGTCCGGAGGTTTTGGTGAACAGTTATACAGTCAGACCTGCTGTTGCTTTAAAGGGTGAGATTACAGTTCCCGGAGACAAGTCGATTTCACACCGCTCAATCATGCTTGGCGCGATTGCGCAAGGTATAACCACTGTTACCGGTTTTCTGAGAGGTGAAGATAATCTTGCCACCCTGAATGCTTTCAGGGCAATGGGGGTGTTGATTGAGGATGACGGAGTAACCCTCACCATTCATGGCAGGGGTCTGCATGGCCTCAAAGAGCCCGAGGATCTGATTGATTGTGGCAATTCAGGCACATCTATCCGTCTTCTTGCCGGACTGTTGTCAGGCCAGTCATTTTTTTCAGTCCTGACCGGAGACCAGTATCTGCGCCGCAGGCCGATGCGGCGGGTGGTAACCCCTCTTGCCCGGATGGGTGCCAGGATCGGAGGGAGAGCGGGGGGCGAAAAAGCTCCTCTTGCCATTACCGGGAGCAGCCTGACCGGTATTGTCTACGATTCACCGATAGCCAGCGCCCAGGTGAAATCCGCCATACTTCTGGCAGCTCTCTATGCAGCCGGTGAGACGGTGGTTCGCGAACCTCATCTTTCCCGGGATCACTCGGAACGGATGCTTGGCTATTTTGGTGCCGACCTTGAGCGTACCGGTACTGAGGTTCGAATCCGGGGGGGGCGAGAATTGACAGGGCAGGAGATAACAGTCCCTGGCGATATCTCCTCGGCAGCCTTTTTCATGGTTGCCGGGCTGATTGTGCCCGGAGCCCGGCTCCTGATACGTGGAGTAGGGGTAAATCCGACACGAACAGGGGTCATCGATATTCTGACCCTCATGGGGGGGAAGATCTCACTTCTCAACCAGCGTGAAGTTTCCGGCGAGCCGGTGGCTGATCTTCTGGTGGAGTCGTCCCGCCTGCACGGCATAGAGATAGGTGGTGATCTGATCCCCCGTGCCATAGATGAATTTCCGGTCATATCTGTAGCGGCTGCCTGCGCATCCGGACGGACAGTTGTCAGTGAAGCCTCTGAACTGAGGGTAAAGGAGACCGACCGGATCAAGGCAATGGCTGACAATCTGCGGCTTGCGGGTGTAAAGGTCGAAGAGACCAGCGACGGTATGGTGGTTTATGGCGGATCACCGATCACCACCTTTACTGCCGACAGTTGCGGTGATCACCGTATTGCCATGTCGATGCTGATTGCCGGGCTTGTTGCTACCGGCCCTTGCACGGTGCTTGATACTGAATGCATAGCTACATCTTTCCCCAATTTTTTCTCCCTGCTTGAACAGGTTGTCGAGTGATGACAACTGTAGCGCCAGCAGACGGCAAAAAAATCATTGTAACAATCGACGGGCCATCCGGCGCCGGGAAGAGCACGCTTGCAAGGCTCCTTGCCGACCGCTTTGGTTATATCAATATCGACACTGGCGCGATGTTTCGTGCTGTTGCCCTTATGGCTCAGCGTGCCGGTGTCTCTCCTGATGACGAGAGCGCTCTTGCAGATCTCTGTCGCAACATGACCCTTGTTTTTGAAAGGGACGGGAACACTTGCCGTATCTTGGTAAACGGAGAGGATCTGACCAGTGCTATCAGGACTCCGGAGATAAGCCTGTTGACTTCGATTGTGGCTTCAAAAAGAGCGGTCAGGGATTATTTGCTGGGTCTGCAACGGAGTATGGGGGCAATGGGGGGGGTAATTCTGGAGGGGAGGGATATCGGCACTGTGGTTTTCCCCCATGCAGAAGCCAAGTTCTTCCTCTCTGCATCTGTTGAAAAGCGTGCAGAGAGACGCTGCCGGGAGCTCAGGGAGAGAGGTTCCAGTGTAACTCTGGAGCAGACAGTTGCCGATGTTGTCAAGCGCGATGAGCAGGACGAGAAACGGGAGCACGCACCGCTGCGACAGGCTTTTGACGCTGTTTTGATAGACTCGACTTCGCTCACTCTTCAAGAGGTGCTTGATAAAATGATTAAAATAGTAAATGAAAAGGCAGGAGGGGATCTTCTCCCGTGAAAGTCATAGTTGCAAAACTGGGCGGCTTCTGTTTCGGGGTCAAAAGAGCAACCAAGATTGCTTTTAAAGCTGCGGAGAGCTCTTCAGGGAGCACTTACTCTCTTGGCCCAATCATTCATTCACCGCAGGTTGTCAGGCGTCTGGAAGATCTTGGTGTGAAGGTCATGCATGACACCGAATGCCTGGATGAAGGTACTGTAATCATACGTTCACACGGTGTTACGGAAAATGAGCTGATAAAGGCTCGTCAGCAGGGTCTCAATGTTGTAGATGCCACCTGCCCGTTTGTAAAGAAGGCGCAGGGGTATGTAAAGCTCCTTTCCGATACCGGCTATGACGTGGTTGTCGTTGGTGACGCTGATCACCCTGAGGTCGAGGGTCTGGTCTCTTTTGCCAAGGGGAAGGTTTTTGTGGTCTCTTCCGCTGAATCGGCTGCTGCACTGCCGCAACTGAACAAGATCGGGATTGTTGCCCAGACGACGCAGTCATTTGAGAACTTCAGGAGCATTGTAAGTGAATGTCTTGAAAAAGGGAGCGAGATCAGGATTTACGATACAATATGCGATGCGACTACTGTTCGTCAGGATGAAGCGAGAGCACTTTCAGGCCGGGTGGATCACATGATCGTGATTGGTGGTGTCAACAGCGCCAATACAAGGCGGCTGGCGGAAATCTGCCAGGCAATCCAACCTGCGACCTATCATATCGAGTCAGTTGAGCAGATAGACCCTGCCTGGTTCGTTGCCGGTGGCACTGTCGGGATAACTGCCGGTGCATCTACGCCGAAATGGCTGATTGATGAGGTTGTAAGCTATATCAAGGGGATGAATGAGGACAAAAAAGATTGAATTTTTTCAAAATAATAGCTAGTGTAGCAAAATTCTCAAGACGAACAGCCAGGGGGTAGGGATTGATGACCGGAGATACTAGGCAACAGAAGAAAAACGATGCGCCAATAAGGCGTTTCAAGGATATTGATGAAGATCATGAGCACTCTGTATCAGGAGAATTTGAGGAGCTTTTTCATGACAGCCTCAAGCAGCCACAGCAGGGTGAAGTTGTTGATGGCACAGTTGTTCAGATAAATCAGGAATTTGTGATGGTTGATGTAGGTTACAAGTCAGAAGGATTTGTGCCTGTAGCAGAGTTCATGGATGAGGATGGTGTCCTCACCGTACAGCCGGGAGACAAGGTCAGGGTTCTTTTCCAGCGGGATGAAAATGCCAGGGGCAAACTGATTCTCTCCAGACGCAAGGCAGAGCAGCTAATCGGCTGGGACAGGGTTGCAGAGGCCGGTGGAGAGGGTGGCACCATTGAAGGTGAAATAGTTGCCAAAGTAAAAGGTGGCCTTACAGTAGACATAGGTCTGCCGGCGTTTCTTCCTGCCTCGCAGGTGGATCTTCGTCCGGGTGGCAGCCTCGACCGGTATCTCGGTCAGACATGCAAGTTCAGGATACTCAAGCTTAATCGCAAACGAGGTAATGTTGTTCTCTCCCGACGCGTCATACTTGAAGAGGAGAGAGGCCAGGTTCGCGATCAGACCCTGACAACCCTTGAAGAAGGGCAGATCAGGGAGGGTATTGTCAAAAACCTGACTGATTATGGGGCATTTGTTGATGTAGGTGGGGTAGACGGTCTGCTTCATGTAACCGACATGTCCTGGGGCAAGCTTAATCATCCGTCAGAACTTATCAAGGCTGGCGACAGGCTTCAGGTAAAGGTCCTGAAATACGACAGCGCCAAGGGCAAGATATCTCTGGGCCTCAAACAGGCAATTCCGGATCCCTGGCTGGAGGTTGAATCCAGATATCATGTTGATGAGCGTGTCAGCGGCAAGGTAGTCAGTCTGATGGATTACGGGGCATTTGTCGCTCTTGAAAATGGTGTTGAAGGTCTTATTCATGTTTCCGAAATGTCCTGGACAAAACGGGTCAGGCACCCTTCAGAGATCCTCACTGTTGGCGCTGTAGTCGAAACAGCGATTCTTGGAATAGATACCGGCAACCGGAGAATATCCCTGGGGCTGAAGCAGACCGAGACCAACCCCTGGACAACACTTGAGGAGAAGTATCCTGTCGGGACAAAACTCGAAGGCCAGATCAAGAATATTACTGATTTTGGCGTATTCATAGGAGTTGAAGACGGGATTGACGGTCTAGTTCATGTCTCGGACATCTCCTGGACGAAAAGGATCAAGCATCCTGGTGAAGTCTTTACAAAAGGGCAGACAATTCAGGCTGTTGTCCTTAATGTTGATCCCGGCAACGAGCGCCTCTCTCTCGGAATCAAGCAGCTTCACCCTGATCCCTGGTCTGTCGTGACCGTAAAATACAAAAACGGTACAAAAGTGAAAGGGAAAGTATCTTCTGTTACTGATTTCGGTGTTTTTGTTGAAATCGAGGACGGGATTGAGGGTCTTGTGCATGTTTCAGAGCTCTCCCAGGAGAAGGTTGCTACTGCCAAGGGATTTGTAAATCCCGGAGATGAAGTTGAAGCGGTTGTCCTGAGTGTCGATACTCATGACCGGAAGATCGCACTATCCTTCAAGGCACTTCAGTCTGCCCAGGAAAAAGAGGATATGAGAGGGTACATGGGGACTCAAGGGGAGTCATTCTCAAGTTTCGGGGATCTCCTTAAAGGTGAGCTTAATAAAAATGGTGATGCCTGACAGATTCTGGTTGCGAACTATATTTCAAGAGGAATTCAAATGACAAAAAGCGAACTTGTTGAAAAGATAATGGAATCAAATGACATACTTAATCGTAAAGAGTCCGAGGCAGTAGTAAATATTATTTTTGATTCCATGACAGAGGCGCTGCAGAATGGCGACAAGGTCGAGATCAGAGGTTTTGGGAGCTTTACCGTGCGTGAACGTGAATCACGCGAAGCCAGAAATCCCAAAAGCGGCGAAGTTGTCAAGATACAGGCGAAAAAAACCCCGTTTTTCAAAACAGGGAAAGAGCTGCGGGAAAGGGTAAACTGCGCCTAGAGATACCAGCTTTCACGCCCGGGTGGCGGAATTGGTAGACGCAAGGGACTTAAAATCCCTCGGCTGTAAGGCTGTACCGGTTCGATTCCGGTCCCGGGCACCAATAGTAAGTTTAATACAGTCCAGATTAGTACAAAAAGCCTTGAGAAATCAGGGCTTTTTCTTTTTCTATAGTCCATGCAGACTTTCTTGATACGGCATAATCCATAAGTTGATACGGTATTTCCTCAGGTAGTACCTCATACTTTAAAGCCGGATACCGTAAAAAGGTGGTAAGCCAATGTCAAAGCTGGTCTTGGTACTAACGGACATGGAAATAAAGAATGCTAAGAAGAAGTGACCATTAATACTGGGGGCATCGTGAGAGGTTTGTTGCTCTGCTGGAATGGCTGGCAGCGCTGGGAAACGCTGTCGGTATGGACGATGGATTGACAATTCGGAAGCCGCCCGTATCCTGGCCGGTCGGCTCCGCAACGATCACGGTTAGTGAGGCACTAATGAATTATGAGGGAGGGAGGATAAAAGTAACCCTTCATAATTCATAGTTGCAGCAAAGGACTAAATACGGTACTTTATTCGTACCGGAGGTTAACCATGAACTTAACAGAAGATATCCAACCAGTAACGTACCTCAAAGGCAACGCTGCTCATCTGCTGCAGCAGGTCAACGAAACCCGCAGGCCGATCATTATCACCCAGAACGGCCTGGCCCGCGCTGTACTGCAGGATACTGCCAGCTACGAGAGTATGCGGAACGCCATCGCCATGCTCAAATTGATGGTGCAGGGGGAAAACGATATCCGTACTGGCAGGGTCAGCGAGCAGGAAGAGGTTTTCACTCGCATCGAAGCGCGTTTGCTTGAGCGAAGAAAGCAGGCGGAATGAAGTCCCGGTATCCGTTTACAGTCGTCTGGACGAAAGCCGCAGAGACAGATCTTGAGTGTATTGTCGACTTTATCGCCGACGACAGTGTTGATGTTGCGCTGGCAGTTTTTGGCAGGATTCGTGAGCGCGCTGCTACTCTTAACAATTTCCCCGGCAAAGGGAGAGTTGTGCCCGAACTCCACCTGCATGGCATTGTTCAGTACCGTGAAATGATCGTGGCGCCTTGGCGCATCATATATCGTATTGACGGTAATAAGGTGAATGTCATCTCGGTTCTGGATAGTCGAAGAAATCTTGAGGATCTGCTCTTGGAAAGATTGTCACGGGATTAGCGAAGAAGCCGAACGCTATGAAGACTTTTTCCGCGTGCTTGGCGGCATCGTCTCAGATGCCATCACCGATAAGGTCAATTTCGTCCTGATTGTCGGCGACCTGTTCCATACCGGCCAGATCCTCCCCCGCACCTTTGTCCGCACCATCGAAACCCTGCAACCGCTGAAAGACGCCACTATCCCCTGTATAGCATTAGATAATAACTTATCGATTTCACCAAACGGAGCTCCAGCTTATGAGTGATTTTCTCATATACCAAAGTGAAGACGGTCGTACCAAGATTGACGTTATGCTGGAAGCTGAAAATTTATGGCTGAATCAGAAACAGCTGACAGAGCTGTTTGGTAAAGCCAAGGGGACTATCAGCGAACATATAAAGAATATCTTTGAAGATGGTGAACTGGTTGAGGAGTCGGTCGTCAAGAAATTCGGAACTTCCGAATTTCAACAAAAACGGACTACTGCGGCTTGATTTTACCAGGCTCGGTGGGGTGAAGCGGGACGAGTATTCCGCTACAGTGCAGGCCGGTATGGATCTGGATTACAAAACGATGGGGAGGATTTTCAGTGGAGTGATCGATGGGACGCTTGCTGGCAGCGGGCGGTTAAAGTCAGCTGCTCTTCCTTAAAGGAGCCGACAGCTTCGTTGTAACCCCCATCAGACCATCTGAATCTTGTTCCTCATGATAAGGATTTCAAAAGCCATGGCGCTTTTCTGGGTGATTTTCTGAAGTTCGCTCAGTGATCTGGTCAGTTTCTCCAGGGTATCGACAACGCAGAGTATTGATACAACACGGTTCATCAGGATGATCGGCAAG
>JANNRW010000382.1:0-2037 GCA_031401815.1 Geobacteraceae bacterium | reverse complement strand
CCAGCTTCTGGTTGGCGAAGAAGAACCGTTCGAAATCAGCGGCATCAAAGATGTACCACTCGAAGATATTGCAGACAACAAGCCGCTTGAGCTCCTTATTCCCCTTGATGTAGCGCTCCTGCATGAAGTAGTGCAGCAGTTCGTGCAGAGCCTTGGTATTGGGTCTCTCATGCGAGATCATCTCGCTTTTGTTGGCAGGACGCTTGACTTCGATAAGTACACCTACCGTGTCAGATGAACTCTTGCCGTTGTGGATTGCAAGATCAGCCCGGCCACTGGTATTGACTTCATTCGTATCCCTGTAGAATCCATCCTTCAGAAAATCAGCAACGATGTTCTTCAGATGTTCCTCGCTTTCATCGGGACGCAGCCTGTCAAACATGCGGGTGAGGGCATTTTTGAACGTCTCGATCTGGTCACGCCTCAGGCTCTGCCTGAGATAAGCCTTGCTGAGCGCTTTTGATGGGGAGTGTATGGAAAGCTTCATGACAATTCACCTTTAACTATGACAGCATTACGGTAAGCCGGCCAACCAGAGCCAGGCAGGAGCCACAACTATTTTCTGCTCTCCGTTAGCAAAGAGCCGGTATCCTTCCCCCTCATTTGTCAACTGCACAGCCGGTACATTCAGAATCTGCTGAAATTTTCGCAGTACAGCGGATGGCTGTTTGTCCGTCGCTTTTGCCTCAACCAGCAGGAACGGCTCGTTATCCATGGCGATCAGAAAATCGACCTCCTGCTGTTCCTTGTTCTTGATAAAATGGAGCGAGAAGTTGCCAAGACCGAGATCATTCCAGGAGGTGATTGCTCTCCACAAATCCAGAGCCACCATATTTTCAAAACGTGCCCCCTTGTCCAGAATGCGCGGTGTATCAAACAGGTATATTTTGCGTTCCTTCTGGATTGCCCTGGCAACTCTTTCAGTCCATGGGGAGATGGAAATCAGCATGAAAAATCGCTCAAAAATGGTAAGCCAGTTCTGTACAGTGTTATATGAAATCTGCAGGTCTCTGGATAATGAAGGGATCGAAAGTGGGCTGCCTATTCTGGAAGCGAGAAGATGATAGAGAGTTTCCATGACGGATGATGATTTGATATCGATAATATCGCGGATATCCTCTTTGATCAGTTGCTGTGCATAACCGGTTGACCAGCGTCGCCAGGTAGTTACTTTCCCGGAAGAGTATGGTTCCGGAAACCCGCTCAGTGTTGCCAGATTTCCCCAGATATTTTGTAATTCCCTGTCTCTGGCGGTGTTTATCTGTAGCGGAGCAGCAATGAATGATTCAAACGGAAGGGGCTGTTCTCCAAGCTCGGACATGGTAAAAGGCCACAGGTGAAACATGAAATAGCGTCCAGCCAGGGAATCGCCCCCTTTCTGATAAATGTCGAGACGACCACTACCTGATACAAGAAATTTGTAGGTGTCATTAAACTGGTCGTAGACCCCTTTCAAATAGTTTTTCCAGGCAGGGTATTTATGGATCTCATCAAGAATTATCAAGGGATTCCCATCCCCCTTGCGTTCCACTTCCTCGAAAAATGTGCTGTTTTTCAGCAGTTTTTCCCTGTGAGACACGATATCCCAGTTAAAATAGAGCTTGCTGGCATACTCCTCGGAAATAATTTTCGCAAGCGTAGTCTTGCCCGACTGGCGAGGCCCGGCAAGAAATATCATCGATTTTTCAGAAGCAAGCTCGGACCATGTTTTTTTGTATGAGTTACGCTTGAACATGTGTCTATTATTCTCTTTAGTGAAAAATAGTCAAGACTATATTTCAGTTGACTGAAATATAGTCAGAAATATCTTCGGCAACCAAGATCTTCGATATGAGTATTTCAGGGTGAAGCGAGAAATGATTAACCTAAAAACGGCAGTTGAAACACAGAGGCACTCAGACACAGAGGAAATCATTGAGATTATTTGAAATCACCGTACAACCTGAAAGGTGAACACAAATGAAGCTGATATTTTATCTAAGTCTCTGTAATGATTATCTCAGTGCCTCTGTGTCTCTGTGTTAAATGCTTTTTCTA
>JANNRW010000381.1:0-4585 GCA_031401815.1 Geobacteraceae bacterium | reverse complement strand
GAGCCTCTGGCTCGGACTGCAACGCCTTGATGACATCACTGAAACATGGAAGATAACTTCTTGCTATTCTCCAGTATATTTCCACCCCCCTCCGTAGACCCTATAACTTATGGGGAAAGGTAAGCCCGCCAGGGGAGGGGGAACTTTTTGGCTACTGCATAAACCAAACCGGACACTACTGCATTTTATTCGAAAAAGCTGGTATACTTGACGCGAAAGCAGGCATTAATCCGGCTCCTGTAAAGGACAATTTATGACCATCTATGATTTTACAGTTACAACTATTACCGGGGATAAAATGACTCTCGACTCTTTCCGGGATCAGGTTCTGCTTATTGTAAACGTGGCCAGCAAGTGCGGCTTCACTCCGCAATATGCCGGTCTTGAGCTGCTCTATCGGCGTTACCGGGAAGACGGTTTCGCTGTACTCGGTTTCCCTTGCAATCAGTTCGGCAATCAGGAGCCGGGAGATGGAGCCGAAATCAAGAGCTTCTGTGAGCTGAACTATGGTGTCAGCTTCCCGCTCTTTGCCAGGATTGATGTCAACGGCAGCAATGCAGATCTACTCTATAAGTATCTGAAATCCGAGCAGAAAGGGTTACTCGGCAGCGAGTCCATAAAGTGGAATTTCACCAAGTTTCTGGTGGACAGAAAGGGCAAAGTAATAAAGCGCTTTGGCTCAACAGAGACACCTGAAGAGATTGAAAAAGAGATCAAACCACTCTTGAAGCTTAATAGTGAATAAAGGAGATAAATCATGTCACTTGGAAAAACCTGGTACACTTACGAAGAGGCTGTTGAAAAATACTGCCTGGACAAATCTGTTATCCGGAAATGGGTTTCAGAAGGGGTGGTTCGTGCAGAAGAAGAAGGCAACGAAATATTAAGGGTCAATATCGATGATCTGGAGTTGAAAATCAAGGAAAAGACCGGTATATGAGCTGCCTTCAATTCGGCAACTGATAATTCAGGAAAAGCTCTCCTGTCAGTCAGGCTGTACCATGATTTCATCCCCCAGGATCTGAACCGGAAAGACCTTCAGGGTAAATGCCGGATTATCAAGGCAGTGTCCGCTATTAAGGTCGAAACGGAAGCCGTGCCTTGGACAGGAGAGATAACCTTCCTTGACCACCCCCCCCTGCATCGGGCTACCCTGATGCGGGCACTCGTTCTCGCAGGCAAAGATAACCCCTTTGATATTGATCAGCAGTACCTCCTGACCATTAACCTTGACGACCTTTTTCCCGAAATTCGGTACTTCACTCAATTTAGCGGCAAAAAACATATTGATCCTCCTGAAAATGGAGCTTTATGTGTAACTACTTAAGTAGCCAGTAGCCAGTAGCCAGTAGCCAGTAGTCAGGGGTCAGGAGTCAGTAGAAATTCAGTCCCGATTCTCAAATACGCAAAAACGACTTGATTTCAGAAGATAACCCATGACGATTTTCCTTATATGTTTCCACCATATAAAATCATTCTGACTCCTGACTCCTGACTCCTGACTCCCTCTATATTATAGCTATTTCGAACTGTTCCTGATGAAACCCCGGCTTTGCCCGAACTGTAATACGTTTCTTGAACTTTCTCTCAAGCTCCTCAAGCCCTCGCCTCTCTTCGTCATAAAGGAGATCGGCAACCTGGGGATGTACGGTCAGTGTTGCCTTAGTCCCCCTGATATCTAGCATTTCCCGTCGCAGCTCGCGGAAAATCTCGTAACAGACCGTGGTCTTGGACTTGACGTAACCACGCCCTTCGCAGTAGGGGCAGGGCTCGCACATCATCCTCCCCATGCTCTCGCGAACCCTTTTTCTGGTCATTTCTACAAGTCCAAGTTCAGAAATCTTCAGGATATTGGTCTTGGATTTATCCGCCTTGAGCGCTTCTTCAAGTGCACCGTACACCTTTTCCCGATTTACCTCTTTTTCCATGTCAATGAAGTCGATGATGATGATGCCACCGATGTTTCGGAGCCTTAGCTGGTAGGCAATCTCCTTGACCGCTTCCAGATTGGTTTTCAAAATCGTGTCTTCAAGGTTGTGTTTCCCTACATAGCGGCCAGTGTTAACATCTATTGCCGTCAACGCTTCAGTCTGTTCGATGATGATATATCCGCCGCTCTTCAGCCAGACCTTGCGTCCGAGAGCCCTGCTTATTTCCACTTCGAGGCCGTAATGATCGAACATGGGCTCTTCTTCATCATAGAGCTCGATGGAGTATTTCATCTTCGGCATGAATGTGGTTATGAACTGGACAATCCGGTCGTATTCAGGTTTAGAGTCAACTACAATCCTGTCTACAGATTCAGTCAGAATATCCCTTACAACCTTCTGGGTCATATCCAGATCTGAGTGAATGAGCAGCGGGGGGTTGCCCTTGTCCTTTCTCTTTGAAACCTCCTCCCATAGCTTGATGAGATACTTCATGTCAGCCTGGAGATCTTCCTCGCTCTTCCCTTCTGAAACTGTCCGTACTATAAAGCCGCTGCCGGCCGGCTTGATACGGTCAACGATCTCCTTTAGCCGCTCACGCTCTTCTTCATCTTCAATCCGTCTGGATATGCCGACATGGTCAACTGTTGGCATATAGACCAGATGGCGGCCAGGGAGCGAAATATGTGCCGTAATCCTGGCACCCTTGGTTCCTATCGGCTCCTTGGAGATCTGCACCAGAAGTTCCTGCCCCTCCTGAAGAAGATCTTCAATCGGGTGCATGGGATGAATGTCAGGAGCCTCCCCTTCCGCAGGTTCGTCCTTTTTGCCGTTGCCATCCATGAAGGACTCGAACTCTTCAAGAGGATCAAATACATCGGCAACATAAAGAAATGCTGCTTTCTCCAGACCAATATCTACGAATGCCGCCTGCATGCCCGGCAGGACGCGAACAACCCGACCCTTGTAGATATTGCCGACTATCCCTTTGACCTTTGTTCGCTCAATATAGAGTTCGGCAATAGTGCCATTCTCTATGAGCGCAACGCGAGTCTCGTGGGAGGTGGTGTTGATTACCAGTTCATTAGCCATACTTCTCCTTTGGGAAACGCGGCTTTTCCGTCCTGGCTGCGTAAGTCGGCGGGTTCGCTTGTGCGGCATAGCGCTGCTATGCCTCCGCGCTCACCCTTGACAGCCTTGCCAGAACGAAAAATCCACATTTCAGCACAAGCCTATAATATTATTTGGATAATCATGATTCTAAAAAAATCACTTCGAGTTTTTCAATTTTACACTCTTTCAGCTTTTCAGGATCAAGACCGGTGATTGCTTCCGCAAACTCAAGGGGCTTGCCGCGTCTGATCTCCATTGTCAGGGTATTTGAGCCTGCTTCAAGAGCATGAAGTTCATGTCGCAGATCATACTCCTGAATCCCGTTTTTTTTCATCCGGCTGAAAGGGTGACTCTCGCTGGCAAGAAAACCATCAGCCATTTGCGTCAAATTGGTGACTTCTATATCAGAAAGGGTAACCCTGTAACGAACCCTGTCAATGATTGTTGAAAGAGATGGGCTCTTTAACGGTATGGAACATGCCTCGATAATTTCGATCCCTTCAGGAAGGGTTGCATTCAGTCTTTCTTTCAAACTGTCTGAACCGAAACCGGTATCAATCTCCAGATCAAGATATTCGGCAAAAGATTCTACACCTACAGAGAGCGCCGTTGCAAACGAGAATTTGGGATGTGGATGAAATCCCAGTGAAAAACGTACAGGGATATCAGCTCTCTTGACTGCTCTTGTAAGAAGCGTGATCAGTTCCAGATGGCTGAGATAGCTCATAACCCCGGTTTTTGAGTACTTCACCCTGATTCTTTCATAATCATCGGTTGATGCAGACAAAGCAGTCCCAGTGGCTATATCCGGATTCTGCTCGGCAAGACGCATGCGCACCCTCTTGAAATCACAGACTCCACAATTACTGCAAAGATCATTTCGGCAGTCGGGGGTAACTTCGCTGGCAATCGCCTTGTGATGCTCCTGAAGCAGAAATTCCCTGCTGACACCACTGTCGATATGATCCCATGGGAGGATCTCATCAAGAGCTCTTTGACGAAGGTAAAACCTGGGATCAATGCCAACTGAAGCAAAAGCCTTCTGCCAGGAGCTGAAACTGAAGTGATCTCCCCAGCTGTCAAAACGGCAGCCAAGCTTGACTGCTTCTATCAGCACCCTGGACAGTCGTCGATCACCACGGGCAAAGACCCCTTCAACTATTGAGAGAGGTGCGTCATGCCACTTGAAGTTCAGTTTGCGTTTTTTCAGCTCTACACGAAGAAACTGCTGCTTTGTGAGTATATCTTCATAGCTGATCTGCGGCTCCCACTGGAAGGGGGTGTGCGCCTTGGGAACAAAACTGGAGACCGAAACATTGACTTCACCACCCTTACCAGCCAGCTTTCCTTCAGCCTTAACCCGTCTTGCCAGTTCCACAATGCCTTGAATGTCATCCATGGTTTCGGTTGGCAGCCCAATCATGAAATAGAGCTTTATCAGGCGCCAGCCAGCTCTGTAAGCTGAGCTTGCATCGTTTAGGAGCGCCTCTTCGCTGATACCCTTGTTGATAACCTGACGCAGTCTCTCGCTGCCGGCTTCAGGG
>JANNRW010000380.1:0-2938 GCA_031401815.1 Geobacteraceae bacterium | reverse complement strand
GACAAATACGCCGATTTTGGACATAACAAACCTTTTGGGCTCGGGGCTCGGGGCTCGGGGCTAAAGGTCTAGACTTCCCCTTAGCCCTGAGCCCTGAGCCCTGAGCCGCTTTACAGTAATTTCTTTTCCTTCTGCAGCGGCAGCGGGCTGACCATCATGCTGTCGAAGCCTAATTTCTTCGAGGATACTCCTGCTGCAAGTGCCAGCAACTGGGTCATGTAAAAAACCGGCATATTGTAGCGTGTGCCACTGGCTTCTTCTATCTCCTGCTGACGGATATCAAGGTTGCCATGACATAAGGGGCAGGCAACCATAATACAGTCGGCACCGGCTCTTTTGGCAGAGGCGAGGATTTCGTTGGAAAGCTGCAAGACAACACCAGGGCGTGAAAGGGTGAAATTGGCACCACAGCACTCCAGGCGGTGGCTCCAGTTTACACTCTCTGCACCTGCTGCACCAATTACCCGCTCCATGATAGTGGGTGCCTCAACGCAGTCCAGTTCCGGCACTTCAGGGGGACGTGTCAAAAGACAGCCATAGTAACAGGCGACCTTAAGTCCGGCGAGCGGTTTCTGGGTTGCAGCAGCAAGGCGATCCAGACCGTAATCTTTGGCTAGAATTTCCAGCAGATGCTTCACTGGTTTATCCAGAGAGAGGGGAGTATCAAGAGCATACTCAACCTGACGGCGCTTCTCTTCGTTCTCACCCAGTTTGTGCTGGGCAGTCTTCAGCCGGGAAAAACAGGCAGCGCAAGCAACCGCCAGGTCACCCTCTACGGGACTTGCCAGCTCCAGGTTCTTGGCGCAGAGCGAAAGGGAGAGGAGCTCGTCCACGTTGTGAGCCGGCGTCGCACCGCAGCAGAGCCAGTCCGGAACCTCTTTCAGCCCGATCTTGAGCATCTTGAACAGCCCCTGGGTCGATTCATCATACTCTTTGGCTGAAGCGTGCAGAGAGCAGCCGGGGTAGTAGGAGTAGTTGAGGATGTTTTTTGTTGGCACTATGGATTCTCCGGTGGTTTTTGAATTCAGACCGGTCTGACAAGTCCGACTGGTCTGAAGGCAGTGTTTTTTTGAATTCAGACTGGTCTGACAAGTCCGACTGGTCTGAAGGCTTTTTACGGTGCTTCGCCCTTTTTCCGCAGCTCTTCGATTCTGGAAAAGATTTTCTCGATGTCAGCCATGTTTCTGTTTTTTTGGTGGAACATTTTCAGTTTGCCTTTGGTGAAGAGCTTGGGGCCTAACATGAAGTCCTTCAGCAGTTTACCGCTGTGCAGGTTGAAAGCTGCAGCGAGGCGCATTTCATACTGACGACCGTAGGTACGGATGTTTTCGAGAAAAAGCCTGTTGGCCAGCTGCACCAGAGACTCCTTGGAAGCCCCCTTGGCATCCCAGGAACATTTGCGCAGGGCGTCCATTATGGCAGCCAGATCAACCTTGTTGGGACAACGGGTGGAGCAGGTTTCACAGGATGCACAGTACCAGATGGAACGACCGGCCAGAACTCGCTCGTACTGGCCTAATTGTAGCAGCCGTACAATCCGGTTTGGCGGGTGCTCCATGAAAGTGCGCATCGGGCAGCCGGCAGAGCATTTGCCGCACTGGAAGCAGCGCCGTACCGAGCTGTCAGAGAGTTTCTCCACCTTTTTAACGAAATCAAGATTCATCGTCTCGGTGGAGAGGGTCATCTTGGAGTTTTTCATTCTACCCCTCGGCTCAAAGTAATATTTATTATGAATAAAACTAAAATAGCGCTAATCGCTTAAAAATTAGGCATCTTTTTAATGGCACTAAAAATAAATAACATAGTCCAATCAAAGTTGTCAAGTTTCATTAAAGGCTGATTTCGCCTGTAGCAGAACATTATTAACATTATTCAAGAATCTTCCAGCTGCTGCGCAAGCAGCTCAACTGTGTGGCTGACTTTAATGGCTGCGCCGTCCTGATCCATCCCCCCTCTTATCTGCATGACACAACCTGGGCAATCCATCGCAACAACCGGTGCTCCGGTGTTTTTGATGTTCTGAAGTTTGCGCTTGAGGATCGGTGCTGATATCTCCGGCAACTTGATCGAGTAGGAGCCACCCATGCCGCAGCAGGTGTCGCATTCGAACATCTCTGCAAGCTCGTAGCCTGCTTTTTTCAGCAACTCTCTTGGTTCGTCAGCAACATGCAGGGTTCGCTTCAGATGGCAGGAGTCGTGATAGGTCACCTTGCCGAGCTCTATACCCTCCTTTAGTGTCAATCGGCCTTCATCCACCAGTTTTTTGACAAGGGTGGAGAAGTCTACTGTTTTTGCTGCCAGCTCCTTTGCCTGCGGAAGCCATTCAGGCTGGCCAAGACTCTCGAAAGTGCTGATGAATTCATGGGAGACCCTTGCGTAATGGCGGCTTCTTTTTGTCCACCAACGCCACATACTTTTTCAAATCATCCACATTGATTTTAATCAACGCCGCTTCCACCGTCGCAAACGTCGGGGTTTCCTGTTTCTGGTAATGCCACCAAGCCATAATGTCACCTCGCAAAATGTGTGTTGATTATTTACCACAGACCGAATATAAAGGACAGCAACAGAAAGTATTGGGAGACACTATGAAAACACTAATCAAAAACGGACGAATCGTAACGGCGGTGGACGATTATCATGCCGACATTTTAATCGAAGACGGAACCGTTTCGCTCATCGGCAAAACGCTTGTTATTGAAGCCGATAAGGTGATTGACGCAAGCGGAAAACTCGTCATTCCGGGCGGGATTGATCCGCATACGCATTTGGATTTGCCGTTTGGCGGGACATCTTCGTCAGATGATTTCTTTACCGGAACTCGTGCGGCGGCGTTTGGCGGAACGACGACGATTATTGATTTTGCCGTGCAGAACAAAGGCGAATCAATGCTCAAAGGCGTGGATACGTGGCACGCGAAGGCAGAGGGCAAAGCCGT
>JANNRW010000379.1:0-5970 GCA_031401815.1 Geobacteraceae bacterium | reverse complement strand
GAGAAGGCGAAAGACGAGGCTGAGGTTAAGGTTGAGGTTGAGAAAACCCGTAAACATCTGGAGCGGGTAAAAGCCCCATCCCGGCACCAGAAACTTGACCCGAACAATCTCCCTCACCGGCAGCCAAAGGCGCTGAAGCGGGAGCCACGGCTCAAGAAGGAGGAGTTTGACAGGGATCTGAAGAAAGACAAGCACGCCTGGAAACGGGCAAAGCGGGTCACAGTGGCGGCCAACGGCTCTGTTGCCGGGCTGCTGCCCCCTGATGATCTCGCCGAAACCATAGAAGTCCAGTTAACCCCGGAAATAAGAGCCAAGGCGCTGGAGCTGGGGAACAATCCGGTGCGGATATACGAATTTGTCCGTAACAGCTTCAAATATGAAGTCTATTATGGCTCTTTAAAAGGCGCACAACAGACGCTGCTGGAAAAGTCCGGCAATGACTTTGATTTATGCAGTCTGACGATAGCGTTGCTCAGATCGGCCAATGTGCCTGCCAGGTATGTCTATGGAACCATAGAGTTACCGATTGAGAGAATTATGTCTTGGCTCGGAGTCAAAGACCCGACAGTAGCAGCGAATATCATCGCCTCCGGAGGCATCCCCGCCAAGGCAGGTCTGAGCGGCGGCAAGATTACCACCGTTCTGATGGAACACACCTGGGTGGAAGCATTTGTAAACATGTACCCCTCCTTTGGCACGAAGAATGGGCCGGGCAGCGAATGGACACCTATAGATCCGAGCTTCAAGGAGCATCAACTAAACACCTCTGTTGATATATCGAAAATAGTGCCGTTCAACGAAGCCGACTATTTACGCACCCAGAGCAAATTGCCGCCGTCCCTTACTTATCTGTTCGCTTTGGAGGATTACCACACCGCTAACTATCAGGGTGGCATGCATGAAATGTTCTATCTGAAGAAGATCAAAGAGCATGAGTTTGGTATATTACTCGGAACTCTCCCATACAAAACAGTGATTGTTGCCAATAAATTTTCGAGTATTGACGCTTCCATGCGGCACAAGATTTCAATTGGCTTGCGTGAGCCGATTGCGGATGAAACAACTTCTGTCACCAAGAGCATTTGTGAAATAACCGGTAAGAAGATTACCGTATCTTATGTCCCGGCTACTGATACGGACAGAGCAGCTATGGCCAATTACGGCGGTCTACTGAAAACACCCGCATACATGGTAAAGGTCAAGGCTGAGGTAAGAGTTGACGAAACGGTAGTTCTGGAAGGGCCACCAGTTGGCATGGGAGATTCGCTCAAACTCAGCCTCCAGTTCACCTCACCCGGCAGCTTTGGCGACTACATAGAAACCGATATGGCAGCCGGGCTCTATTACAGTATCGGGCTTTCCGCCCTGAATGTAGCAGACAAGCAAGCACTGAGCGGATTGGATAACTCTGAAAATTTACTCGGCACCTTCTACAATTCGATCAACAGCGGAGACGAACAAGTCGGCAAGGTACTGCAAAACATCGGGCTGCAATACTTCACCCACACAAACAACGCTTCCAGACTACTCGAAGGGGTGATGCACATCTACAACACACGAGCAGCAAACGCCGGTTTCGTCTCAGTCTCGGCACAGTACCGCGAATTTTTTGGCATTACAGTATCACCGCCTAATATTTCTGGACTGTTAATCGACATCCCAAGATACATCCAATCACCATTTTCCATAACCGGCGACAAAGAGCAGGAAAAGGCGTTCACTAGGACTCAGGGGTTCAATACCTCATACTTCGAGCATGCCATCTGGGAAAGCTTCTCCGGTATCGATTCCGTATCAACGGTCAAGCTGCTGCAACTGGCAAATGAAGCAAACATGCCGATTTACACGATCAACAGCACTAACATAAGCCAAACTCTGCCGCTGTTAAACCAGTCTCGATATGTAAAAGAGGATATACAGAACGTGGTTGCAGCAGGGAAAGAGGTGACAATTCCAAAAAGCTATATCACACGCAATGAGTGGACTGGTACGGGGTACATGGTGAGAAACACGGAGACCGGTGAGGGGGCATATATGCTTTCTAGCGGGTTGGCGGGGGGTGGGAGTACAAGTTCTCCGGCTGGATCAGCTTTGGGGTTGTTGGCACGTCAATATGCAGCCCTTGCAGCAGGAAAACCTGAAGAACCTTTAGTAAAAAAAGAAGACGAGCAATTGTTAATTGCTGATCTGGAATTCATGGAAATGATTGGTGGTATGGTTCTTAGTAAGGGGTATATCCCAAGAGTCAAGGCGACCTTTTCAAAAAAGGAGCTTCTTGATTTATTTAACAATAATAACAACAGAATATTTTATTACAGCGGGCATGGTGATGGTAATAGTACCATTAGTCTTTTGGCACCAGGTGCAGTAATAGGAACATCGGATGATGTAGTAATTTCTTCGGAAATTAAGGCAAATGCACATATCGTTTTTCTGAATTCATGCTCAAGCGCAAGCACTACTTCCTTTGCAAGAGCTTTTGGAGTTATTGATGGGAGTCAAAACAAAGTGTTCTTAGGATTTGACAGTACCATTGATGACTATGCAGAATCTAGTCAGTTTGGCTTTGATTGGTGGAGGCAAATGTATGAGGGGAGAAACGCGACGTTATCTCTCGTAAGACTGGGATCAGAGTATACGGATTATAGTATTCCAGGCCCAAAAATAATTTTGTTAGGTGACCCATCAACTAAGTTGTAAAGAGGGAGGATGAAATTGCATAGATTATCAACAAACGTGATTGGGTTATTAATTTTCGCGGTATTCTTTAGCGGAATAGCATTTGCCTGTAATATATCGGATCCAAATGCCATTGCTTCTGCTAAACAATTTTGCATGAAACTGGGAATCAAGTATACACATGAACCTTGGGTAACGGGGTCTGATTATGTTTGGAGAACCGATAATTCAGAGGTAAAACGAATCGAGATTGGAGAAAAAGGTGATTACAAAATGTCAATGGATGTTAATTGTAATAATCAAGAAGTAGTTGCATTTTTTAATTGGGAACATGATGCGCAATTACGAAAAAAACATAATATATCATCTATTACAACAGAGCCACGTAACTGGCCTACATTCCTTCCCGAAAATAAGGCTAAAGAGAAAATATATTCTTTAGCCAATAAGATCGGGCTTCCACCCGATGCAGAATTTGTTGGAATATTTGTTGATAATGATCGGGGGATTATGACTGGAAGATGGAATAGAAAGATAAAAGGCTACTCTTATGAAAAAGATAACGTAAAAATTGAAATAATGGCGATAGATGGTGAGATGTTTTCATACAGCAAACAATATTACGGTAAATCGTGCCCTCTAGAACTTAAAGTTAAGAAAGAAGAAGCTATCAAGGAAGGCTGGAAGCAGATAGAAAAACTTTTCAGCAAAGTTGATTGGAAGAAGCATAAGAACGGCTATTACGTTAAATCTGCTGAGCTCAAAATTATTCAACCAAATGTATTAGACGGACAAATAATTAAAATGTATAGCCCGGAATCAAGACTTGCTTGGGTCGTGAATTATAGTCTAAAAGAGCGTCGTCCATACCGCAAGAAACTTGCTGAAATCTCATTTCTTCAAAGCATAACAATTAAAATTGATGCGG
This sequence comes from Geobacteraceae bacterium, assembly GCA_031401815.1. GTDB lineage: Bacteria > Desulfobacterota > Desulfuromonadia > Geobacterales > DSM-12255 > JANNRW01. Next base: position 2,363 of record JANNRW010000379.1, on the reverse strand, counting down.
GTACAAACAAGTTATTGGGTGTGGCGTATTCACAGTAAGCAGTTTTTAAGTTGTAACTTCACGGTCAATTAAACGGAGAAGATAATGTTAAAGAATGTACTTCTTGGCTTCTTGCTGCTTTTGCTGGTTTTGCCGACAACATCAAATGCGCATAATGCTGCCATAACAAACGGCCTGAACTGGCTCAAATCCAGCCAAGACGCTACAGGTAGCTGGAGCAGTGGACAGTCTTCATCAACCGTTTACTATACCACTGCCACCGCTCTGGAAACATTCACGGTTTTGGGAGATACCTCAAACTCATATACGACCGGCCTTAACTGGCTTAGTGCTGGGAAAGTCGAAAGTACGACATATTTGGCTCCCAAAATCAAGATTGTCGCAACTTCTGGCGGTGACACAGAAATCGACGTCAACACCCTTCTGACTTATCGCAACAGTGATGGCGGATGGGGCGGATATACAAAATTTACTAGCAGCAACTTACACACCGCCCTTGCTCTTCAATCCCTCCGCGCAGCCAACTACCCAGACCTCACCACCATCAACAACGCCCTGGCCTACCTCACCACCAACCAAAACCCGGACGGCGGCTGGGGTGTTAATGTCAGCATCACCAGTAACATCTACCTCACCGCCATCGTCTCTACCACCCTCCAGCAGTTCCCCCAGACCACCGTCATCGCCACTGCTGTCAGCAAGGCCACCATCTACCTTCTTGCCCATCAGAACCCGGACGGCGGGTTTGGCTCTTCGACAGGCTCAGGGCAAGTACAGTCAACCGCCTACGAAACCGCCCTGGCGTATACAGCTCTGGCTGCCTTCTTCACCAACGAAGCGGTATTGACCAATGCCGTCAATTACCTGACTGCAAATCAATCCACCAACGGCTCCTGGAACGACGACCCCTACGCCACAGCCCTTGCCTTGAGAGCCCTCTACCTCTCTGAAAACCGCCCTGCGCCACCCCCGCCGCCACCTGCTGCCGGGAAATTTACCGGCTCACTGCTTGACACCATCACCCGCCAGGGGGTCAGCGGCGCTGCCGTTGTGCTGGAGAGCAGCCCGCTGATAAATACAACAACCGATCCCTCGGGTAACTTCACCCTCTCTGATGTGCCGCCCGGCTCGCAGAAGGTTAACTTCTCCTTGTCTGGTTACTTGTCAACCACCACAACTGCCACCTCCATCGCCGACACAACCAATAATCTTGGCCTGGTGACCATAACCTCCGCCTACACAACCGGCGCCATCAGCGGCACTATCCTTGATCCATCCGGCAAGCCTCTGTCCGGTGTCGCCATTTCCGTCAGCGGCTCCTGGAGCGGCACTGCCGTAACCGGCCTTGACGGATCATTCTCCTTCAGCTACGTCACCCCCGGCGACGTAACCATCACTGCCAGCAAAACCGGCATATCAGCCAGACCTTCCGCAAAATATTTCATGCTGCATAAATTAAACATCATTATGTAATTGACAATGACAATAATACAGCGTAGTTACTGACACAATTTTGCTGTTTTGAGATACTGCCAGGTAAGGATTGTCATAATAATGGAACAATATTTCAAATTCACGAGCCGTTCGTATCAGCTAATGCTGATCGGGCGGCTTTTTGCGTTTGTAGCCGGAACAAGGCAAAACCTTAATTGAACGCGGTAAAGTCGGATTTTACGGATAAAAGCGGATCAGACCAAAATTCTTTAGCCTTTTAATCCGTTTTGATCCGTTCAATCAGATTTGATCTGTGTGCCATGATTCATGGCTTCTATGGAAATTCAAGCATTCCCGAATCAGCAGGAGGAGATATGTTTCACAAGCACGCAAGAATCATCGCCGCAGTAGTACTGTCATTCTTTACTTGGACATCCGGCGGGCTGTTCAGTGTCGCCCATGCGGCGGTGGATGCTGTCAAGAAGGGTAAGCAAGAGACTCCGGCGAAGAAGAGCGAGGCAGCGGAAGAGCGTTTTGCCCGGCTTACAGAGGAGCTGACTTCCGAACTCAGCGACACGAAGTCAAGCCATGCACAGAAGAAACAGCGGCTGGTGGCGCGCAAGGGTGAACTTGATTCCCTTGACGTGGACATCCGCCTACAGTTTGCCGACACCGAGCAGAAACTGAAGGACGCCAAACTTCCGGCGGAGATCCTGGCGCGGCATAGCAAATTCGTCAAACACTACGACGACAATCTGAATGAGCTGAAGGGGAACATAACTCGTGTTGAGAAGGCGAAAGACGAGGCTGAGGTTAAGGTTGAGGTTGAGAAAACCCGTAAACATCTGGAGCGGGTAAAAGCCCCATCCCGGCACCAGAAACTTGACCCGAACAATCTCCCTCACCGGCAGCCAAAGGCGCTGAAGCGG
>JANNRW010000378.1:0-3239 GCA_031401815.1 Geobacteraceae bacterium | reverse complement strand
GTGGCCGACTTCAATCGGAATCAGTGGCCGACTTCAATCGGAATCAGTGGCCGACTTCAATCGGAATCAGTGGCCGACTTCAATCGGAATAGGTGGCCGACTTGGTGCGGAATACGCAGAATCTGAACAAAGAGTTTGTATGGGTAGGAAAGCTGCTCCAAAATGGCGTCAATCTCAGGTCTCGAAAGGACCATTGGAATGTAAAGAGATTTCTTCGCCCGTGGTATGTCCGTGTGCCTCCCGAAGTCTTTCTTCAAAGCATGCCGGTAAAGGAACAGCAGCGCGTTGAACGCCTGATTTTGCGTTGAGGCGGCGACCTTGCACTTTACGGCAAGAAAGGTGAGATAATCTTTAACATCAACAGATGATAACTCCTCAGGATGCTTGTTCTTCAGAAATCGCTGAAACTGCCGCGACCACAATGCATAAGTTTTCAATGTATTGCGGGAATAGTGACGGATCTTGATCTCTGCCGCCAATTTGGCGACAACCTCGTCCCATTCCGGCGAAGCTGACTTCTCCTGGTAGCCGGCTTCGCAATAATGTGATGAACCCCGGCTCACTCTTGGTAATTGAGGATTAACTATTGTCTCCTTGTGATCACCTACCGGCAAATCCCTTCTGATTGCCTGGTATTGAGGGAACTCTTCTTTCACAACTACTGTCCCAACTCCCGAGGATTGCGATATTTGACAACCTGTGAATTCACTCTGACCTTCCATCTCAAAGAAAAGCGAAACGGCATGTGCCGCCTGCTGCCGCTGCTGTTCAGGCTGCTTCTTCTCCCGCAGCTTTTCGCAAAACAGACGTACTCTTTCCGAATTATCATCCGGAACCGGATACTTTTCACAGTAATCGTGATAATACCGCAACCACTTCTTGGAATTCGCAATACAGGCACTGCTGAACTCATTTCTCTTAAGCACGTTTTCATAGCGGGAAAGAATAGAACTCGGGATAGCAATCATAAATTTTCTCCTTTTTTGAAGTGGACGACTGAATGGTCTTTCGATGCTATATCAAATGATATACGAATGTAAAAAGCCCTGTCAACAGAGAAAACTCATAAATGTATTTTGTGTAAGCTATTACTATGTTATAAAACTATAACTCTGACGGCGGGGCGCATGAAAACGCGGCTTACGCTCAAACCTGGGCAAGAAGGAACCAAGCAGCTGACGGAAAAATATGGACAGGCCTTGGTATGCGTACGCTATCGATATGACGAAAAAACCGGGAAAAGGCTGAAAACAGTTGAATTGATTGAGGAGCAGACCGACTGGACGCCACCGCCGCCACGATTTGCTCCGGAAACCCTTGTACCGCTACGCATCGCTGCATCGAACATGTCTTTGCGGGCAAAAGTCAAGACAGCGGGCGGCAAGTGGGTGCCGGAGGAACAACTCTGGTATGTCAGGTACGGGGTTATTGCAGGCGGCCCACTAGAAAACTATATATATGTAGATAACACTAAGAAGCAGGCGAATTAGAAAAACTATATATATGTAGATGAATATTAGATATCTATATGTATATGGCTCCATATATATGTAGATAGTTTTATCTATATGTATATGGCAAAAGTCGTCTGCATAATAAATTGTTGAAAGGAAATAAATGAAGACACTTCAAGGGCTGATTTTTAGTCTTCTCGTACTCGCGCTGACATCCCTTGCAATGGGAGCTGATTCAGAATACACGACCATGCGGCTGAATTTCGCAGCCCAACCCGGATACAATCCGTATGTCATTCAGTCAATTGAAAAGGCAAAAATTAACGAAGCTATGGCTGCATGGAGAAAAGGAGATGTAGTTACTGCATTTAAGGAATTCAAGGCGATTCTAGAAGTTAATCCAGTAAGCATTGAAACACATAGAAGAATGGCAGACGGTTATAAAAATCTAGTTAAAGATGCGAAAAATGAGCAACAAAAGCAAGAACTGCTACAACTTGAAAATAAACATCTGACGATTGCAGAGGGATTGATTAAATCCATCATTTCCAGTGGTGATGGTAAGAGCAGTAAGACTGCATTCAAAGTAATCTCGATACCGGAAGAGTACATGGCCCTGTGGTACCTCGGTTTAATAGCCGAAAAAGCTGAACTCGATAAGACGGGACCATTTGATGTTATATCTGCGAAAAACAAAGAAGGCAATGTGGAGAAGGTTTATTTCGACGTCAGCATTTTGAAGAACAGTTTCAGCAATAAATAGAACTTTCAACCAGGCGGCGGCACTCGGTCTTCGCTACGCTCCGCCGGTGCGCCCCCACGACGTTGAACATAAAGGAATCATAAAACATGAAACTTGCCATCCAGTCGCTACTATTAACACTAACACTTCTCCTTGGGCTTGCGGACACATTGCGGGCAGAGATTCGTAAGTTCGATAAAACTACCATTGAGATGCTTGGAGTTGCGATCTACGAACAAGATATTCGAGCTGCGGCGGCGACAAATTTGCTATTTGCCAAAAAGATAGACGCCAAAAAAGAAGGTTTGCGGGGCTGGATTGTTGAAGGTGATGCAAAGAAGATGCTGGTGCGATTTGTTAGAGATAAAGATGGACTTCTGGAAGCATTTTATGATGTTTCATTCGTGAATAAAGAAAAACCAGTAATTGAAAAACCAAAGGACCCAAAGCTAACAGATTCACATATTGCACAGTTCAGGGCACGCTCTCTGGCTTTGTCAAATATCAAGAGGCCTGCATCTCAAAACTATAATATCGTAATTTTGCCTGATCCGGGAACTGACAGATTTTTAGTTTATGCTCTGGCAGCTACAATGAAACCTGATACCGTCATGGTCGGAGGCCACTACCGATTTACTGTAAGCAAGAACGGAGAGCAAATAATTCTCAGCGACGAGCTTTTTCGATCTTTTCTGGAACTCAGCACCAAACCAAAAGAACTGCCTCCTGGCGCTACGCTTTCGGCACTCACAATGACTACTCTCATTAGTGACATGCCACTAGAAACTCATGTCTATCTCAGCCTTTTACATCGTATGACTTTATATGTTGGAACATCTGACCAGCATGTGTGGAAAGTCCAGAATGGAAAGATGGAAATTGTGAAATAATGATGCCGAAGGTACACGCATTTGGAATGCATCTGGATCGCCCATCGCAGAAGCAAAACTGAGGAAACCTTTGGAGCCCTTCTGATATACACATTTGAGGAAAAGAGATGTCCTAACTCTCGTGTGGACTCGGTCGCGGCGAAAAAACTGCCG
>JANNRW010000377.1:0-1788 GCA_031401815.1 Geobacteraceae bacterium | reverse complement strand
GTGCAGTTATGGCCCGGTTATTTCACCAAGAAGCAGATCCACCCGATAACCGGCGGTTTTGCCGAGTTTCACCATAAACCCTGCCAAACTCCTGATCCCCGCAAGCCGCACGGAATCAAGCTCCCCTTCTTCTGTATCACCTGTCGAAACAACTGCCGCAGCAAGAGCAAGCCACTCCACCATCAGCTCCCACCGCTCCTTGATAACCCACTCGAAACCGCCCCCTTCATGCCTGCCGACAAATGTGGCAACCACCGGATCGGCCAACAGTTCAGGAATCAAGGCAACAAGCTTCGCCTCAGAGTGGAGCATCAACTCCTGCCAGCGAAGAAGAAGCCCGAACAGCGCCATGACAGACGCAACATCAAGTAGTGCCAACTGGTCGCCATCTTCTGCAACTTCACTGTAGAGCTCCTCTTCAAGCGGTCGCGACAGGCCGAAACGATCAACCAGTTTAACAGTTGTCACCTCCTGATCCTTGCGCCCTTCAACCCCTCCAAGCCGATGCAGCGTGAGCCAGGCAAAGGCAAGCACCCTGGCGGTTCTGGCAGCCAGGAGCGATCCTTCAAGCTCTGCCTCTCTCTCCAGATAATCGAGCTCTTTGCCAAGTAACGGCTCTATCCCAGTCGAAATATCCGGCAGCCCGGCCTCTTTTGCAAACATCTGCATGAATGCACTCTGATCCGCACTGAATTTCTCCCTGACTACTGCAAGATCTTTTAGGGTCAAATCCTTGTAAGCGCCGGTCAGAAGCGCGTTGTTACTTTCAAGATGCACTCTCAACCGGTCGATAAGCTCTTTGTAACGGAACTGCTTCAGCTCTTCGTCGATGGAAAGAACCGCCCCCCCTTCAAGCTGATGACAGAGCTGCCCGTATGTCCCGTAATCATCATCCCAAACCTCCCTGAAATCGAGAAAGGCATGATAATCATAGGCTGCCAGCTCCATGAAGAGACCCTGTTCGCAAAGTTCCCGCCCGTTACGAATATATTCGAGATTAGCTGCATAGTCGCGGAAGATGTAATAGTGGCGGCCATCCCCCTTGAAATGGAGCGCCTCACCGAGCGTTGTCCGGCGCAATGCCATCTCTCCACCACCCTCTTTTGTCGCCATTGAGGTTGAACTGCTTATCCATCCGGATGTAGTGGCGAATTTGTTGTGAAAGAGGATAAGAGCCCGCTGGTCTCCAGCCATGTTCGAGTAGGTAAAGACATCTTCATTGACATGGTCGGATGTTCTGAAATCGTAGAAAACAAAGTTATCTGCTCCCGAGAAGAGCCAACGCCGCCGCATGAGCGGAAATATCCGCCTCTCGTGCTCCTTTACAAGATGCTCGTCAACCGGTTCATTCCAGTAAGCCTTTTTATACTCCATGCCGTACTTTTCGTGAAAACCCTCTACCTGGCCATGGCCGATCATCGGAAGTCCCGGCATGGTCACCAGAAGCACACAAGCCCCCAGATATTTGCTCTCCTTGCCGAACTGTTCGACAGCAGTCTTTTCATCAGGGTTGTTCATGAAGTTGACAAAACGCTGCAATACCTGTGGGTTGAACTCCAGTACATTCTTGATCGTCTGCCTGTACTTGGAGTTCTCTTCCATTTTCAGCATATTCATGAAAGCGCTGTTGTAGACCCGGTGCATGCCTAGTGTACGGACATCCATCTGGTAACACGTCGTCTCACCGTCGGGAAGGCACTGGACCAACTCCGCGACTTCGCCGGGGGAGCCCAGCACGACGCCGAACGGCGGACGCAATTTGGTCGCCACGATTTGCACAAGTTCCGC
>JANNRW010000376.1:0-3611 GCA_031401815.1 Geobacteraceae bacterium | reverse complement strand
GTGGCCGACTTGGTGCGGAATACGCAAACTCGCGCGGTGACAGAGACTCCCCCCACCCTCTGACACTCTCCCACTCATCCACTCCGCCGACCTGTCCTGTATAGACAGCGACCAGGATCAACCCTCCGGGAGAGAGCAGAGTAGCCGCCTGAGCAAGAGCAATAAGGGTGGTTTCCCCTCTTGTGGCAAGCTCCTGACAACCTCCGGGGAGATAACCAAGATTGAAAACTACAGCTTTTACCGGTTCCTTGATATAATCGGCCAGCCGCTCGTGACCTGCATGGACAAGCTCCACCCGATTACTTAAACCGGCGGCATCAACCCTTTCGCGACTCCTCTCAAGTGCGTCGCTCTGGATATCAAACCCCCAGAGCTTACCGCTGCTACCGACAAGCTCTGCAAGGAGCAGAGTATCCTGACCGTTTCCGCAAGTTGCATCTACTACCCTGTCGCCAGGCTTGACCCTCTCACGCAAGAGCATGTGGCAAAAAGCTACTGCACCCCTGATACCGCCATTTTTCACATTTTCCCCTTCAAAAGAGTTATGCGTAATTTGTATCACAGCGACCCCTGCAAGGCAATTGCTGCTCCTTGTCAGATGGAATTTCCGGAAAGCGTTGCGTTAAAAGAATGATATTTCAGCACATCTATGATAATTTTCAATCTTAAATAGTGCAGGAGAAGCCAGATATGTCCGCAATACTTGAAACCATAAACAGCCCCGCTGATCTCAAGAAACTTTCCGTTGAGCAGCTCCCTCCATTGGCAGATGAAATCCGTCGATTTCTTCTGGAGAACCTCTCTCAGACCGGCGGGCATCTATCTTCAAATCTGGGATCAGTTGAATTGACAGTTGCACTGCACTACTGCTTTGACTCACCCAAAGACCGCTTTATCTGGGATGTCGGCCATCAGGCTTACACACATAAAATTCTGACCGGTCGAAGAGAGCAGTTCCCCGGTCTGCGTAAATCAGGAGGAATTTCCGGATTCCCCAGTCGAAGCGAATCTTTGCATGATGCATTCGGCACCGGGCACTCTTCGACTTCCATATCTGCAGGGCTGGGAATGGCAGTTGCCAGCAGCCTCAAGGGTACAGACAACAGAACCATAGCCATAATAGGTGATGGCTCGCTTACCGGCGGCATCGCCTTCGAAGCGCTCAACCAGGCCGGTCATCTGAACAAGAACCTGATTGTGGTTCTTAATGACAACGAGCTGTCTATCTCAAAAAATGTCGGCGCCTTTTCAACTTTTGTCTCCCGCAAGATGACAAGCAGTTACTATCGAAGCCTCCGCAAGGAGATGGCTTCCCTGCTTGCAAGTATCCCGGCCTTTGGCAACAATATCCTTCAGTTCGCAAGAAGAGCGGAACACTCTCTCAAGGGGTTTCTCACCCCTGCCGCACTTTTTGAAGCACTTGGATTTGAATATCTGGGGCCACTCCCTGGACATGATCTTCCGAAAATGATCGATATATTCAAGAATCTCCGGAATCTTGAAGGGCCCGTTCTAGTACATGTGCTGACCAGAAAGGGGCACGGCTATCCACCCTCTGAAAAGGAACCGGTGAAATTTCACAGTGTCGGCCCTTTTGACCCGCAAACCGGCTCTCTCTCTCTCCCTAAGTCCGCTCCGCAGACATTCACCTCGATTTTTGGTGAAACCCTGGTTCAGCTTGGCAAAGAAGACAGCAAGATAGTGGCAATCACAGCAGCAATGCCGGAAGGTACCGGCTTGACACCTTTTGCAAATGCCTTTCCGTCCCGCTTTTTCGACGTCGGCATTGCTGAACAGCATGCCCTTACTTTTGCTGCCGGTCTTGCAATTGAGGGGTTCCGACCAGTCGTAGCAATATATTCAACTTTTGCCCAACGCTCATATGACCAGCTATTTCATGACATATGCCTGCAAAAACTGCCGGTAACTATTGTCATGGACAGAAGCGGAGTTGTTGGGAATGATGGGCCGACCCATCACGGTGTCTTTGACTTCTCCTTTATCCGTCATCTACCGGATATGACAGTTATGGCGCCTAAAGACGAAAACGAGCTGCGCCGGATGCTGAAAACCGCCATATACTCTAACCGTCCAATATCCATACGCTATCCACGAGGTGCCGCCTGTGGTCTCAAACCGGAAAAAGAGCTGCGTGAACTGCCACTGGGAAAGGGAGAAGAGTTAAAAAGCGGCGAAGATGTTGCAATGATTGCTATCGGCACATCCGTCTACCCGGCGCTGGAGGCAGCACAAGAGCTGGAGACCGCCGGTATCAGGGCTACTGTTGTAAATGCACGTTTTGTCAAACCGCTCGACAGGGAGCTCCTTCTTGCTGTAGCAACAAGATGCGGCAAGGTAGTAACCATAGAAGAGAACGTTCTGCAAGGGGGGTTTGGCAGCGCAGTAATGGAGCTTTTTGCTGATGAGCAGATTACCGGTTTACGATTTAAACGGATCGGCATTCCTGACCGCTTCATCGAACATGGCAGTCAGGCGGAACTGCGCCGGAATCTGGGACTTGATGCTGACGGTATTGCGTCAACTGTGAAGAAATTTCTTTCTGTTAATAAATAGAGTCCAATAGCCAGATTTAACCTGTAAACATTCGCAGATTAAATTGAATTTAAATGTAACAACTGCTAGAGTTCCTTAAAAGCATCATCTTGCGAAAAAAGAGTGCTGTCAATGGATCCTACCACTTTCATGCTACCTGCCGGACTGTTGCTCGGCCTTGCCACCGGTTTTGTCATGCACCGCTCCGACTTCTGTCTGGCAGGGATGTTCCGAGACTTTTTCCTGTTCAGAACTGTTTTCAAATTGCGCATACTGCTCCTGTCGATCATGGCCAGCATGCTGATGTTCGAAGCGGCCAGACAGATGGACTGGCTCCCGCTCTACCCTTTCCCCCTTATGAGCCCGCCTGCTCTGACAACTCTGCTTGGTGGTTTACTGTTTGGCATCGGCATGGTTCTCTCCGGAGGGTGTGTTGCAGGATCGCTCTACAAGTTCGGAGCTGGAAGTCTTGCCAGTGGCATCACCATTATCGGGCTGATTATCGGAAGCGCCCTTTTTGCGGAAATTTTCCCCTGGTGGAAATCTGTTGCTGCCGCTTCCGCTTTTTTAAAAGGACAAATCACCCTGCCACAGGCTCTGAATATTGATCCATTGCCAATCATCTCTGCCCTGTCACTGGTCACCCTCCCCTATTTCCTCCATCTCTACCATCAGGGCAGATGGAGCCGTGAGACCTTTACTGAAGGGTCGCTGCAACCATGGAAAGCCGCCCTGCTGCTTGCTGCGATTGGATTGATCTCATGCATCATAATCGGCTTGCCCCTCGGAATTACCACATCCTATGCCAAGTGTGCCGGTTATATTGAAGCAGCTCTCTTTAACAGTCATTTTGAAGGGCTCAGCTTTTTCAGGACAACTCCGCTTGATTATCTCCATCCATTGACAAATCAACAGATGAGAGGTGGGAGATTTTTCCGTGACCACGATCACCTTGACAACCAGAACCAAAGCCACCGTGGGAATGGGGCAAATCCTGGCGGCCCGCCCGCCCGATACGCTTTCCTCCGTTCTCGGTTCGTGCGTGGGGGTCGCGTTGT
>JANNRW010000375.1:0-43211 GCA_031401815.1 Geobacteraceae bacterium | reverse complement strand
GGGTAAAGTTGCCTGTACTGCGTGCCGGAGCACCGACTGCAGAGACACGGCCGCCGTGGCAGGCACGGCATTCCCCGCCGCCTCCCCATTTGGCGGAGCTGTACTGTCGCTGCCCCATGCCGGTTGCACGACCGGAACTGTGGCAGTAGATGTTACCGCAGTTACCGAACGTCGGAGTATTGGTATTGGCAATACTCTTGCCGGGAGAGTACCTGTTGCCGGGCAGAGCAGAACCGGATATGTTCTTGAATCCGTTCTGATGGGTGCTGCTGTAACCACCGGCATTGCCGTGACATGAGGTACACACATAGGTATATTCACGTTTTGCTGAGGATGTCGAATATCCCGAGTGCCTCGCGTGTGTACCGAGGAATCTGCCAGGCGGGTTGTTCCGGGCAGTACCGTCCTTTACCATGCTGTTGGTAAAGTGGCATCCTGAAAGTCCGCCGTTACTGCAGGTGGCAAGCGGTGCTGATACTGACTCCTGTGGCATGGATAATAACAGTAGCACCAGTAGACCAAACAACAATGTCAAACTACCAACAAAACTGAAATACTTCTTCATGCACTCCTCCCCTTTTCCTGTTAATTTATTCTGCTTTGATTACGATATTTTCAACATGTCTTCTTAATACCAGCTTGGCGTTGTCGCATAGTGACAGAGCAGGTTTGAACAGTTTTTTGGTCCGGTGTCGAACGATGGATTCGAAGGTCCGAACTGTAGAGTCATGCTGCCAATATAACCGGAACCCATAGTGTTTGAGCCACTTCCGAAGTTGATCAGGCGTGAACCAGTCTGTCCAGGTGTATGATCCGACGTGTTGTTGCTATGACAGCTTCCGCAGATAGCCATCGGTTCACCTGCGCCGTATATCTGGCCTACTGGAGTAAGAGAAGCGATATTCAGTCGTGACTTTATGAAATTGATATGCTTGGCATGAAGACCGGCTCCTGAGCCTCCGGCAACATTCAGCGCCGGCAACCAGGTTGAACCGGCATCTGTTGAATCATAACCATGGCAGTGATTGCAATTTCCACCGGCGTATCTGATACCATCGATATGGCGCTTGCCGACTTCGCCAGCACTGTCGCCATTATGACCGTGACAACCGGTACAGTCATAACCCACAACTGTAGTTTCGGAGTGCGAAGCCTGGAAACTGAACCCCGGGCTACCCGGAACCTTGTGGCAGCGGTTGCAGTTATTGTCTGTCTTGGCAGTGCCGTCAGCAATGTAGCCGGCAGTTGTCCATGACGGGAAGATTGCAGATCCGGAGTTGGCAGCAGCCAGGGTGCCACCGGTTCCAGCCGGATTATGACAGTAGGTGTTGGAACAGGTCAGGTTTGCACTGCTGAATGACGGTGTCCGAGCCCCCCTGTTATTAGCCAGACCCTGGAATACAGGGATAGAACTGCCATCAGCATGAGTGAAATTAGTCGGTATCGTACCGTTACCCGATCCGTTACCATGACAGCCGACACAACGGAAATCAACCGAGCTGTAGTTGGTGAAGCCGTTCAGCAACTGAAGATGTGTCTGATGTGCACCAACCTTGGGATTGTTGCTGACCAAACCGGTTCCGGTGAGCGTTCCGGTGGCACCTGTTGTGGTGGTCGGAGGGGCAACCACAAATCTGTTGGCAGCGTTGATTTCTGTTACAGCATTGTTGCCATGGCAACCGGTGCAGAGCATGTTTGCAGCACCGAAACCAAGGTTATGCTTGTGACAGCGGGTACAGTCAGTGCCGTCTGTATTGAAATGATTTCCAAGTGTTGCCCCGGTTGAATACGGGTGCGCCATTGCTCCGTTAGTTCTTGAGGCATCATAGGTGTGACATACCTCGCAAACTCTTGTCGAACCGGCACGTGGGGTTGCTCCGGCATCCCAGCCTAGCACCGGCTGGGTCGGAGAGACACCAATATAGCGGCGATACGCCACTGTCTGGCCATCTCCGGGGAATTTTGGAGCAGCACCTGATGTATATGGAGTATAGATTCTTTCGTTGATCCTCTTTGCATTACTCGTGTCTCCACCGCCGCCGACATGGCAAGTCTCACATCTTATCTCGCCGTATCTTCCGTTGGGGATACCCCAGCCACCACTTACGCTCCATTTCGTTGAATTGACATTATCCGAGTTGTGAAGCATCGGATTGTTGACTGTGGAACGTACCGTAACATCAGCAGGTGAGGTGTGACCGCCTGCTCCAACATGAATGGTGCTTATGTTGAACGCATTTTTTGTTGCCGTTGACTTGGCAGAAACTGTAAGCGTAGCAGAGCCGAGCTGACCGGAACCGAGAGTCAACGACGCGGTATTCAGCAGCGATGCATCAAAGTCAGTACTGTTGGTTTCAGTGGGGACTGTCAGGTTATAGACTACATTCGGGCAGGCAGAGCCGGTGTCGGTATTTTTGACAGTAATCGTGTAGACAAATTTACCTGCCCGGTTTACATAGCCGGAATCAGGGCCTACGATGAGGAGCGGAGTTTTGGCAACGCAGGTAACAACATTAAGCGTTGTCTGGACAAAACCGGTTGTCTGTGCCTGATGGTTAGGATCTGCAGCAGCAGTTGCAGTAGTACTCATGACACCGGTATCCTCATCCGGCGCTGATTTGGCTTGCACCACCTTGGTGCTGGTGCCGCCGGTTGGCAGGTTTACCGCAATGGTTGTCAATGAATTCTCAGTAAAGACAGTAGGGAGAAAATGGCCGGTATAATCGCCTGGGACAACATCTGCAAGAGAGAGGTTGAAGGTAGTAGAACCACAGTCCCCTGTATCATTGTTCCAGATCTTGAGTTCATAATCAGCAGTACCTTCAAAAGCTGTAATTGTCTTGGCGATACCACCAGATGTGGTTAGCAGGGTAAGAGTCGGATTGTTTCGAACGCAGGGGGCGATGATTGTAAACGATCGAGGAGTTGAGTATGCGGACTCGAGCCCCAGATTATCCTTGGCCTTGACCTTCCAGACATAACGAACACCCTTGACAAGTGAAGGTGAATATGTGGTGCTTGCCTGCCAGCCACTGTTAATGCTTGAGGCGTCGTCGCCGTCGAGCTGAAACTGGTAAAGAATGCCGCCGACGCCGCTACCGTCAGTAGCAGGCGTGGAAGAGACAGAAGTTGCCTGAGGAAGGTCTATCGCTTCATCAGCAGGTGAACTTGGCAACATACCTGACGGGGGCGTTGTATCAACTTTAACTGTACGCGGGGAGCCGAACAGATTTGAGACATTACCGGCAGCGTCCCTGACCCAGGGATAGAGTGTGTAATCATTATCACTCACTACCGTGTAGCTGGCCGGAGGAGATCCCAGCCAGTTTGGATCGTTATTTGCCGGTGCTGTCGCAGTTGTGGTGATCATATATGCATTGAGCCCTGATCCACCCGTGTCTGATCCAGTAAATGATCCGACAGGTATCTGGAAGGTTTTGACCGCACTTCCGGGTACATAGTCATATGTAACAGAAAAAGCAGTGACCGTTGGTTTTGTAAGGTCAACCGTCACAGTCAATGGCGCAGAATATACAGCAGAGACCTGACTGGCTGCGTCCTTTGCCCAGGGGTAGAGAGTGTATACACCCTCGCCGGCAACGGTAAACGTAGTATGCGGTGAGGCTGACCACCCTCCTGCCCCGGCAGATGGGGGGGTCGCATTCAATGTTATAAAATAGCCTGCAACACCTGAACCCACATCAGTTGCAAAGAAGGAGCCGTCTGTGATCGGGATGTTGACTGTATTTACAGGAGTTGAAGCTGCAAAACCGGGAGCAACAACCGGGGGTTCCGGATCGGATGTAACCGGTGTCAGGGCAGGTGTCCAGACATCAGATGCGTTGTAATAGTTATTGTAGGTGTCATATTCAAAAATCTTGTAATAGTAGGTAGTGCCGTTAACAACACCGCTGGTATCGGTGTAGGTAGTACCGGCGCCGTTGTAGCGGATTGTTCCGCCGGTGCCGAAGCCAGTGCCAACCGTGTAGGTATTCCCGTCGACCGGTTTGGTGGTATCGGAAGCGGCATTGGTGTAGCGAACGATAATGAGGCTCTGGGTGCCAGTCCCTTTGGTCCAGTTGAGGAGCACCTGATTATCTGATGCCGTACAGGTTCCCCAGGTTGAGGCCGCATGGACGTTACTGAGTGTCAGGGTGGTTTCAGCACTGTCGGAACCGGCAAGTGTGTTGGTCGACGTTAAAGCGGAAACGTATGCTGTTGTGGAGGTCAAACCGGACGGTGCACCACCTCCCCTTGTCTTGTACGTTACCTGTATCTTGAAGTTGGCAGCAGTGCTGGTGACCGGAAGCGGCGTGCCGCCGCTAAAAGCTATGGTGTTCGATGCCGGATTGTTAACCGTTGTGAAGTACTGAGTGCTACCGGCCTCATTCCAGATGCTGATACTGCCGATGGCATTGTAGCCGGTTGTAGTCACAGTAAGGTCAGTAATGGAGTCGGTGGTGCCGGCAGAGCCGGTGACAAGAGAGAACCCGCCCAGCTTCTGGTTGGCTGCTCCTGGTGCAACATTTGCGCTGGTACCGTTAATGCCGATGCCCAGGGTAGTTACGGCGGGTCGCAGAGATGCAACAGCAATAGTTGAGTTAGCAGTAGTTGTACCGGAATAGGTGATCGAAACAGTACCGCTGCTCGATGAAGCATGTGCTGCTGTTTCGGCAATATATGCAGATTGGCCGGTTGTGCTTGTTGCGCCTGCATTTGTAGTGAGCGTAGGTGTAGCAGTATAGGCAGGTGTAGCAGTTACGCCGCCGTTGCTCGTTGCGACGACCGTTTTACCGCCGGTTACGTAGCTGACTGCTGCAGCACCGGCAACAGTAACATTAGCAGCCTGGTTTACAGTGGAACCGACAATTGGAGAGCCCTGATCTACGCCGTTATAGGTACCGACCTTTATCGCGACGGATGAAACGGTGGTTGCGACACTGTTCCTTGTATAAGTAGCCGTTACAGTGGAGCTGCCCGCCGGTATATTGGCATCTGCCACGTATCCCAGCCATACATGCGCAGTTCTGGCAGTTCCTGTAGTTGTCACTATTGGATTTACGGTGGCACCACCATAGGTAACTGTCATGCCGTTATTCGGCATTGAGGCTGTTACAAGCTCGTAGTATACAGAAACCAGCAGAAGTCGGCTTGAACCGGCGGCTGGAGTATACCCTGCTGAGGAGGTGACCACATAGTTATTGTTCTTGCCCACTGCTGCGGCAGGCGCTGCGGCATGGACTGACTGCCAGGCAGTGCCGGTCACAACAGTCGCAATCGATCCCCTCGCCCGATACAGGCCATCATAGATGAATAAACTGATGAGCAAGGTAAATATCGCAATCAGACCAATTCTCGCCTTCCAGCCCATGTAACTGATGTTTTTCACGATTATTTTTCCCATGCGCATTCACCCGCCTTTGCACAAATTTGATTATTTAGTGTCTGGTTATTCTGCATGCAATCCATAACATTTCTCCTTACTGTGGCAGCCCGACATGGCATGCGGAACAGCTTAGAGGCCCTTTGGTACGCCACTCCATCAATGTCCCGTTATGGCAGGAGGCAGTAGAGCATGTGCCACCTACGTAACTCGGGGTACTCCGTGAGATGTCGTTAGAGCTATAGGTTTTGTAACCCTTGACCCTTGTCCAGCTCGTGTAGACTGACTGGACAGAACTGATGCTGTTGCGGAGCTGAGCCTTGGATCTGATCTGGAACGGCTGGATAAAGGATATGTCAACATTTCCGTTGACATGGTTCTTGTTATCTACAGAGGAGTAGACGCGGAGCGATCCTTTGAGACCACCCGGAATTGTACCACCTGAGGACTTATGACAAGTATTGCAGGTGCTCCCCAGATCGTTGAAAGCATCTCTGACTGTGTTGTAGTGACAGAGGTTGCAATTGAAATTTGTCGAGGTACTCGGATCACCGTGTACAGCTCCGGAGCCCGGGGCGCCAGCATATGCCAGTTTGCCGGAGTAGCCATCGAAAACATCCTTGTAGTGGTTGCCAACAACATGTCGGGCATGGGCTGATGACCCTTCCTTGGAAGATGTCCTGTTTTCGAATGTTATAGATAGTGTATTGGGCGAGTTGCCATGACACTGGGCACAGTTGTCGACACCATCAAAGGCACTTGCCCCGGCATTCTTGTCTGAGAAGTACCAGTCCGGTGTCTTCTGGAACTGATACTGGTTGGTTTTATCGGAAACATAGCCGCTGCTGTGGCAATAAACGTTATTACATACAACTGTCTGTGTATGACGTTCAATGACCCATGGGCCACCATCCTTGTTCTTGGTCTTTACAGAACCTCGGAGAGCGTTGTTCGGATTAAGGTCGAGTTCAATCACGCCGTTCTTGTGAAGACCGACATCCATTGGATGGCAGAAACCACAGGCAAACTGCGGGAAACCCTTCCGGTACTTGATACTGTAAATCCAGGCAGCATCAATATAGTCGTTGGTGGAGAGTTTTTTGCCGGCAAGGAACAGTTCAACATCGGTATGGGTGTTGTGGGCACCGACCAGCTTCCTGTTGAAACATTTTCCAGCTAATTCATCAGCTTCAGAACAGCCGGTGGATGAATGGCAGCCGAGGCATTCGTCAACAGTTGTATTGACCACGCCATTCAGGTGCTTTGACTTGTCTTCCATGCTCAGGTTGGATTGGCTGACATGGTCATGACAGGCGCTGCAGCTGTTGCTCTGCGGATGAGTTCCGGACGGCGGATAGCCATGGCAGGTATCGCAACCTGTACCTCCGAGGTAGCCAGGGTCGTTCCACTTGGGACTTGGCTTTTTACCCTGAGGGGTTATTGCACCGCTGGAGATGTTCTTATACTTTACACCCGAATGACAGTACGTGTTGTTACAGGTTCCTGGGGAGCCTGCCTGTCCATAGACATACTGGGGTGCCATAGGTATTGCTACAGCACTTGTATAGCCGCGAATTACGCTGTTACGGGTAGAGAGAGGTCCCCATGTCAGATTCGCCGGCATACTGGACATATGATTGAAACTGTTTAGATTGGCAGGTACGACATGACATTCAGAGCACTGAATAGGTGCCATAAGGTTATGGGTGCTGGCCATGTGGGAAACGTGACTCCCGGCGTAGTTACCGGTCGGACTGCCGCCGGTATCCTTGAATTGACCCTGATTGATGGCGGTATTGGCCGAACCGTGACACTTTTCACAGACATGAATGGTCGTGCTGATACCCCAGTTTCTAACCCCCCTGCCGTGGCACTTGCTGGTTGAACAGGTACCATATCCATTTCCTGGAAGACTGGCTGAACCCTGGCTGTAAGTGGTGCCTGCTCCCTTACCGGTAAAGGGAAGATTAATGGCACCATTGGCATGTGTAGGGGTATCGGCTGCTGTAGCGCTGTATGCTGCGCCGTGGCAGAGGGAACAGTCATAACCTGCACCGGCATTGCCGCTTGTGAGATTGGTAAAAGCAACATGTCGGCGGTGACTGCCGAAGGTCAGGTCTGCAGGATTTTCTGCAAGTGTCGAGATGTCACGGTGACAGCTTGAGCAGGTCATTGTGTTGTTGTCACCCCAGGCAGGTTTCGAGTAGTAGGTTGCCGGACCACCAACCACTCCAGGGGTCTGAACGTTGCTGTGGCAGTAAGTTGCACAGCTCTTCAAGGTTGTATTATATACTTCAGAGTACCCGGCAAAGGTATAGCGGTAGGCAATATCACGTGACATGTTCAGGTGCGTTGATGAGTAATCCCTGAACTTGTTGGGTACTGAGGCGTCAACCGATGTTACGTGACATTTGGCACATGCGGTAGAGTTGGTGTCGCCGGCAACAACGGTGTGACGTTCATGACTGTTAGCTGTTGCAAGGGTTCCCTGATATTTGTTGGGATAGTTTGGAGCTCCAAAGTAGTTGGGTTGACCCGGGTAGTTGCCATGGCAACCGTTGCAGTCAAATTTGGCGTCGCCAGTCCAAATTTTGGATCCGGTCATATTTGTGTAGACAGGAAGAGCTTGACCACTGCTATGGCAATAAACATTGGAACAGATCTTGGTCGCTACGCTGTATTTGTCGCTGCCGCCTGCCTTGACACCGGAGTAATCTTTTAGCAAGTTGACATGAGTGGAGTTATTGGTGACTTGTATGTTACTGGCCAGAGAAACTGTTTTGGCGTGACACTCTGCGCATTTGAGATTGTTCCCCTTGCCAAGTGTTGAGATATTGTTCATGTGTGAACGATGCTTGCCAGTTGCAAGAATTGCCGTTACAGGAGTGACATTTGAAGCACCGCCGTGGCACCCGCTACAGTTTGCAGACATTGCCACACCCCATCTCGGGGACGCAAGGTCAACTCCGTTGCCGTTTGTATGACAGCTGTTTGCACAGGTACCGCTATATGTTCCTACAGGATGTTTGGTAACAGATGGGGTAGAGTAGCCACCGGTTACGTTAACAAAAGTATTCAAATGACGAGTACCAGGATTTACTCCTTTAACCGCACCAGCATGGCACTGGTTACAGGCAGCAGCATTCAGAGCCATATGCTTGCTGTGGCTACCGGTCCTTGGATGACCGGTACTGTTCTGGAACAGACCCTCGGCTGTGTGGCAGGCCGCACACCCTACTTCAGCCCCCCAGAGCGGTGAAACTATGGTGTTAGCTGCATAGGGACTGGCATGACAGGCTGCGTTCTGACAAGAACCTGTATAAGTTCCTGAAGTATGTTTTGTGACCGGCGAACCGGTATAGTCGTTTGTCACGTCAATGCTGTTGTTTCTGTGTGAGCTGCCGCCACTGGTGCCACTAACTGCACCGTCATGGCAATTGCCGCAGGTAGCAGATACCGGCGCTTCGAGGTGTTTGGCATGACTACCGGTCGCCGGGGCGCCATAGAGCTGGAATAAACCTGGAGTGCCATTATGGCAGGCTGCGCAGTGGGCAACTGTACCCCATACCGGAGTAGTACTGAAACCTGGTCCATAGATGTTGGCATGGCAGGACGCTGTACTGCATGTTCCTGTATAGGTACCGGCTGCATGTTTTGCAGTAACCGGATAGCCACTGGTAACATTTATAAAACCATTATCGTGATGATTACCACCGGTAACACCACTTGCAGCACCAGCATGGCAATTATTGCAGGCTATCTCGGCAATTGCCATATGCACGCTGTGGCTGCCTGTCCCTGGTGCGCCGTTACCAAGAAAATCGCCGGGGGTACCTTTGTGGCATGCTCCGCAGTTAGCGTCGGTACCCCATGGCGGGGAAGTTATTGTACCAGATGCATATGGGCTGGAATGGCAGGAGGCGGTGGAACAGGTAGAATCGCCGTTATTCCAGCCAAAAGAGGATGTCAGGTTGACTAGCGCTGCGTTTACGCCTCTGTTTCCCTTGCCATGATCTGCATTACCGCCGGTTCCTCCAGGGTTATGGCAGGTGGCACAGGTAACTCCGGAAATAGCTGTATGTTCGGCATGGCTTCCGGCTCTATCCGGAGCGACAGAGCCTGATGGCCTGCCGCTGGCTGTTCCATCGCCATGACAGCTGGCGCAGTTGGTGACAGAAGTTGGATCGTCCTTAATATGGCAAGCGCGGCAATCAGGCGCAGAACCGGCTGTTGGGTAAGGTGCTGAAGAATTGATATTGGCATGGCAGCCGGTAGCTGTAGAGCAGGTTGTTGAATGGCCTACACCTGCGGTTGCGTAATAAGGCACTTCATGAGATTCAGGCTTGAATCCCCTTCCATGATTGTGACATCTGATGCAATCCTGATTGTTGTAGTGCCCTGTCTGTGCAGGAACACTGTAAGTATGGAAAGTTGTCTGGCGGTGACAAACCTCGCAAATATTAGCTGATCCGCCCTCTCCATTCCCCCCATACGTACGGGCATCATTACCAAATCCGCCGGTAAGGGTGTTTTGATCGGGTATTGTAGTAGTCATAAGGGTAAAGATAACAGTGCGTGGTCCGTTCGGAGTAATAACTGTTTGAGCAATTGACTTTACATTGGGTGTTGACGAGGAATGACACCAGTTGCACCCCTTGTCGCGGCCCCATGTTCCGTATTTGGTTCCCAATGTGCTGCTATTGTGCAAGAGAGGTCTATCCAGAGCGAGGGCTGATTCAAACATGAACGCACTTACCAGCAAGGCTGACAAAGTGCCCAGAGTAAACTTCACCAATATATTTAGGCCCCTGTTCTTCTTGACGACTATCTTATTCATGGTGACCTCACTCACATCCTGATTTATCAATAAAAATATGTTTAAAAACTGTCTCAAATTTACTTAGGAAGCTGCCTGCTTGAATTAAATATAGGCATAAATGCAATAAACACGCCAATCAATGGCCAAAACTGGCAATTAATGTAAGCTTTTTTCGGACGCGACCCCTTCGTAACATCCTGTTGTTTGTGGCATTTTTTACCCACATAAACTTAAATATGATTAAAGCGTGTTTATTTGAGAGATAACATCTGACTACAGGTTGCGATATAAACATATCCTTCGGTCAATTAGCAGTGATTTGAAAAAGAGCTTCGGGTAAAAAAAGGCCTTCCTCGACGAACTAAATATATTTTGTCGAGAAAGGCCCTTAAACAGCCTTAAATAACCGTCCGAAAGCAGACAGGTCATAATTTTTGGTGCCGAAGACTGGACTCGAACCAGCACACCCTTGCGAGCACAAGAACCTGAACTTTGCCTGTTTCTTTTTTTATTGAATGATTCCAGCTTATTGCAGCGTTGAAAAAATGACAAGTTCCGAAGTGGGTTTACTAATCTATCACCAGCGGTAAACCGCCCAGGCAGATACCCGACCCTCCATCCCTCTCACAGATGACTGACTCCCTTCAATCTCTCCCAGCAGATAAACGCTGCCACCCCTGGCAATATCCCTTCGTAGCCTGACAGCGTACATTTGCCCATCACGGCTCAAACCGTAACCGATCCCCAATTCATTCCCCCGCTCAAACGACATAAGCGACCTTGGAATATCCTTAACAACCGAGTGAGTCTGTCCTGTTGTCGAATTATAAAACGTCACAACCCGAGAGCCAACAGCCTTTGCTCCCGGCCTGACATCAACAGCATCAATAATCTGTTCATGCCTGTCGCTTGCCTCCGCTATCGGAATATCCAATTTCTTTCCAGCCTGTAGTTTATCAAAAACAAATACCTGCTTCACCGCAATAGGCACCTTTTGCAGCTTTTCAACAGGCTCGGCTATTGTCGCGGGCACAAAGTTTTCAACAGACTTCAGTTTTGGAGAAAGCTTGCACCACACAAAATAGACGGCAATAAACAGAATCACGCTGCCAACCAGATACAGCTGCCACCGTGGCTTGCTCTGCACGTTCTGAATGGTGATATTCACCCGTTCAGCCGCATTCTTGACCTGCTCTTTAGTGTTCATTGAGGTGTCTCAGCAGGGACTGAAGATTGCGGAAACTTCGACTTCTGCCAGTTACCAGCAATTTTCACACCCTTACAGAGAACCAGAAAGGCCACAACCGCATCAAAGTGCGGGATCTGAACCTGTTTTTGTGTCGCATAAATCCAGAGCGCCGCCAAGATAAGCGCCAACACGATAAACACGAAATCTGTAGGGCTCTCCGGCCTATCCGACCGGATTAAATTATTAATACTATTTCTGAACATATTCAACCTCCTTCTTTCTTTGTTATGAAAATACTTTGCCAATCCTCGCCGCCAACTCCTTCCTATCATCCAGACCAATCAACCCACCGTTGATCCGCCTGGTCAACTCCTCCACATCATCAGCATCAGCAATAGCATTTAGTTTGCGCGTATCCCAGAACCAGCAGGCGCTCTCTATTGCTCCGGCCTTGGTCATCAGATAATCAATTGTCATATCCAAACTACGGCCTATAGCCTTAGCGAAAGCCTTACAATTATCCTTCCCGGTAATCTGCGCACCTCTACCCCGGTAAGTCCATCCATCCCCGCTTTCCTCTGTGCCATTACCAAGCCTGTTCGCATAAACCTTACTGGCAATAGCTTGCGGATTATGGGCATACTCCTTCGCACTCTCCGCGTTAAATCGCTTTGGCCAGGTTCTTAATAGACCGGCAGCATCATAATTCAGGTTCTCAACCAATCGGGTAAAACCTGCGGTTTCATGCCCCCACTGTGTAAGGAAATGAATAACTCTCAACTGGGAATTAATCTCGTACTTAGGCAGCATCTGGTTAATTGCTTCAGTCCACTCTTCCGGCTCAGAATTCCGGGGAAAACATTTTTTAAACTGCTCAACGAGTATCATCACCACTCCTTTCCATCCTGGACAATTCACATGCAGACCACCCGCACACCGGGCAGACCTTGCACCCGCCTTCATGCCTCAACAGGTTTCCACAATCAGGGCAGGTAGGCATTTACTTTGTTCCACTAAACTTGAAATAAGCAAAGATACTGATAAGTATCAAGGAGCCATACACAACACCCCTTACAGCCCATTTAATAAACTCAGACCGGGTTTCCTTATACAGGGACAGAAGATCTTTTATAAACAGCATATCCTCCACCGAGACGCCATCAAACCGGCAGATATGCAGTTTATGTAACTCTGAGGCAATTGCTGCTGCATCTGCATCTGTAAGACTGCGGTCACTCATATCACCACCCCTCCTTATTTCAAAATAGAGTCTTTTCCTTCATCAACCTCAATACTGTTTGCCGTATGCTTTGGCTCCCAGGAAAAAAGACTATCAATAAATCTGCGGAACAAATTCCGATTACTCCGCTTCCCGAAACGACTGGAAATTGTTTCATCCGGATCGCCGCCAAATAAGGCATTAACAGCCTGGTCAAGAGCTATCAGCAGGTTTCTAAATCATTGTCCCCAGACCTCCGCCGCCAGCTCCGGCACACTAAAAGGCATATCACCAACCACACTGAAATCATAATCCGGCTCACTATTCAGACTAATCAAAGCCTTACGAGGATAATATGTGTCTGTCCATAGCCGATTACTCCATGCAGCGATAGCCAGAGCCTTCGGTTTCCCCTGAGAAACTCCGAGCGTCAGGAGTGACAAAGCAACACCGCTTATATTTCGTCGCTCCCATGCAGAAGCAGCCTCCCACAGACGTTGATACTTGACATTTAAAATGTCAGGGCAGACAGCCAAAACCTGAACGTCTGTCAGTGTGCCGGTTGAGCTCCGTATAATTTCAGTTCTGCGACTCTCCTCCGGAGTAAATCGGGAATAATTGGCAGGCTTGCAGAAGTGGTCAGGATGCAATACCTGACCCTCTGAGTTTGGCCAGTTTTCAGTACCATATGGGCCATTGACAGTCACAAACTCCGGAACCTGTGGAGAAACGTAAACACTGTACCCTGCGTGACAGATTTCACTACAGGTTGTGAGTATTAACAGCAGAGGTAATAACAAATATAGTTTCATCAGCTCCTCCAGTATTTTCGCATCCACCCCTGATACTGGTGTGGATGGCATTGGAAACAGAAAGGTGTATTGCTTGCGCCAGTGTCTCGGGTATAAGGCAAACATTCCGGCTCTTCTGGTGGCGGATAATTCGGAGTAACCCCTACAGGGCGATAACTGCGAACATACCCTTCAGATGGAGTTGTACATATCTGCGCAAAGAGGCCGGTTGAAGTTAGAACCAGAAAAACCACTCCACAATATATTACGCGAAATCTCTTCATCGAATCACCAGAGTACCTGTAAACGAGCCATCAGCATTTAGCTGGATGACCGGCGTACCACTGCTATTTTTAATGCCAAACTTGGCAGCAGTAGCAGCATCTGTTGGCCTCGCATGTATCCATGTCTGTCCGACAGCCAGATCAGTTCGGTGAATATCACCGCCCTTAGCTCTTACTGTTCGGAAAGCAAACCCGTCTGCATCTCCGCTACCCGCCTGAGTGTTGAGAACATCACCATTAACCGCTGTTGTAATTTTGGTGTAAATATCGGTTTTTGTGTCCGGGCTACCTTGAGCACCGGTATCACCTATCCTGGTAGCCGGTACAGGCGCTGTAGCCTTACAGGTAACTGACCCATAAGTTACCGTCACATCAACCCGGTTATCAGCCGAAGCCGGAGAAAAGGTACTATTGACCGTAGGCGAAAATACCGAAGCAGATGATGAGCCAGAGAGAAGCGAACCGGAGGCAGGAACACTCCATGAATAACTGGCAGGAGTAACCACTGTGCCATCTTCACGAAGCTCCACACCGAAACTGACCATAGTTGGGACAGGGTTATGTGAATCCTTGTCATATAACAAGGAGCGAATACCGCCTGTGATTACACAGACATAGTTTTTACCAACAGCACCATTAGTGCCATTATTCCCGGCAGGGCCTTTGAGATTGCCCTTTAAAGCCCAGGCAGTTGGAGAGCCTTCCTTAAGATAAACATCTCCATTAGATGTGTTCATATAATAATCACTGGCTGTGCCGGTACCCGATGATGGCGCACCTGCTCCGGTAAATATCTGGGAGCCGTCATATCCATCATAGCCTCTGGTAAAAGCAGGCATATTTAATATTTGTGCTATCCCGCTCTCTGCATTCCAATCGCTATTTACCTGCGCCGAGGGGATAGAGGGTTTGTTCGTCAGGTCAGTATAACTCCCGCTAAAGAGTGTTGGCTTGCCAGTCAAATCCGCATAAACACCAGAAAACAGAGAAGGCTTCCCGGATAAATCCGCGTAAGCACCTGAAAAAAGCAGTGGTTTATTGGTTAAATCAAGATAGCTTCCCGAAAACGTTGCTGCCGGAAATGTAAAAGTAACTACCTTTCCAGCAACATCGATACCACCAACCCCTGAGGTATAACGAAAATGCAAGGTATCTTTCGGCCTGGTCGGTTTGATGCTTCCCTTCCCGGCAAACGAATATTTATGAAAGACACCACCAGCTGCTGTAGTCACATCACCAGGAGCTGCCAAGGCAATAACCTGCCAGAGGCAGAAAGAAACAACCGATAGATAACCCGCCCAGCGTAATATCATGCCAGCTCCGTAAATGTAGTAGTAGGTAACTGTGTATCAGGATCAATCGCCACGCCAAGTTCAAACGATGTCCCCGACTGGGTTTCAACCAGGATTATCTGGCCGGTAGCCGCTCCCACCTCATGACCATCCTGCCAAAGCCCTGCCAGCGCCATAAACTCCGACCATGGCAAAGAGCCTGCCCCATCCGGAAAAGGTGCCACAAAGTCAATAACCTCTCTCCCAATCGAGGTACACCCTCGCACCCTGTAGTAATAGCTGTTAGCGCCCCTGCTTGTAGGCCACAGAGAAACTGAAAAGAGACCATCAACATCAGCCGTCACACTTACAATCCCGGTAGCGACGGTCTCCAGACTGAGAGCATCAACAGCATTACGTACAACACGGCCACACCGGTCAACCAGCTGAAATGAAAGCCTGGCATAAGAAGCCAGCTGTCCGCCAGCATCAACCAAAGGCGCTTCATTATTATTCATCGTCCGCAAAATCATCTAACGCCCCTTGTTCGTCAATTAAGCGAACATTAACAACGTGCATATAAAAGACTTCCGGTTTTGTCAAGCAGATTAATCAAGACCATGACGACGTTCCCATAAAGCAGCCCGTTTATTAGGTTTACTCTCTTTCAGGGTATCTCGTGTAATAGGAAGCACTAACCCATCAACCTGCGAGCCCTTAAGCCTCTGATTAAAACTTCGTGGTTCAGCCATACCTCCGCCACTAAACCTGTAGCCATCAACAGCATCCTTACGTTTATCACTCCAGAACTTGTTCAAATGCCGTTCAATGCCTCGTGTCTCACTGATATCAGCAGTCCGGGCCGGCTGAATTCCAAAAGCCCTCATTCCGGCTTCAACCCTATTCATTTTCAGTGGTTGACCCTTGTAAAAAACCGGCTTGCCGTGCGAAGTCCGCACCCCTTCACTGCTCTGCCTGTAAGCACTGAAAATACTGGCAACCGCAGTCGGTGCCAGATATTCAACCGCCCTCAGATTATCTCCCCTCCATAAAGCAGTTGATCCCATAACCGCCTTATTAACCAGTCCGCCAAGTGCCCCTGTAGCCGCCTGCATTAACTTGTCCCCGCCTATCAAGCTGCTGATAATCGGTATCCTGAATTGAATTGCACCGGTAAGCGAAACACCAAAACCTAAAGAAGCCAGAGAACCAGGTACGCCATGCCAGACAAACCCGTCAAGAGCTTCAGAAAAGGATTCATAATCACCGGCACTCCGTTTCAGAAATGAGCGAAGCGCCAGCTTGGGCGAATAACCGAAATAGCGTCTCAAAAACTTATCGAACTCGTCACTTCCAGGAATACCGGCATTCATCCCCCCCAACAGAAACATGGCAAAAAGCAACCTGAAAACTGCTTTCTGATCCTCGCGCCGACCCGATGAAACGTTATGCCAGATATAGTTCAGCGCATGCTGAATATATGTTTGTAAGGTATAGAAGCTTCTACCAATAGCATTTCTGGCAAACTTTGGTAAGTTGTGCCTCCCCATATCGATATTCACCAAAGAGTTGACATGCAGCGCTTCCTTTAAAGCCTTATCCCGAGCCATCCCTTGACCAGTGAAAACCCGATACGCAGCCAATATAGTCGTCCGCCTGTTCAACACCTCAACCTTCTGGCCTATCGCCATCGAAACCTTGACAGCACCATGAATACCACGGGAAACAATATTCTTTCCCATCTCACCTGTAGCAGCAAGTTCAGCTGCAAAAGATTCGCGCTCTTGAGTGAGCACAGCATCATCCAGAAAAATACCCTGCTCATCATTAGACAACCGCCTGGTAAGAATATCCAGCTCTGCCTTTACAATCTTGCTACCGGCCCACTTTGTCCGTTTTGACAACTCAGCCTGCCCGAAAGTATATGGCTGTGTCGCATTTATCAGCATCCAGCTTGTGCTGAAACCCAGATACCAGAGTGATGTCAGCGCCCGCACGTCTCCGGATAGTCTATCACTCCAGGTCATATTACGAAGTGAATCCTCCACATACTGAAACGCCCACTCCCTCCGTTTTGATGGAACTCTCTTCAAATTCTTATACTGCCGCAGAGCATAGCGAGCCTTGGAGAACATCCCTGCAACGCCATTCACATAATCCTCAAACTTGGCAACGGCATTATTTCGATCATACCCTTCGATCAAATATCCTGCCCTGCGGATCTGGTACAAACCAGCGCCACGGCCAAGCAGCGTCTCGGCAATAGTCTGGATAACAGCAGACTGCACATCTGCAAGCTCTTCATCGGTAAGCTCCCCCCGCTGCCGGGCTTTCACCAAGGAGCTATTAATAACCCGCTCAAGCTCCATATCACTCGTTTGTAGCGCCTGGTATTCATATTCTTGCAGTTTATCGCTGTGGTTCCAGTTGGTAACGTAAGTATGTCCATCTCGGTAAGTAACTGGCATGGCAGATGCGAGGTTTCGTTTAACACTCTTTTCCAACGTTGCAGCGGCATTCTCTGTCTGTTGAAAATGGTTATACACCAGCACCCTCTTATAATTACCGGCAGCATCCTGTAAATTAATATTATTAAAAGCTTCAAGCGCATTAGAGCCCTCCCCTTTTTTAAACAGCATAATATGAACACCGGAAGTAGTCTGCATATAAGACCCGCCAAATTCATCGGTAATTTTTTCAATCTTCTGGGCTATATCAACGCCAGGATAATAATTAAGCCTTATCCGGTCAGCGGCCTCCCCTTTGTGCTGAACAACGTCACTACTGAAATCTAGTCGATCAATCACATGGTGGACTTTTACCACGTAATCACCGTCACCATGATCACGATGTACCCAGCCCTTGATTTTGGAAAACTTCTCACGGTACTCGGCAATATGCCCTTTGATCGTTTCCGTATCCATCCCGGCCTCTTCCATATTTTCGCTGGCAATCTTTAGCTTAGTCTCAAAAGTCTCGTGCTCAAAGTCGATCATACGCCGGTAAAAGCCAAAAGCCTTCCGTGTCAGTCCGGATGCTTTGATTCTGTTATTCCGCATGGCGTTTTCAAAAGTTTCATACTCTTTATTATGCGCGTCACCCTCAAACCTCAACACATCAAACGCCGCTTTCTCTTTGTCACTTAAGTGAGTGTACCCTTCGCGCTTAATCTGTGTCCAGCGTGACTCCTTCTCTGAAAATTGCACCAGCTTTTTTAACCGCTCTGAAATTGTAAGCTTCCCTGCTTTCTCCAGTAGCCCGCCAAACATCCTGATATGGAATTCAAAGCGCTTTACTTCCCGCTCTGCCGCCTCATCATAAATTGGAGCAGCAGCAGGATCACTCTCTTTAACCCAGAGCGGTGTTTTTAGGTGATTATCAAAAAAGAGTTTAACCTCCTGATAATTACGCTTCTCCAGTGCCTTCACAAACCGCGAGTATTCGAACGGGTTCATGAAATTACCAACTGATTTAAGAACATCTAATAATTTAATTCCGTCTACTGCTTTCATAAACGTATCAGCAATAGCTTTACGATCACGATTCTTTTCACGTGAAAACATGACTTGCTCGTTATCAATCACCACCATTGCCGGAAAAGATGTTTTACCCATTATCCCGAGAGCGTCAAATCTGTGAGCGCCCTCAAGTATATATGGGCCTTCACTATCTATCGCGACTATCAGGGGATTAATCTCTCCTGACGCTTCTATGTCTTCTGCCAGTGTTTTTGTTCTTTCGGACTTTTCATACTGTCCATTAAACTCGGACATTGAAATTTCCCTGACTCCTTTCAAAACTGTATAATTTGTAAAAGAAGCTGCGATTGAGTTTGTATTTGGAATATTTTCTCTAACAAATAGACCGTCAACAATATTACCTGCTTTCGGGTAATTGCCATCATTCCTGTCAACCATAAACTGAGGGAACAACGGCTCGATCATCTCATCCGATATTCTCTGCCCACGCTCCACATACAAACCGGCATTCTTTAGCATTTGCAACGCCTGAGCATTTGTCTTGCTTTCAAGATAAGTTGCAAAGCGATTAAGTCCTATCTTTTGAAGCAGCTCCTGAATCCTTCTCACAAGGCTTAGAGCATACGCATACGGCTTTCCTTCCTCTACCAGTCGTGCCATAGCCTCTTCTATAGACCGGTATTTCGTACCGCTTATTGAAAGCCTTTGCTTTGCAATAACATCTGGGTTATCATTTACCCATTCATCAGCAGACTGCCTGATAAGGGGGTTTCTTTCATGAATAGTATCAAGCGCCGTCCAGATTTGAGCACCGAAAAAGCCGTTAAGTCCGTAATGCCCGATCATCTCATGAGCGATGACTTGCCGAACGTCTGCCGCATCAGAAATATTCCCCGCAACAACATAGATAGTCTTACCTCTCCGGGCTCCCTTGGTATCCTTGGGCGCATCAAAAGGAAGCTCAGAGACATCATCAACAACCTTTAAAAACGGTTTCTTTACACCGGCAACAAGCTCATAAGCATAACTCTCAATCTCATCACGGCTTAAATCAACATTTCCCCGTACAGTTGCTCCTCTTAAGAAAACCCCGTGCTCTCCCGCTTTGCTCCGCGCTTCATCCTGTATTGCTTCTGCTTCAACACCTGTTTCACTCTTCTGCTCATCAGCCTTCAGAATCGTCTCAATCTCATTCAACCTGTTCCGCTTCTCATCAAGAGTCTGTGCATGCTCAAACTGCCTACCGACTCGCTCCTGACTATCCTTCAATAGCTTCTCATCCCGGGCAATATTTCCCTTGATAGTTTCAAGCTCTACATCAAACCGCCTGGCAAGATTCTCCAGCTTCATTGCCAGACCAACAGGATCAAGATCAACAATCCCCTCCATCCCCTGAAACGATAAGGGAGAACTGAAAGTCTTATCTATACCCACAGAAATAGTTACCCAGGGCATTCGCATCACTTCACCGGAACGAGCCTTAACCTTCAAACCTCCCAACTCGCCGATAGTGTGCCAGTCAGTCCCTACTCTGTCATCAAGCAGCTTCTCTATGGTTTTACCTAAGGCCTCCCCTGCATCCTTACGCTTATCAAGGGTAGTCTTGCCAACCTTCATAACAAAGCGCTCACCACTGGTATCAGTGCGCTTGGCTATCAGGCTTTCCAGTGCTGCAACCTCTTTACGATATTCAGGCAGATTCTGTTCAGCCTTCAGCACGTTTTTACGTAAAAGCTGCTGATCGTCGAAGTGTGCCCGCCGAAGGGATTCAAGCCTCTGGATATCAGCCTCAATACCGGCTCTTTCCAGCACAAGCGGATTATCAGAAGACATAGCCCTCGCCATGGCAAAAGAATCAGCTCCACCATCAATATCAGTAGCCTCGTCAACCGAAGCTTCTCCGGAGAGGAACTGGTCTATGAAGCGCTGCTTTGTCTCCAGGAACTGCCACATGGTTTCATCATAAGAGCCCTTGGTAACATAGGCATACAGCCTGACCTGCTCATTCTCGTTCCCCTGCCTGACTATCCGCCCTTCGCGCTGTTCAATATTTGACGGCAGATAAGTATCCGGATCAAGGTGGTGCAGTGCTACAAGCTTCTTCTGAGCATTCACCCCCGTACCCATGGCTTCTGATGAACCTATAAGCACCCGTACCTTCCCCTCATTCATCGCCCTGAAGAGCTTTATTTTCTCATCGCTCTTCTTATAATCCTGCATGAAAGCAATCTCTTTTTCAGGTATACCCTGTGCTATCAGTGATTCCTTGATCTGCTTATAAGCAGAAAACCCGCGACGTGCCTCTGAGCCGGGCATACCCAGATCACAGAAAATCATCTGTGTTGACTTCTGCGCTACAGTTTCTTCCCATATCTCCTTTACAGTCGTAACCATCTTCTCCAGTTTGTTATCCTTACCCGGCTTACCGCTTGAAATATAGCGCTCATCAAGAGCGGCATGACGGCCATCGGTGATAACAGACAAAATAATATCATCACCCTTTTCCGGTGGCCGTTTTCGCTGCTCTATAGCCTTCAGCCGTGTGGCAAGAGTCAACTTGTACGCCTTCTGCTGCCTGCTCTGCTCCCCGGTAACCAGTATTCGGCCACCGGTCTTAACCGTTGGACGCTTGATATAGGTCAGGTCTTTAGCATGAATAAAGTCCCCGACTTCACTCCATAGCTGTGACAGCGAAGAAAGCTTCTTGAACTTTGCAAAGCGTGTAACCGGTTTGTAATTACCAGCCGGTGTCGCCTCCAGCTTCGTAAGCATGTCACCAAAAGAAGATGACCAAGCATCGAAATTATCAATCCCCAGCTCCTTCAGCTTATCTTCCTGCAAGAACCGCTGAATAGTGAATATCTCGCCTATGGTATTAGTGATAGGCGTACCGGACATCATAACAAGTGAGCGTCCAGGGTAAAGTTTTTCAAGGTAACGAGTTTTGACATAGAGGTCAAAGGCCATCAGAGAGCCATTTGGATCTATCCCTTTGATATTGGTCTGGTTGGTAACGAAATCCAATTTACGGAACCCTTGTGATTCATCAACAAAAAGCTGGTCAATACCAGTCTCCTCAAACGTAACGCCCTTATCCTTATCCGCAGCAGAGAGCACCTTTTCAAGCCGCTGCTCAAGACGAGCCTTGGCCTGCTCAATCTGCTTGCGCTTCAGCCTGTCCCCTTTATCGGTCTCAGCCAGCGCCCATTCAAGCTCGTCAATCTGCTCCTGAATAAACTGGCTTGAAAACTCCGGAGACACCTGCATTTTACCAAAAGCCGAATGCGTGATAATAACACCGTCCCAGTTTTCAGCCGCAACCCTTCCCATAAAGCGGTTACGGTTCTCTTTACTGAACTGGTTCTCATCAGCAACAATAATCTTGGCAGCAGGGTAGAGTTGCAGGAACTCCGACGCGAACTGCTTCAGCATATGATTCGGCACAACCCAACAGGGTTTTTTCTTAATCCCGAGACGCTTTAACTCCATCCCCGCCAAAATAGAGCCAATTGTTTTACCCGCCCCGACGCTATGCGCCATATAGGTATTACCACTCTGCACAACTCTCCAGGCTACCCGCTTTTGATGTTCAAACGGCGTAACAGCCGCTGACATGCCGGGAAACGCCATCTTGTTAATATGATCGCCGCCATAAACCCGCTTGACCGTGTTATTATAAGCATCATTATAGGCACGTGACAGCTCCTCTGAACGAGCCGCATTTTCCCATACCCACTGGCTGAAGCGCTCCTTTATCTTGGAGAGTTTTTCTATTGCAGCGTTGGTAGCATCCTTATCGAACTGTTTTTTATACCCGCCACTGCCGTCAGGCACATCTGATTCAATCTTGATCTGTTGTGAATTAAGCGCCGCCATAATCAGCTCTGCTGCATTACGTCTACCGGTTCCCCATTCGCTGGTTGCAGCAGGTGTTGAATATCCGGAAACCCTTTCAACCGCCCAGCTACCGGATTGCTTTAAATGTGAAACCCTTATCCCCATATTAATAACTTCATTTGCAAACTGTTCCACATACTCAGGCTTTACAATTGGCTCACCCAGACCTATAGAAATACGTGAAGGAGGTAGATCTTCCGGCTGTACCGCCATCAGTGCATCCACATTGCGCTGATACGCCGGATCAGCCTGTGCGCTGGTTTTGGCAAGTGCCAGCTTGCGCTTGACATTGCCGGCCAGATATTCATCATCAGTTTCCCACTGCATCGTCTGTGGGTTATGGTATATGGCAGCTCCCAGCGCATCAATCGCCTGCGCCTGCGTAACGTTCATATGGTCGGCAATCTTGGCAATATCCACAAGACCATCTTCATGCATAACGACATGCAGGGCATCAGTAATACTATTGATCTGCGGAATAACTTCAGGCTTAATAGTCCTTTCAGTGAAAATCTGTCCAGGCTTGGCCGTATTGGTTTCATCGTCGAACTTCTCGATTGAAGCAACAAGATAAGCATCCGGATCATCCCGGAAGGGTGAGAAGTTTGGAGTGCGTGTAGAGACACTCTCAATGCCGTTGCGGGTAGTGGTTATCTTGTTTTCCAGATTAATAATGCCGAATTTCCTGACAAAATTATCATAGCGCCACTTCATTTCCTTCTGAGCCGCTATCAGATCACCCTCCTTAACCTGTACATAAAGCACTTGCCGCACAGCATCACGCAGAGAAATGAACGCCTTTATAATCTCCAGGTCTTTACCCTTCTTGGTAGTCGGCACACCAACACCATTCTCTTTCGAAAACACGTTGCCGGACTTATCCAGATAGAAAGCCCCCTCCTTGACAGTTCCAGGTGCAAGATCAAACTCAACTGTTGGCCTGTTCGCCGGTGAATCAGCCTTATCTTTAATGTAGATATCGCTCTTTATCCCATCAAAGACAGCACTTAAAAACTGTTCAGCCAGTGTAGTTTCCTTATTCGGCCAAACGGTGTACCTCGGCCCGAACTGGCTACTCTGTATTCTGTTTTCACCCAAGACCATCTCAGGGTACTTGACAAAATATTCATTTATAAAAGTCTGCCCATCAACAGTAGATACCTCCTGTATCTCATTCCATTTACGACCATACTTGAATTCCTCGCCAACTACTTTTTTACGCAGGAAGATAATATCAGTGACAACCTCAGTACCTGCATTCTCCTTGAATGCAGTTTCCGGCAGTCGTATAGCCCCCAGTAAATCGGCACGTTCCGCAAGATATGCCCGCGCCTTGTCATTGGCTTTATCCATGGTGCCCTTACTGGTAACGAACACCAGCAGACCACCAGGACGAACCTTATCAATCGACTTGGCAAAGAAATAATCATGGAGTTTGAACTTGTGACGTGAGTAGTCAGGATCTGCTGTGATATCGATATCTGCGAAAGGGATATTGCCGACTGCTACATCATAGAAGCCATTTGGAACAGTGAACTTTTCATAGCCTTGGTGACGTATGTCATGACCAGGATAAAGAAGCTTTGCAATAGCAGCACTGGTATTATCCAGCTCAACACCTGTAAAGCGGGTATTTGCAAGGAATTTATCAGGAAGAAGCCCTATGAAATGACCAATACCGGAGCCGGGCTCAAGTATCCGCCCACCAGCAAAGCCCATCTGCTCGAGAGCTGCATACATCCCCTCTATAATAACAGAAGGTGTATAGTGAGCGTTCATGGTTGATTTTTTAGCAGCGGAATATTCTTCAGGAGAGAGTAGTTCTTTTAGTTCCTTGCCGACTTCTTCCCATCCTTCCTTGAAATGGGGAACCTGCCAACGGCCATTAATATAACCAGAAGGTTGCTCAAATATTCCATTGGCAAGCTCAGAAGAGCCCCAGCCAACATACTTGACAAGCTGTGCCTGTTCTACAGGAGTGGCTAAGCGCTCTTCTTGCGTGATCTGTTTTAGCAGCTTGATTGCATTAACATTATCACGGGCTTTCTGTTTTGCACCACCCTTACCCAGATTATCAGCAGGAGTAATACGGTAATTCAATCCTTGCCTGCTTTTATCAGCAGGCGCTTTAGTTACTTGAGACTCTTCACGAACTCGCTCAGATCGTTGTTTGTTATCTCCCGAGCGCACATTGCCAGCATGTTCTTGCGACCCACTGTTTCCTGATACGTCAGGTCTTTCGGTAGCCCCTTCGACATTTCCCGTATCAGCTCCGCTTCCTGATCGCTGTACATCGCTTCCACGTCCGCCAGCATTTCCGGTAGTTTCCCCTCCGACTGAAGGCGTTTCAGCTCTTCCGGGTTCTCCGACTGAAGCAGTGTTTGCGCCATCTCGCTGTATCTCATCGGCCTCTCCCTTGCTCTTTTGTATATCCTCATTAACCATTATACTCCCATCAACAGGAGTTGCAAGATTATTCAAATCATCTGTCCCGCCATCGTCAATTGTATCCAGAGTGAAACTGTCAACATCGTACACTGAAACAGTCTGATAAGAGTCCATCTCCGTTGTAAAGGAAAGCCCTGGAATATCACGCACACCATTATAGAAAGCTTTCAGGTAAGGGCGTATCTCTTCACCCAGCTCTGCAATCATCTCACGGGAATATTTCAGGAAAGTATGAGCGCCCCGCTCCAGGTGATAACCGGCAATAGTCAACCCATCAAGCATAAGCTCCGGATCAAGCCCCATATTCATCCGGTTAAGTCGATCCTTCATTCTCTCCTTTGCCTTCAGATAAGCATCTTCTGAAAAAACTACTTTTTCAGAGGATTTAACCCCTGGCTCTACCATCGGCTGCTCAAATATCGCATCTCCTGAGCCATCCTTGGAGGTTGATTTTTCAACCTCTACATCTTCCGCCCGCACGTCGGACACTTCTTTCTGATCTTCGCCACCTTTTTCCCGCACACCGGACACATTGCCATTACCTGCCCCCTTTATCGAAACCTTGGAATCAAACGGCTTTTTCGTATTCCCCTCTTTAAGCCACTGTTTCAAATCACCCATCGGCAAAGTAGTAATTGCTCCAACACGCTTCTTGCCTGACTCGTCATAATTGGCAAGATACCCCTTCAACGCCGCCTGTTTTGTCGGGAACCCCAGCATGATCTTGTGCTCGTCAAAACTTCCTGACTCAGGATTGATCTGGTCAACAATAAAAGCACTTGAGCTCCTCTCCATCTTTCCCACAAACACATCAAGATGATCCTTGTCCCTGCCGACAGTCCCCTTCAGATATCCGTAGTGATGTGCAAGCTCTGTCTCCCATGCCTTCCCGGATGGATCAACACCCCTGCGTACAGAACCGGCAGGGTTTTCTATAGAAACATCCAACCCCTGAAATTTGATATGACCTTTCCTGTAATTACCAGCTTCAATCTGTGCCTGTGATGGCTCCGGAAGATCATTGTGAGGAGAGGTAGCAGCCTCATGTGCAGCCCTGTTCAGTTCCCACTTTTCATATTCATCCACCAACTGCGCGAAATCCTCCTCACGCCAGCTCGTAGTATCATACCCCAGCTTCTCCGCATACTGTTCGGCCTTTAAGCGAACTGGACTGACCGGCGTTTCAAACTCCTCCGGATCAAAAGAAGTATTAAATTCACTCTGCTGCTTATCAAGCTTAGCCTCCATAGCACTCTCATTCAGATAAGAGAACACATCCTGTCCGGAAGCAGCCTGACTGAGCTTGTCAAACAGATCATTAACATCCGCCTTACCGTGCTCGTCTTTTCCGATATAACCCATATCCGCAAGATTTTGCGCCACATCATCAATAGACCTGCCATCTTTAGCCCGAAGCACTGATGCGCCAAACCCTGCCCGACGATTAAGGTTAATTGTCTCATCAGACAGCTTCTTACCCCAAAGGTTGCGAGCTTCAGGAAGATCAATCCCCCCCATGATCGAAATAGCCTGAACAAGAGAGTGCTTTTCAGGAATAACCCTTACTACCGGTTTCGCCTTTGGGATAGAAACGCTTCTTCCTGAATCCTGCGCCACAAGTGAAGGTGGAGCAGCTTCAGACTCACCCGGTTGTGTCGCTCTTTTGTAAGCATTCAGAATCCGTGCGGCATAACTGTTATTATTTTCCCCCATCTGCTTCATATACGCAGTGTTGCCATTTCTTACCTGTTGCCCTGCCCAGTCCCTCGCCTCATCAAGTATGAGCTCTTCACTTACAGGAACAGGCTCCAGAGGCGCAAGGCTTTCAAGCACCGGACTTTCCGGGATAGCTTCACCAAACTGAGCCGACATTCTACGTTCAGCTGCTTCCTTATCAATTCTCGCCATCATCTCTGACCAGAACCTGTCAGCATCGCTTGGCGCTTCTGAATCGAATATAACCCCTTCCGGCCTTGGTAAGACGCCACGTCTCAAAGGTTCAACCGGTTCTACTGTTTCAACCGGCTCCACAGTTGCAGCAGCCTTTGACAAAGCACCGCCAGGCGCTGGCATTGCTTCCGTATCCGCGTCATACAAGCCATCCTGCTGCTGCCCCTCAGGCAATGCCTTGTTGATTGAACGGTTAATCACAGCCGCACCGCCACCCATGGCCATTGTCTGTACAAGTGTAGACTTCAGCGTACTCTTGAAGTTTTGCAGAGCTTCACCGGAAGTGAAATAATTATTGATATTCTCAATTCTGTCCGGCAAAGCAGCTTCAGGATTTTCAAACAACTTATCCTGCACATCCGTATAGAGTGTATTAACCGACTCCCCGGCAAACTCCCCCAGCTGCATCTTGGCAACAGCCTTCAGCATCGAAGAAAACGCCATCTTTGCTTCAGGCTTCAGGAGTTTTACCAGCTCACCAAACG
The DNA here is from genome assembly GCA_031401815.1 of Geobacteraceae bacterium. Classification (GTDB taxonomy): domain Bacteria; phylum Desulfobacterota; class Desulfuromonadia; order Geobacterales; family DSM-12255; genus JANNRW01. The sequence continues at coordinate 15,996 of JANNRW010000375.1, read as the reverse complement.
GTATTTTTTCTGTTGCATATTCAGCAACACCTTTGCCCGTACCCTGAACCAGTGAAGAGATTATCCCGCTTTTCTGGTCTCGTGCCTGCCCGTACCCTTCGCCGCCAGATGTTGCAGCCATCGTTACAAGTGGGGCAGCAACCTTTCCGGTCAGCATCAGCGGCATCATCATCAGATTATTATACGCAGAACCAAGTCCGCCACGAACCGCCCCTGCCCAACCATCAACAGAACTTGAAGAAACATCCTCCTCCATACCGATTAATGCAGCCTTCCCCCCGGCCTGAATATCCTTCCCGGCAGCCAATAGCGGATTATCCCCTTCACCAGTCCAGACATGCTGCACCTGGTCACCAGCTATCCTTGCAGCCCCTCCGACCAAACCGGAATACGCCTGCTGCATCCCGACAGCCGGAGCCATACCGGCAGCCTTGACCAGAATACCCGCTCTTTCAGGTGTCTTATCTTCCCAATACCCAGCGCTATCATCCGCAACATCAACCAGAGGCCGGGTTATATTCCGGCTGATGGTTTCGCCGCCCGGCAACTTCTTTGCGTAGAAATCAGCAGCATTCGCCATACCTCTGCCTGTCTGAGCCGCCAGCATCGGCAGAGCGTTTTCACTTCCATTTTCAGTCACAACATCAGAAATATAGTCAGCAGATTCCCTTGTACGCAGATCACCCTGCGAGGCTATACCTGTCACCTGCTGCGGTGTAGCGCCATCATTAAACTGAACCTTCCTGTCAGCACCGCTGAAAATCTGCTGCTGAGCCCTGTTGACCTCTGCATAAGCAGCAGGATTAGCCGCTGCCAGATCATTCAGAAACGCCGGAGAGTTTAAGAAAGAGCTTATCTGCTCAGGAGAGGCATTATCAGGAAACTCGATCTGTGTGCCGTAGACATCAATAACAGGCATGTTTTAACCCTCGCTGTATATTTGTTTATTGAGGCACAAAACGGCCATCAGCACCAACACCATAACGGATAACCGGCTTAACCTGTTGTACAGGTGCTACAGGAGCAGAAACAGCAGCCGGTGCACTCCGCACGGTTGCAGACGCTGCACTCATCCCGCCAGCCGACACATAAGGTCTCTTCTCCTTCGTATCCTGCCAGACCTCTTTCCCTTGTCCATCAGTCCCGACCAGCTCCATTCCGCTCCTGGAAGAGAGTCCCAGTTCAGCCAGATACTTGTTCAAATCCTCAGCATATGCAGCGGCAGCCTCTGCCCGCAACTGCTTCATATCAACCTCTTCAATACTGTTGCCTGTCGTCAGCTTGATATACTTATCAATATACTCCGGCTCTTTTGGCAACCGGCCATACGCAACAAGTGCCCTGACAAGCCCTGCCTTATCACCAGACTTCGCCAACGCTGCCAGGTGGTTTGTCTCCTTGACTTTGGCTGGTGACTTATCGTCAGACAATCTCATAGCTGCTACAGTGCGCCTATCGCTTGAATCAACCATCTCCTTAAGTGCAGGAAGTGCCGCCTTAGCACTGGAAGGTTTCTGTCCGTCAATAAGCATATCCCCATTGGCATCACGCCTGATACGCCCTTTCAGTGCCGGATGCTTGGCATAAATTGCAATAGCCGTCTGTGCATCATTCTCGCTGACACTCTCTGCATTATCACTCTTCTCCAGTGCCCAGAACCGCTCCGTAGCATCCTTTACATTCAGTACCCCCCCCTGCACCTGGTCAACAATATCCTGCCTGGAAGGATCAAGCGTCTCAAACGTATCACTTACATACCTGACAAACTTCGCTGCATCTTTTGCCTTCTGCTCATCAGCAACTGCATTTTTACCGCGCTCAAGCTTTAGCGTCTTTTCAACCGACTGATTACCTGAAGCCGTCTCCTTAAAAAGCGCCTTTCTCTCCTCAAACGGCAGGTTATCAATCAGCATCTGCGCTGCCATCTCCTTCCCAACCTCCAAAGAAGAGCGCCCGCTTTTAGCCGCCTGGTCATAAATATTATGATAAAGGGCAATCTTCTTCTGCGCCTCATTAATATCCACCAGGTTCAACGCATCCTCAGCACTGTTACTGCCCTGCACCGTACGCGGCACATCCTTGTAAGGCTCACCGGTATCGGTATAACTGGAGCCCAGAAGCGCCAGCATTTTACCATCCTCGCTTACTGCCAGCTTCGAGATATGAGTAGTCTTGTACTCCCTTCCTGCCGGGTCTTTAAAGGTTTTACCCAAAAGGTGAGGTGAATACTTCGCCAGCGTAGCAGCAACAGGAGCAGCTTCAGGATCATTCGCCACATCCTTTAGCCAGAAGCGCACACCGTTTTTCACAACCTGTTCAGGCTGAACTGCATTCCCTTCCGCTTGAGCGGGGTCTCTCCAGACAGACAGGCTTGACCTCAGGTTATCGTACGCCTCACCTATCACAGCCATATCCTTTTTAGCCTGAACAAGCTCCTCCGGATTACTGGTGTCCAGCAGCCCGTTAAGGTTGGTAATCCGAGATGTAATATCAAAACGAAGTCGCTCTTCAGCCTTGCCTTCCTTCTCGGAAACATCAAGCCCCTTACTCTTCATATCAAGCGCATGAGATTCCTTTTCACGGGCATCCTTGTCACTTGCCAGAGCATCCTTCTTTTGCTGTGAAAACACATCCTGCATACCCTTGAAGCCGGACATGAAATCATTTGCGTAATTTGCAGATTGATATGGCATTATCGTTTCCCCCTCTTAGAACAGCTCTGCGCCCAACCAGCCAGCCAGCCCGCCAATAATGCCGCCTACAACAGCGCCCCATGGCCCACCGCTCGAACCGGCAGTAGCGCCGCTTGACATCCCTGCCATAGCGCCAATACCCGCCCCGGTTGCAGCAGTAGACATCTTTGTCTGCTTCTCTGCCAATTTCTTTTCCCGGTCAGCAGCCTCGCGCTGTGCAGATAAATTCGCCGCCTGTCCCATCCCCTGGGAAGCCGCGTTCTGATAATATGTTCCCATCCCCATAAGACCTGGCATAAAAGCTCCTTAACTCGAAATTGATTTCTTGATCGCCGGGTTTGTCGCCATACCTGAAGACATAATCTCTTTATTCAGATCCTGCTGCCAGCTGTTGGTCTTATTTACCGCATCAACAACAGACAAACTGTGATTCAGCGCCATCCCTGCACCCGCTGCCTGCTGCTGCTCAACGGTCGGGTTCATCCCGAATCGCCGCCAGTTCCGCTCCTGTGCATTCGCAGCCTTACCGAAATTACGATTGATTGAATCTCTTTGTGAAGCAATCAGTCCCGCAGCAACCCCCGGGTTTCCATCATAAGTGGTCATAGAAAGCAGATCGCCCTCGGCTGGCTGAAACGTATTCACCCATTCATCGAACTGCGCTCTGGTGAGTGCTGCCTGAGTCCCTCGCGGATCAGCGCTCCCGGACAGGGGATTGATATACATAATGCCGCTATCCTCTCCAGGTGCTGTATAAGAGCCCGGCAGCCGCCCAGCCCAGCTGTACTGCGCCAGAGTCTCCTGAAAAGGGTTCAACTCCGCACTCTCTGAGTTCTTCCAATCATCCATATACTGATTAGCCGCTGCTGTATTTGCAGCCCATATAGCTGCTTCACGCTTCTTTTTATTCCCTCCGAAAGCATTATACAGAGGGTTCATCCCTTTAATACTGCCTGCTCCAGGATCAATAACCGGCATACCACCGGCCATACCGGAACCAACAATAGCGGCAGTAGTGTTGGCGTTGTTTCTGGTATCCGCACTGGAGCTTGGTGTGGCAACGGTAATATCACCGGCAATACCAGCCGCACCCTGCCCCGCCAGCTCCTGATTCTCTTTATTGGTAGATACAGACATAATCCCTCCTAGGTTACCGCAGGCTTCGGTTTATAATACATCGATGCAACTGCCCCCATCCCACCGGCGACAGAACTTGCAGTATTTGTCCGCATATTCGATTCCGCCATATCCTCCGCCAGTTGATCCTTTACAGCAATACCCGCCAGATTCGACATACCCGCCTGGGCAGCAGTCGCCTTGCCCGTCCCGGCATCAAGCACCCCTTGCAGGCTCGCCGCCTTCATCGCTGTAGCGCCCGCTGCAACAGACAGGTCAACAGCACTGCCACTCCTCGCCATACCGGAGAACCTTCCATCTGCCGACGCCCTATTCGGATCAAACTTCAAACCTGCTGTTTTCTGCTGTAAATCCGCATTAGCCATACCCTGAGCCGCATCAATATCGCCGGATATATCGCCCCTCACATCAGCCACATATTCCAGTGTCGCCGGTCTCAGCGTCTCCACATAATGATTCCAGTTATTGGCTGCAATCTCTGCATTAGCCCGCTCTTCAGCAGTCACCGGGTTAGGATCGCTACTCTTTTTCATCGACTTGCAAAGCATTGGCAAAACCGGCAGCAGGAGTATCTGTATCAATAGCCACTTATATCGTTTCATAAACTCTTCTCCTTGCATTGAAATACTTCCAGACTCCGCCAGCCTTCCAGTTATGCCAGCAATAAGCTGTTATCCTGTCATCATTCTGCCTGCGCAAACTCTCCAGCGTCTGAAGCAGCCCCTTCCGTCCGTCAATCCCAGCAGCTTCCGCAACATAAAGCACAGTCCCGTTATTCAGCTCAGCCGGAATACCATGACACTTTACAACCTCAATATCCTCAGAATTTATAAGCCATGACACAAACACCCGGGTAATCTTCCCGGCACCATCCCGGCAAATCAGGCACCTGTTATTATTCAGCGCATCAAGAAACGTCAGACAGGTATGATCGTCTAAAGCTTCGTACCCCTTGCCGCAGCCAGTCAGGAACTCCATTATCTCGAAATACAGTTCCCGTGACACACTCATACAGGCGCAACCGGCCAGACCGGGTTAAATGGATCGCAAGTCTCAGGGAAATCCCTCAGTTCCTGCCGGTAAACCTTCCAGTCATGCTTCTTGGCTGTGCTGAATGGTGCATCTTCCAGTTGTGTCCAGTCGCAAGCTCTCAGCCTGCCGTTGCGCTCCTGCTTGATCTTGACCAATAGTTCGGCTGCTGTTGGTGGCGGAGGGGGGATAGTTATAGGTTCACCATTAATGATATGAGTGGCTCCATCGAGATCATCTCTTTGGAGTATGCCAACATTTTCACCAAAACGAATTTGTAGTTTTTCAAGATCAAATGGAGAAGTAAATCTGTGATCTATTATCTGACCTGTAACTTTGTCATAGGTACAATATTTCATAATTACCTCTTTGCCGATATAAGTACCAAAGCTCTTTCCACATAAGTAAAACTTCCCTTTACTTGCATTTTATATGTATAAGTTCCAGCGGTTAATGTTTCTTGGTAATATAATTGTCGTGGGTAGAGGTATTCCGGTGTGCCAAAATATGTATTCTCTGGGTATGCTGCAAGTAGTGAGGGTGGGCCAATTTCTGTGGAAGTCCCTCTTATTATTCTCCAATAACTAATAGCGCCACAAGTAGTAGGAAATAGATTTGCAATAATCATTAATGGGTAATTTTCTCCAGTTGGAACGGTAACAGAAAGGCTTAAATCTGTATCTTCCCACACGTACGCTTCAAGCCCTAAATTTAATGTATTTTTAGAAGTTTCCGAATGACTATAATCAAGTTGTGGAACTATTACAGCATTGCCCTTAATCTGCAAAGTATCCACATAAGCATCACCAGTATGGATCTTATTCCCGTCGATATTCGTAGTTGATGGCTTCACCCATGCCATTGCTGTAGCCGCATTATCCAACCTCATCACCGTGACGTTATCCGAATACGCCCCAACCGTCACCGTTACCGTAACCTGCCTGTTCGTGCCAAAGTTTGCTGCTGAAAGCGCCCGTGTCTCCCCTGAACCGGAAAGCGTAACTGTTGGGCTAGACGTGAAAACAGAAGTTCCTGACACATTCTGCTTCACAGCAGTAAAGGTAATATCTGACTGTCCGGCATCAAGCGCCCCATCCGTTGCGGTAAACGCCAGCTTCGTCGCCAGCAATGTTAACGCAGGGCCAGCAGCACCCGCCTTGGATTTTGACACAGTGAATATTTTGGTAATCATAGCAAAGCCTGCCTTGGACGCCTGAAAACTCACAGAGCCCGTATCAGCAGACATGCCCGTCAACGTGTAAACCTTGTTCGACTCCGAGCTTGTCCCGGTAACATTTGTTGGAGTAACCGAAAACACCCAGTTAGCAGAATCATCCACGCCGCCCAGATAAACAGCCGCAGTCGTGGCAGTGGAAGCATCAAACACACCGCCACTGCCATCTGCTGCTGTCGGAATTACCAGCGTATCTTTCGTAAACAGCAGATGATACGCATCAGTAATATCTGTAATCGTAATGGATGCAGAGCCTACAACAGACATGGAATCTCCTCCGTGTTACGGTCTCGTCACTTCACAAACAACGGTCCCCTTTGCGTCAACTTCATCACCAGTCAGAGGAATACGGGCATTCGTGGTTGTAGCTGTAGTCGTTGTCTGCGTCCCGGCAGTCGCGCCCGTCCCTGTACAGATATAAAGCTTGCCGCCTGCAAACTGATTCAGGGTAATGGAACTGGTAGGCCAGGGCGTGTTCAGGAATGTCGAAGTGATAGCAGCGCGAAGCGTGACAACATTCGTCGTTCCAGAGGCTACCTCGAAGTATCTCGCAACCCCGGCAGTATCCACTATCTTCACCATGTCACCAGCTGCAACAGTGATTGATGCACCGCCATATGTGACGGCTGAGCCTGCCCCGGCTGTATTGGCGGAAATAGTTCTGCCACCTGCCTGTGCTGTTCTTGTGGTATCGACAAAGCCGCACCGGTTGCCGTCCTTATCGTAGTAATACCACTTGAAAGACCAGCTGGTGAGATCAGCTACCAGCGTCGCGCCATAATAGACAACAGGAGTCAGATAGGTACTGCCAACTCCGTTCTGGAGCTTGTCGCCAGCAGACGAAATAATGCTCAGATCGTACGGGTCAGTAATATCGTAGATCGTGAAATACGCCTGATAACTCACAGCGTCAGCATCCTTCACCACAACCCTGTAAACGTCCATCTCGGAAATAGCTGATTCATGAATAACCAGCGTATTGTATGCTGACCATGCGCCATTAGCCGGAAGGTTCGTGCCGATCTCACTGGCAATACCTGTAGGCCCAGCGCCGCCAGCTGTCGTCTTCAGCCCGAAAAGCGTAGTCATGGTATTATCAACCTGTGTTGCGCCATTGGCCTTGTAGAACTGATATGTCACTCCGGATGTATCAATCCCCGCCGCCCGGATCAGGTCTGCGCAGATAACAGCACAATTCTTAGTTGTCCCGGTAGCCTGCTCAATCACACTCTTGCCGCGTGTTAGCACGTAAACGGCATTCGTGCCTGTTTTCACCATCGCCAGCGTTATCTGGGCAATGATATGGCTCACCAGTCCCGTAACCGGATCAGTATAGTCCCCCTCGAAGTAATAGACCTTTGACGGTGTGCCTTCAGTCAGATTCGTACTGACAACCAAAGTGGTTGCTGAACCGATAGAGGCAGACAGATCATTAGACCACTTCCGGTTTGTGAGTAGAGACGCAACCTCTGTTGCAGCAGAAGTCCCGCCAACATAGACCTTTGCCGTCAGTGTGTTGTTGGCTGATGTGTAGTCAGGGGTATATGACGTAGTGCTTTCGTCTTTGGTATATACCTGCTGTGTCCCGCCCGATGCGGTAACGAATGCCGTAATAGGCCGGGCATCATTATTGTCTACGATTGTTATTTGACCGGTTGTAACGAGAGTGGGCATGGTGTTACTCCTTTATAAGTTGAGAATATCGCAGTGAAAAGTTGCTTGGCTGTTAACTGAATCAACACTAAGTGGAATCTGTTTATACCCTGAAGCATAAAGAGCATTCCATGCAGCATCTCCAGGCGCATCAGGAATCCTTGACACGCGTCTCCACTGAAATCTTGACGAATCAATATCTGCTGTAACATCAAGACCGTTCTGGATAACATGCGCTATCAGTGTTGTAGTCAGTGCCTGCCCTACCCTGAAAATATCCCCGTTCGTGCTCTCAACAATAACGTCAAAGTCTTCACCCCGTTGCGCTTTCAGTGACCACCAGGTATTTGAAGTAGTCGGCAGTGTCGGAGGGCCATTGGAAACAGATGAGGTATGCGCAAGGATACAAGCCCATGATGACCCATCCTTAGTAACCTCATCATTTACCACATGCACAACCGAAGCACTTGACCACGCCCCCCTGAAATTCGGCCTGTCCGCAATATTGCTATAACCGGTTGAGCCGGACTGGAACGTTACAGACCCCCGGAAGGTTCCCCCGTTGAAAGTACAGTATCCCAGCTTATCAACCTTCCAGCCTATATCAGAACCGTTCCAGCTCTCACTCTGAATCACATCGTCAATATAGAGGTTAGTGATGCGCCCTATTCCGATGATTGCGTCCCAGATTGAAGCAGTGCCGGGAATCGTGAGATTATCCGCCCCCAAGTGCGTTATTGTAGAAGCAACCGCCGAAAAAGACCCTGCCAGTGATGCACTGTTGATAAATCGAACCCAGTAATAATACGTAGCAGGTGTTGCCGAAACAGGCGGATTATCCGAATACAGCACACCATTTGATGTTCCCACCAATGCAGCCGTTCCCAGATCATTAACCGTTGACCGCCACACCTCTACATAGGACTGATATCTATAATACGGGTTATCCCACTGAAGCAGAATCTTGTCGAAGCCGCCAGTCGCAACCAGGTTGAGCGGTTTTGGAGGGATAGACAACAGTGCAACAGCATTAACTATCTGCCCGCTCTGGGTTACCTGACCGGCACTGCTCGACAGGCTTGTCAGCTCCCGTTGCTGATACATCAAAAAGCGCTCGATTGCATCGATAGCCCTCCGGATATTCAGATCAACAGACGACGGAAGTGACGGTATATTGAGATTATCAGCCACGCTCTACCCCTTACGCCTGAGCCAGTTCCATCATAGATGATGCCATGGATGCAGCATAAATGCCGCTTCCGCCGATAATCTCCATCTCCCACACCGAAGCAAGAAAGCCGGAAGGCAACCTGACCGGCACACTGTTACTGATAGTCTGTGTACTCTTCAGCACGCCATCAGCATAAACCTTCATCGTAAGCGGATACGCCTGAGCAAGTACCTGAGCAGCACCAAGATTGCATGGTTTAGGCAGCACAACCTTCCCGGATCTCCACGAAGCAGTATAGAAAGTGCTCCCACCGCACCATTCAACGACGTCATTCCCCACCATCAGATAAAGTTTGCCTGTTGCCCTGTCCAGATGAGCTGCTGTAGCATAGATATCAGTCAGTGAATAATTCCCCTCGCCATCCAGAATAAACCCGCCAGTAGCGCTGCCGGTATTGTAAAACCCTACATACGCCCTTTCGTACTCCGTCCCCAGAATTGACGATGGAACCAGCGCTGACCACTGCGCCTGAGTCATTATCCGCGCCGTCACCATATCGATACTGTTCCCGCCAGCCATCCAGAGCCCTGTAGTACCCGGATAGGCAATCGAATATCCAAGGTCAACAACACCCCGCTTTGATACACAAGCCTCGCCCTTTTCCAGATATTCAATCGACATGCCGGATGGATCGCTACCGGTAACCAGCACTGGCAAACCTGTGGTCATAACCAGAATTGACGAACCATACGAGGCTAATGCAATAATATTATCCGGCAGAATAATCTGATAGGCAGGATCCCAGGCATGAGGTTGATACGGCACTGAAAAGCAGAGGACATTATTATAGAATCCGGCCATAAATCCGGCAGGCAGAGAAATAAGCCCTTTCAAACCGGAGTTTGGCGCATAATAGTTACCGGATGGCAGTACCTCGCCCAGATCAGCCGTGGCGATACTGTCGTTGTAGGACGTTGTAGCTATGGCAATCGTAGTAACCAGCTGGAATTCCGTACTACTGGAACCGGTAGCAGACCTGTAGATATTCTTTGCCACTACATTGTAAGCTCCAACAGGCGCAACCGGGATATTCGTCAGATTCACCGTCTGTGTAGCTGTATCAACAGTCATATCCGCTGTAGGCAGGCTTGGCACAGACTCCTCGCCATAAGCAGTCACAAACGTAATAACGTACGAGCGCTGTTCTTGCGTAGACAGATCACTACCGGCAGCACCGGAAGTCGCAGCGGATACCGTTGACGGCCTGGGTAATCCCAGATTATAGGAATTTGTAGGATACTGAGTCCCCCCGGAAATAGCATAACCACTGACGCTCATTTTCGGAGCGCCTTCACCTGTCCAGTAGACCCGATTGAATCCGTCAGCAGCAACAGCACCCTTGCAGACATTCACATCTTCCAGCCAGTGGAACCACTTTGTTTCATATGGATAGATACTTAGTTTCGTGCCACTCTTTGCCGGCGTAACAACAGAAGCAACCTGCTTGATCGGCATGATCCCGCCCGACTCGAACCGGCAGTTCTGCGCACTCTGCGCAACACCAGGCGGTAATCTCTCGGGCAAAAGGATAGGAGCCATCCCCTTGAAGTTGTTGAACTGGACATGCATAGCCTACCCCTGTGCCGGTGTTGGAACAGCAGCCGCTTGCCGCTGTGACGAATATCTCACTTCATTCGAACTCTTCACCCCCAGCGCATTCAGAAACGCCTTGAAATGCCCATCAGCCCTTACAGCGCTGCCAGCGAACTCCGCATCCTTCAGAAACGCCCGATAAAGTACATAATCAACCAGAGCCATTTCATACAGATCATCAAAAATAGAGGCTGCCAGGCTGGCCAGATCAGCAGGAAGCTTGGAATATGATATCTCCACATACCCCATACTTGATGTTGGTTGAGGAGGGGATAGATAAAATATTTTTGGCAGCCGTGAATCAAAACAGGCGTACTGACTGACTGCATTTGCAGTGCTGGTATGCCATCCGGGCACTGCAACATCCAGGACATTCATATCAAGCGACGTAATAGCCCCGCCCGGAGTTGTCCCGTTTGTACCCATATTGCGAATAGCCTTCAAAAACTGGATCCCTGTGGCTGGCAGAGTCTGCTTTGTCCCCGCAACAGTTACAACTGACTCTGTAACCGGATTGGCATTTGGCTTATAAACCAGAATCTCCTTTACACCGGCATTGATCCAGACCAAAAGCTCCGGCTCAGTCCAGCGGGTATTAGAAGTGTCCTGTAAGATGTTTTCAGCCTTATCTGCTATATTTTGACCTGTAACTGCCATGGCATCCCCTTATCGATACTGACTCTGATTATTCAGGCTCTCTGCCAGATTCTGCTCTTCCGCGATAATCAGCGACATAAGCGCCGTAGTAACCAGAGCCTCGCCTGCCTGAGTAGCCAATGCGCCACGCCCCTGCATCATCACCATCGCTGTCAGATCAGGAAACGCTTCATCCAGTTGCCCGCCAAACGGCAGCGTATCTGCCAACTCATACACCTTTTCAGCATATGCGTAATACGGGATAGTAATGGTATAGACAGCATTAGGAGTCGGAGCCAGAACCATGCGCCTCCCCTCCAGCCGGTAGAAAATGGGCTTTGCATGCGTAGTATAGATTGACTCTCCACCTGTCGGCATAATCTGTAACTCCAGAGTGCCTATCATCGGAGGGCCTGACATGATCCTGCAATCAGCCGGAAGTTGAACATCATTTTGGGCATTCACCGTAGCAACGGTAGTAATCCCCTTGGCAATAGAGAGCCGTTTTGATGCTGCCCGCTTCATCAGATAGTCAGACACCGCATTCACAGCAGAGAAAATACTCTCTACTGGAGAAGAGAGACGACCGGCAATAATTGCAAACAGCTCGGCAACAGTCATTTTCTTGCCCTCCAGTAGCGATAGACCTTGACAACGGCATCGTAAATCATGGCAGCAGATATATTCTGCGCACATAGAGCCGCTCCGGATTCCTTATCCCTGAAACAGTGTTCATCAGAATAATGCAGTCTGTGACACGGATAGCACGGCGTATCAACCGGAACCAGTGCCTGACACTTTATAAAATGCTTTGCCAGATTATTTACTGATGAATGTGACATCATGAGAATCTTAGAAACAGACTCTGTAAACGCCACCGAATTCAACACTCCGGTCTCAGGCCCTATAACCAGGTTAGCCGCCTGAGCCATCGCCAGCGTTTCCCGTATGGAAATTTCGCCTGACAGCCTGACAACCCGCTCCTCTTCCTCCCAGCCCTGCTCAAGCACTTTGCAGAACTCATCACCAACCAGATAAATAGTTGCTTCAGGCATCTCCAGTAAAATGCGGGCAATCACCGGATCAAGAAAAGGGGTGAACTTATGAAATGACGACCCAGCCAGAGCCCAGACAATATTAAAACCGCCTGAAAGCCTTTGTCGGGCAGACTCAACTTCAGAACTATCCGGATAAAACAGTTGACATGGAGAAAACGGCACCTCAGCAAGCGCTGCTGTCCACTCATGATAATTAAGCTTCATTGCCATCTTTCGGGCACTATGCGGCCAGCCATGATTAGGTCTGCCAGGAAGCGCCAACAGCGTCCCCTCAATCGACTCCGATAACTGCACCCACTTGTCAAAGCGGGTTTTCTGCACAGCCCAGAATGCTCCCAGCTCCAGATTCGGCACCTGATCCCTGTCAAGGATATAGAAATCATCAACAAACGGATCATCTCTCAGAATCTGCTCACCAACAGCAGTAGTCATAACCGTAACGTGGTAGCCCTGCTCTTTCAGCCTCGGAAAAACGAGCGCAGCCTGAAGCATATCCCCAAAAGCGCCGAATCTCACTACACAGGCACTCTTTCCAGATGGCTTGACAACTTTGCCATACCCTTTCTGCGCAACGATAAACAGGCTGTACTCATCACCCTCGCCACGCTCTTCAGACTCGACAATCATCCAGCTATAAGCCGAAGTGTTTAGCTCCTTCTCGATATCCCCAGGATAGAAATCATGCTTATGATCCGGATTAGCTCCGTATTCACCGCACTTGGGATAGAGATTGGCAGACGGCACATACAGGCAGAGATATCCACCCGGTCTGATAACCCTCCCCCACTCATTCAGAGTCTCACCAACCGACTCCATATGCTCAAGCACATGAGACGAAAAAACAAAGTCAACCGACCTGTCGGCAAATAGTGACAGATCGTCCGCGTTACAAATCAGATCAGCAGCCCCCTGGCCAAAATGATGGCCATTATCCAGCCCGATGAAATGCGGGAAAGCCTTCTCCATCCCGCAACCAATCTCAAGCCCCCGGCCTCTTGTATACTTTGGCAGAAGGTACTTTATTTTCCTGCTCTCAAACCCTTGTGACGTTTCAGCGCTCCACATCAGTTAGCCTCCCCTAAAAGATCGCTGGCAGACAACTGCTTTTCCTTTCTTGAAGAAACATCCTTGCCATCTTTACAATCTTTCAACACAGGAGCGACCGGCAACAGTGGAGCAGGATTCAGCGCCTCCTCCAGACGGGCTTTCAGCCGCTCGACTTCAACAGCCAGATCATCAGCCCGGCCAGACTCGATCTCAAACTGCTCATCCTTTAAAGCTAAAAGCTCCTTAAGATTGGCAATATTACTGGTCAGCCGGTTAATTTCGCCCCTGAGCTCCGGATTATCCACAATGACTTGCACAGGCGCATCATCCGCTGGGATCTCAATATGATCATATCCCGGCAACTCCACACCAGCAGGGTCAAACATGATACCGAACTGCTCAAAAACACCGGCATCATCACCGCCGAATATCTCTGCAAATGGCCTTGTACTGTCGAGTTTACGGCTCATCAGCAGTCACCGCCTGTCTTGTCGCTCTTTTTCGGAGTACCCAGACTACCCCCACCGGTAAATCCCTTATCCAGATCCCCGCTGCCAACTCCATAAGCGCTGCCTGTAGACCCGGCATAACCGGTACCGGCATCAGTCAACTTCGGAGCGTTACCACCTTCCACAGGATTACAGTTGTCCTTTTCCATCGTCTTATCTCCTTATGATTGTAATACCGAAAAAGGGGTGAAGGTTTCCCCTCACCCCTTTCTTACAACGTACTTGCTTAACCGGCAGACGCCCACTTGACAACACGGGCATTAGGAGCAGCGGCATGAGTCAGTGCAAACCCTTCGACTGCATACCATGCGACACCCATCGACCGGCCATAGTCAGACGGAATGGCACCGCGAACCTCTTCAGGCACTGCGACACCCTCTGCAACCGAATCAGCCCCGAAGAAATAAATGAAATTCGACTTGGCATTTGCAAACGTCTCTTTGGCGATATTGGTCTGCTGCACGAAACGGAAATTCTCGTACCGGCCAATCTCGCCGTTGATGATGAGCTGGAAACCATCACTGGTATACTGATGCACAGCTTCCAGATCCGTCTTGAGTTGACGGAATGTAGTCGGATGCGCAATCGCCATATAGTCATCAGCAATATACGCCGGAATATTACGCTCGCGCATAACATCAGAAATTGCCCCGGCATGCGACTTCCCGAACGCCACATTGTTCATAGTCGTAGTAGTGCCGTTGGTGGTCAAGGCTACAGCAGTACTTGATGTCCCGGAAGTGCCCCCGGCCGGAGAAACATACAGCAGGGTAGCATTGAACTTCGCATGAGCAGCAGCATCAAACGCCTTGAATGCATCATCCTGAAGCGCATTTTTGATGATCTCTTTAACCGGCTGCTCTGACAGATTATCCAGAATGCCGCTGTAATCAACGCTGTTACCATACTCCAGCATCGTCATCGTCCCCTGGGTAATGGTAAAGTTCGTTTTCGGCATGGTCGATGTCTCAACCAGCGTAGTGCCAGCCTGAGCCAGATCAGAGTAAACGTTCCAGGTAAAAATCTGCCCCTTGTGGAGCCCTACAGCCTCTTTCGCATCGCAAAACTGACGATACTTACAAAGCGGTTGCACAGCTTTGCGAAGAACTTTTGACAGGTTCTTGCTGCTCATGAAACCGCCCAGTGAATTTGTAACCCAAAGCTGTCCAGCCATTTTACTATCCTCCCGACTATCTAACGACAGTCTGATTATTTCGTACCACCTCACGGCAGTCTTGTTTGTACGATCACCCCAGCCCGCGAGCCTTCCTCATGCTTGCGATAATAGCTGCCGGACTCTCATCCTCAGCGTCATCACTTGTAAGACTTGCTCGCGCCGAAGCGACCGGCAGGTTGTCTATCTTCTCTTTCCTCGCCAATGCTTCTTCGTTTCTACTCAATTGCTGTAGCTCAACAGCAGGAGATAGTATTTTCGCAACATCAGCAGCCGTTTGCTCCAGAGCCTCGCGGTATCCCAGCTTACCTGCCGTTATCAGCGGATCATAATCCCGTATGAAAATAACATCTCCCAGCTGCCTTGCCTTGCTGTCCACCAGAGTGCCGTTCACTTCAACAGGAGCAAACTCAGGATGTGTCTCCAGGAAATCTTCAAACATGGGGTTTACGGTAATCTCCGCCGGATCAAGCTGTCTCTGCACAACATCTGCCCGGGTAGTCACAGCGTGACGCCCGGTCTCCTTTAAAATTTGTGCAAGCTTATCCTTGGCGCTACCGATATCACCCTCTTCAACCAGCTCCTCCAGCACTTGTTGCAGCGCCTGCTCCGCGTCGCTTGATGGCGGAACAACAGCGCTAAGTGCGGCCTCACGTTGAAGCAGATCAGACTCCTTCTCTGCCAGCTCCTTCTGCTTTACTCCTGCCATTCGCAAACGTTCTGATGCAACCGCATTCTTCTGAAATCCTGCAACCACCTCAGCAGCAGTTAATACACGCTCTTCACCGTCCATCTTCACCTTCATCGTGAATCCGGATAGGTCTTCGATCATGGTTGGCTCCGCTAAAGCTCTCTCCTCGGCCACAGACTGGCCGATACTCTGCAATCTCTCCTCATATGAGTTGTCAATGGCTTCCAGCGCCAGCTCACGCGGAGATAATTGCCGTTCCGGTGGTAGCTCCCAGAAATGCGGAGATAACTACAATCAAAATCAATAATGCC
>JANNRW010000374.1:0-6272 GCA_031401815.1 Geobacteraceae bacterium | reverse complement strand
AACGGTTCGATCTGTCATCTGGAAATCAGGAGCGGCGAGATTAAAGCCATTGTCAGTGGGACGACACTGTACAATGTTGCTATCACCATTAATCCTCTTAAAAAAATGAAGTGGGATGCTGTCCGCCTGGCCTGTAGCGGCAGAATCGGCTCACTGATCGATCTGTTGCGAGGGAAGCTGGAAAGCGGCGTCATGAGTGTTGTTGCTGATCGCAAGGAGGGTCTTTTCCCGCTCCCCGGAGAGATGAAATTTACCTGTGACTGTCCTGACTGGGCGGGAATGTGCAAGCATGTGGCTGCAGTGCTCTATGGTGTGGGTGCCCGTCTTGACCATTCTCCTGAAATGCTGTTCTTTCTTCGCGGCGTCAATCACGAAGAGCTGGTTGATGTAACTGCCGCAGTTGCAGATACGACCAAGGCCGGAACGTCCCGCCGCAGGCTCGCTGCTACCGGCATTGCAGATGTTTTCGGCATTGATCTGGCTGAAAGCGGGGGAACGAATCCGGAAATGACAGTCGCTCACTGTGACAAAAAAACAAAGCCGGAGATGCTTGTTCCACCGGTTGAAAATAAACGTGACAAGCTATCCGCAGCACGTCAGCCTCAAGGGAAAGTAATTCCGTTAAAAGCAAAAAAGCCTGAAAAAATGTTCGCAAAAGCCCCCCTTCCTGAGCCGCTTACCGGCAATGCAATCTTTTCCTGGCGGGCATCACGGGGTGAGACTCAGGCTGAATTTGCTAGCAGAATCGGCATCACTGCTGCCAGTGTTTCGCAGTGGGAGAAGAAAGGGGCTGCTGCCATTGGCGTTCAGCGTCGTACGTTTGCGCGCCTTCGCAGGGCGTGGGAGGGCAAGTGAGTAATTTATAGCAGCCATGGGGATTTCTTCTACCCGAAAAAAGCTGTAGCCACAGATAAAAGCGGATAACTACGGATAAAGTAGACGACACCTGCACCCTTCGCTGACTGATTTCTTGACAAGTTGTCACGAAATAAATGATACTGAAGAAAAATGCGAGGCTATCTTTATGCAAACAATGACAGTCGGCGAAGTGAAAGCTCATTTTTCAGAAGTGCTCGATATTGTGCAAAAGGGTGAGGATGTGGTGATCAGTTTCGGCAAGAAAAAAGAGAAGATCGCCGTTCTGGTTCCGTTTTCTCACTATCAGGGCAAGCCGCAGCGAAAGCTTGGCCTGCTGGAAGGGAAAGCGTCATTTTCATTGCATGATGATTTTGCAATTAGCGATGAAGAGTTGCTGTCGTTATGAACTTTCTCCTAGATACCCATACTCTGCTCTGGTCTCTGTTCGAACCTGCAAGGATCGGCAAAAAAGGGACGGAGATCATCAATAACCCGGAGTTGACGGTTGTCGTCAGCGTTGTATCCTTTTGGGAATTGTCACTCAAGTATGCGACCGGAAAGCTTGAGCTGGGGAATGTTACCCCTGATGATTTCCCTGCTTTGGCTCGTCAATCGGGCTTTGACATCCTCCCCCTTGCCGAAAGGGATGCGGCAACCTTTCATCATCTGCCACGAGTGGAACACAAAGACCCGTTTGACCGACTGCTCATCTGGCAGGCCATTTCAGGGAAACTGACTTTTATTTCTCAGGACAAGGCTTGTGCAGCATACAAGAAGCATGGGCTGAAGGTAATCTGGTGAGCCAGGTGGCTCGCGGGAATAATTTTGGAAAGGAGGCGCAAATAATGGGACAGTCTCCCCTGATGAAGCAAAACCGTGATGAACAGCGTGACGAAATCATGAAAAAATCAGCTGGGCAACGTTTACAGGTTGCTCTTGAACTTTCAGACGACTGCATTCTTCTGAATGGTGCTGCCAAAAAGGCTCTGGAGGAAAAACGTGCTGTTGCAAAGGCTTAACCAGGCACTGGATATTGATCTTGTGGGTGCTCTTCACATATCCTGATTCGATCGCATTCTTTATGATAAAACGTAACTACTCAGGCCATAAAAACATAAATTCAAAATCAGTTTCACACGGAGGCACAGAGGCACAGAGAAAGCCTGGATAAAAACCAGCCATGAAACCTTTGTGGTAAAACATAAAGACTTTGTTTTTGACTTTCTCCGTGCCTTCGTGCCTCCGTGAGAGTTGCCTTGATTTTTTTTGATCTGAGCAGTTACGATAAAACTATGAATGTTACATATACGAAGGGCGTAACCTAAAGCGAACCGGTTTCACGCGACGCCGCGACGAACGCAACGAAAGGCAGAGGCAAGAAGCTTTTTGGTTTACCCATAAAGCGTAAAGCGGTTTTCAAGGTTTTAATGTTCTCGTTGTGTCTTTGCGTTGTCGCGTGAGGCGGACTTGAGGCCGGGTGAAGTTGATTTTGTATGGAGTTGAGACGCGACTCTTCATGTTTTGCTACGCACAGTTGGTGAAAGCAGTATCAGCGGCAATGGAGCTGGATACAGGCACTGTTAGAAAACCAAGTAAATGCAGGGCACCGGCAGCGGCGCGCGGGATAATCTGCCATCTGGCAATCTTTGAATTTGGTTATACCGGTAGCGAGGTTGGTAAATATCTTTATCTCGGTTCCTCAGGTGTCAGTTTGGCGGCAAAACGGGGTGGAAAGATATTGCAAGACGATGCAGTGCTGATGAAGCAGATTATGGACGTAATAGCAATATAGCAAGCAGTGGCTCCCTTGTTTCCACCCTTGATTCCCCCTGATATGTTAGGCGGAATAATTCCTGGCGGAATAATTCCTTGATGTAACATGGCGTGTATTCTATACTTCATGGTGTACAGCCATTGAAGCAGGAGGAGTACCAAATGGTTAAAATCACAGCAGCAGAGGCAAGATCACATTTTTCCAGATATATATCAATGGTTGAGCTTCAACACGAAAAAATAGTTATTGAGAAAAGAGGGCGCACAGTGGCGCTCATTATTCCATTTACTGATTCCGGCGCGAATCCCTCTCTCTTTTCAGCTCCTTCTCTATCATCACTGGACGCGCTTCCTTCTCGCAGCGATAAATTTATTGGCATTGTCAAAGAATCTGATCTTGATTATCGCAGCAGCCGCAGTGAATACTTATTAGGAAAATACTCTTGAAAATCCTCGTTGATACGAATGTTTTTCTAGATATTCTGCTACAGCGTTCGCCCTTTTTTCAGGACTCTCACCGTGTTTTCAAAATTGTCGAAAATGGTCTGGCAGAAGGATATGTCGCACCAATTACCATTAACAACATCTCCTACATTGCAAGAAAAACTCATCTGCCCGACCAGATCCGCCAGTATATTGTCACAATAGCTGAAACCTTCACAATTTGCCGTATGGATGCTCCCATTGTAATCCGTGCAACAGGATTGAGTTTCACAGATATTGAAGATTCTCTTCAGGCGGCAATGGCTGAATCTCACAGCTGTGATTTCATCATCACCTCAAATTGTTCCGATTATCAGCACTCGCCCGTAACAGCCGTGACCGCGACCACTTTTCTTAATAAATTTGTTAAGTCGTAATTTCGTTGAGCCACAACAGAGGAAATGCGAAATTCCTCTGTTTATGAGGTATTGTTATCAGGAAAAAGCTCTTTAGGGAGGCCACATGGATTTAGATACTGATAAAATTGATGAATACACTCTGGCGCTTCTTTATCTGGTTACCCATAACCGGGAGGCAGGTTTTGGTGCCAGGGCGTGGAAGGGGTTTGACTGGGAGACCCTTGACCGGCTCCATGCGAAGGGGTATATCGCGAATCCGGTTGGCAAGGCAAAATCAGTTGGAATGAGTGAAGAGGGTTTCCTCAAAGCCCGTGAGCTTTTTGAACGGCATTTATCCGGAAAAGCAGCCATCATTCCTGATATTCAAGAATCAAAACCATAAACTACTGGTGATTTAGCTAAATTCATATCTTATTGTTTTCCCTCTGCGTCTCGGCGTCTCTGCGTTTCAAATGCATTTTATAGGTTGACTAATAGAGGAGTATTGATGTTTGTCAGATTGTCTATAACAGTTATTGCACTGATTTTTCTTGTTCTCCCTTCAGCAGCTACTGAGCCTTTGGCAACAGCTGACAGCGTCCTTGTTTCAGCAGCTAAAGAGATGAAAAACAGAAATTACCATTTTGCAGCAAAGCTTGCGGTCAAGGCGGAAGAAACCGGTCAGCGTGATCTTCTTCTGGGCATTGCAGAGCTTAAAAGCGGCAAGGTGGAAGAGGCCGTTACTGATCTGGAAAAAGCTGTAAAGAGCTATCCACTTCTCGCAGATGTGGCCCTTCATTATCAGGTGCAGGCGCTTTTGAAAACAGGAAAGCAGGTTGATGCGCTGCCGGTTCTGAAAAGGCTTCTTAAAGAGTTTCCCGAGTCGCCACATGGTCGTAACAATCTTCTGAAACAGGGGGAGATTCTTTTTGATTCAGGGGATTTTGCTGCTGCTGAAACTGCATATCTGTCATTTATTGAGAAATATGTAGCCGGGAGTGATGCAGTCCAGGCTTTGTACATGACTGCCTTGTGCCGTGAGCGGGTGAATGACCCGGTCGGCGCTGCCAGGATTTTCCGCTCTTTATGGCTCAACAGTCCTGCTTCCTCCGAAGCAGTGAAGGCTGAAGAGGATTTGAAGCGGCTTCTTCAGCTTGGTACTGCTGTTGCACCTTACACCCCCCAGGAGCTGTATAAGCGGGGGACAACCCTTTATGATCAACGAAAATACGAGCTGGCAATTAAAACTTTACGTTCGATAAATGGCAAAGGCGAAAAAAGGGATTTCAATGACCGCCTTGAGTTTAAAGTTGCCCAGTCTCTTTTGAAGTTAAGACGTTATCAGGAGGCTGAAGCTGCTTTCAAGGCGTTGCTTGTTAGTGATTTGCGGAGTGAAACAAGAGCCGAGGCATCCAGACTTCTGGCACGGGCAATTGAGAAGAGTGGTCGCGATGAGGAGGCATTGGTTGCCTACAACAAGGTAGCAGACACATTTTCCGACAGCGCTGAAGCTGAAGAAGCTCTTCTTGATGCTGCTTTTATCAGGAAATTTCAGAGAAAACCTGCTGAGATGATTCTTGTACTCAACAGAATTCTTGAGCGTTATCCAGGGACAAAGCTTAAACAGCGGATCTCATGGGAAATTGCCTGGGGGAGTTATCTTTCAGGTAATTATGCTGCTGCCAGAGAGCAGTTTTCCAGGCTGCTTGCGGTTGATGCTTATCGTGAAAGGGGCTTTTACTGGCTCGGTCGCTCCCTTGCGGCTTCCGGGGATGAAGCAGGTGCTTCAGCGCAGTTTGCCCTACTGGCCAATGAGTTCCCATACGGTTTTTATGCTCTGAAGGCGCCTGAGAAGCTGCGAAAGAAAACAGATGAGACGCTTCCCAGACTCTCGGGAGATCTGCTTGATAATTTTCCTGTTCCTGAAGGGTATGAACGGATAAAGGCGCTGATCTATCTTGGACTGATCGATGACGCTGCCAGGGAGCTGGCTGCTTCCAGAAAAAAAACCGGCAAGGGGAAGATTGATAGTGCATTGGTACGGTTTTATCTTGAAATCGGTGATTTTAATGGTGCTATCCCCTTTGCTGACAGGGAGACATTAAAAAAAGAGCCACAAGTGAGCCGGATTGCCTGGTCTCTGTTGTATCCAAAAGCATTCAGTGAGCTCGTTACTCGCTATGCAAGGGAGGCAGCCATACCTGAGAGCCTCGCGTATGCAGTCATGCGGGCAGAGAGCAGCTTTCTCCCTTCAGCAAAATCGCCTGTCGGTGCCAGGGGTTTGATGCAGCTGATGCCTGAGACTGCCGCCACCATGTTGCGGCAAAAAGGGCTTGATGCAGAGCGGCTGTATGACCCGGAACTCAATATCCGCCTCGGAACAAGGCATCTGAAAGATCTTCTTGAGCAGTACAAGGGGAACCATATCAAGGCTGTTGCCGCATATAATGCGGGCGGACATAATGTCAGCCGCTGGCTGAAGACCTACGGAGATCTCGCTCCTGATGAGTTTGTGGAGAGCATCCCTTTTGGCGAAACCAGGGATTATGTGAAAAAGGTACTGGCAACTGCGGATCTGTACAAGCGATTGTACGGCATGGAGTGAAGTCAGTAGATGATTATGTAGTCATGATTCTGTGCTATCTTCGATATCTCCAGATGGTCTTTTATCTTTTTTCTTTCTGCGAGTAAAATTTCCCACATGTGTTAAAATTTCGGTAACTATTCAGTACACGTCAAAATCCTTTTTAACAGGGATAAAGGCAGTAGTGTCCGGTTTGGTATTTGCAGTTGCCTTATAAGTCCCCCCTCCCCTTGCGG
>JANNRW010000373.1:0-2788 GCA_031401815.1 Geobacteraceae bacterium | reverse complement strand
AAACGCTCAAATTGGAAAAAGGCGTACGTGACCCTCCAAGAGGGGCAATCCATAGATTTCTTTGAAGTCTAATTAACACGTTCGGGGTTCACAATGGCAATCAAAAGTTATAAACCTACATCAGCGGGACGCAGACATCAGACCTGCTCGACGTTTGACGAAATTACTACTACTACGCCTGAGAAATCGTTACTTGTTTCTCAGACGAAAAGCGGTGGAAGAAATTCGCTCGGTCGTTTAACGGCTCGTCACATTGGAGGCGGTCATAAACAGAAGTATCGTATTATTGACTTCCGTCGTGAAAAGACCAGTATTCCTGCAAAAGTTGCAAGTATTGAGTATGACCCGAACCGTAGCGCTCGTATAGCACTTCTCCATTACGTCGACGGAGAAAAACGCTACATTCTGGCACCGTTGAATCTCAATGTTGGAGATACGGTAATCAGCGGACCTGAGGCGGATATCAAGCCCGGGAATGCCCTGCCTCTTCGCGCCATCCCTCTCGGCACAATTATTCACAATATCGAGCTCAAGATCGGGAAGGGAGCTCAACTCGCAAGGAGTGCCGGTACATTTGCACAACTCATGTCCAAAGAAGGCAAATATTCACAAATCAAGCTTCCTTCCGGTGAGGTGCGCCTTATTCTTCTGGATTGCTATGCCACTATCGGGCAGGTTGGAAATATTGACCACGAGAATGTAAATATCGGTAAGGCCGGGCGTTCTCGCTGGCTTGGCAAGCGTCCAAAAGTACGAGGTGTTGCAATGAACCCCGTCGACCATCCTCACGGTGGTGGTGAAGGCCGTACTTCCGGTGGACGTCATCCGGTCACGCCCTGGGGTATCCCGACCAAAGGCTACAAGACCAGAACTAACAAGTCTTCAGACCGTTTTATCGTTAAGAAGCGCAGTAAATAACATCGAGAGGCTGACATTTTATGGCACGTTCAATAAAAAAGGGTCCTTTTGTAGACGGGCATCTGATTAAAAAAGTTATGGTTGAAGGTCCGAGCTCAAAAAAGATCATTAAAACCTGGTCGAGACGCTCAACAATTACTCCTGACTTTATTGGCTTGAGCCTGGCGGTTCACAACGGTCGCAAGTTTATTCCTGTTTTTGTCACGGAGAACATGGTTGGGCACAAACTCGGTGAATTTTCACCGACGAGAACCTTTCATGGCCATGCAGCCGATAAGAAGAGCAAAGTTAAGAAGTAGCAAGGGGAATTTATATGGAATCCAGCGCAAAACTATTATCTATACGACTCTCTCCCCGGAAGACCCGTCTGGTGGTCGACCTTGTTCGTGGAAAAGGTATACAGGAAGCTCTTAATACCCTGAGATTCATGCCCAATCCATCGGCTAAAATTGTTACTACCTTGCTGCGCTCTGCGGTTGCTAATGCGGAGCAAAAGGGCGTATCCGATGTGGACCGGTTGTTTGTTAAAACGATTTACGTAGACGGTGGCGCTGTGCTGAAACGGTTTGTGCCTCGCGCCATGGGGCGTGCCAGCAAGATTCGCAAACCTACCAGCCACATCGCCGTCACTCTTTCTGATACGAAGTAGTTTTATTTTTCTGGAGGTGGAGTTTGGGACAGAAAGTACATCCAATAGGTTTCAGGCTCGGAGTTATCAAGACATGGGACTCCAAGTGGTATGCAGAAGCCGATTATGCAAAGTATTTGCATGAAGACATCGCGATCAGGAAATTTCTGAAAAAACGCCTCTACAGTTCAGGTGTTTCTAAGATTGAAATTGAACGCGCTGCCAATAAAACTAAAATCAACATTCATACCGCCAGACCAGGACTGATCATTGGCAAAAAAGGTTCTGAGGTTGAAACCATAAAGAAGGAGCTTTCGACGCTCACTTCTAAAGAGATCTTCATCAACATACATGAAGTTCGCAAACCTGAACTTGATGCACAACTTGTTGCTGAAAATGTTGCTCTCCAATTGGAGCGTAGAATTGCTTTCCGTCGCGCCATGAAAAAGAGTGTTACTTCAGCGCTCAAATTCGGTGCGAAGGGTATCAGGATCACCTGCTCCGGTCGTCTTGGCGGTGCTGAGATGTCTCGAACAGAGTGGTATCGTGAGGGTCGGGTTCCTCTTCATACGCTACGCGCAGATATCGATTATGGATTCGCAGAGGCAATGACAACGTATGGTCTCATAGGAATAAAGGTTCTCATCTTCAAGGGCGAGGTTTTGCCTGGTCAGTAACACTTTTAATCTGCACAACAGGAGCATGTATCAATGTTAATGCCTAAAAGGGTAAAGCATAGAAAACAGATGAAAGGGAGGATGTCAGGCACACCGTGTCGCGGCATATCACTTTCTTTTGGTGAATTTGGTCTTCAGGCAACTGAATGCGGTTGGCTTGACTCTCGTCAGATTGAGGCGGCTCGTATTGCCATGACTCGTTACATTAAAAGAGGTGGGAAAATCTGGATACGAGTTTTTCCCGACAAGCCTCTGACTGCTAAACCGGCAGAAACCAGGATGGGCAAGGGAAAAGGGGCACCGGATTCCTGGGTAGCAGTTGTAAAACCGGGTACAATTCTCTATGAGATGGAAGGCGTGACGGAAGAAATCGCACGTGAAGCTCTCAGACTTGCAGCTCATAAATTGCCTCTTTCCACCAAGTTTATTGCAAGGGAGGTAAGCCATGAAGCCCAGTGAACTGCGCAAATTATCTGCCGAAGAACTTGTTAAGAAGCAGGGAGATCTTACTCAGGAGCTCTTTAATCTCAAGTTTCAGCTACACACCGGCAGGCTTGAAAATACA
>JANNRW010000372.1:0-5781 GCA_031401815.1 Geobacteraceae bacterium | reverse complement strand
CTTTATCTCGCCCGGCTGTGGAAAAAGTCCGTCTTTTCGATCCGATACGACTTCCATGACACCTCGATCCAATTTTCCGCGAAGCAGATCTATCAACGATCCGATCCTCCCGGTACAGGCCGATTTAACCGCTTTCCATTTGTGCAGTGCAAGCGGAAATATGGTGATGGATACATTGTACAGCGACGATCCGCTGACAATCGCCTCGATGCCGCCCGGCTTGATCTCCAGATGGCAGACCGAACCGTTTCTGACGTAGCTGCGACCACGGGGCAGACGGTTGGCATAATCGCCGAACGACTCCATATGGTCGCACCACCCCTTGCCCCAGAAGGAAGCAGCGATCTTGCGGCCGGCTAGCTCCACCGGCTGCACCTTAAGCCCTTTCTTCTTCATCTTTTCAAGCTGTTTCTTCGCCTTGGCTCGCCGCTCCGAAACCGGTACATAGGGAGCCCAACCGTAATAACTCATGTTCTCTGTATCCTCTCTATCAGATCTCTCATATCCCCACCTTGTCCAGATCAAGCGCCACCATCTTCAGCAGTGCCTCATCGTCCATCTCGGTCAGCAGGGCTTCCGCCCCTTCAAGGAGTTCTGTCGCCAGACCGGTCTTGGCTCTGATCAGTGCGTCGATTTTCTCTTCCACTGTCCCCTTGCAGATGAATTTGTGCACCATTACGTTCTTGTTCTGACCGATACGGAAGGCACGGTCAGTGGCCTGATTTTCAACTGCCGGGTTCCACCAGCGGTCAAAATGTATGACATGACTGGCAGCTGTCAGATTAAGTCCGGAGCCGCCCGCCTTGAGGGAGAGGACAAAGAACGGGGGGCCCTCCTCCTGTTGAAAGCGGTCTACCAGTTTTTTCCGTTCTGATACAGGAGTCCCCCCGTGCAACATCAGGCCGGGACGTCCGAACTGCGTGGCCAGAAAAGAGGCAATGGGACTGGTCATCTCTCTGAACTGGGTAAAGATCAGCACCTTTTCCTGACGCGAAGCGATCTCTTCCACAAGCTCCTGTAGCCGCAGAAACTTCCCGCTCCTCTCCGGGGTATAGTCTCCATCCCCCAGCGACTGACCCGGATGGTTGCAGATCTGTTTGAAACGCATCAGTGCCGAGAGAATCAGCCCCCGGCGCTTCATCCCCTCCTGCTGCTCCTTGAGTGTGTTCGCCAGCTCCTGTACTGCCTGGCCATACAAGCGGGCTTGCATCTTGCTGAGGCCGCACCAGGCAGCCACTTCTACCTTATCGGGAAGATCACTTATAACACTCTTATCGGTTTTCATGCGGCGCAAAATGTACGGCTGTACTAATGTGCGGAGCGGCGCATAGGATGGCGGCTCATGACTTTCCAGCGAAGAAACGAACTGCTTGAAGCGGGGAGCCGAACCGAGCAGACCGGGTGAGATGAAATCAAACAGCGACCAGAGATCGGACAGCCGGTTTTCCACCGGCGTGCCGGTCAGAGCAATGCGAGCCCTTCCGGAAAGGGATTTGACCGCTTTTGCCTGTCGGGTACCCGGGTTTTTAATAGCCTGGGCTTCGTCCAGGACTATCAGGTTCCAGGACACTTCCTTTAACCATTCCTGACGCTGAAGCATACCGTAAGATGTCAACACGGCATCGACAGACGCCAGGGAGGCTGAGGGGTCAGCGCTGATCCGCTGAAGTTCTGCCGGTTCAAGCTCTGACGGATGCAGGCAGACTGCTTTTAGTGAAGGTGCAAAGCGCTCCAGCTCACTTCGCCAGTTGGCAAGCAGGGAAGCGGGGAGCACCAGCAGGCTGGGAAGAGCTGTCCCGACGCGCCCTTTTTGCGCCAGCAGCAGGGCGATTATCTGTATGGTTTTACCAAGCCCCATGTCATCGGCCAGACAGGCACCCAGACCAAGCTCCGACAGAAACCAGAGCCAGTTGAGACCGGTCTGCTGGTAAGGGCGCAGGGTCGCGTGCAGACTTTCACCTGCCTGCACAGCTGCCAGACGAGCCGGCTCCCGCAGTCCGGCCAGCATCTCTCGCAACCGTTCCCCTGCCTCCACAAAAGCCCAGCCGCTTTCAGCCAGTGTCGGGTCATCTCCGGCCAGATCCCGGCGGGCACCAGCCAAAAGCCGCATCCCTTCCATGAACGAAAGGCCGTCCACTCCTGCTTCGGCTTCAACCCGTCGCCACTGCTCCAGAGCCTGACGGAGCTTGTCACCATCAACCTCAACCCACTGTCCCCGCAAAAAAGCAAGCCCTTCCCCGGCTGCGGTCAGTGTAGCAATCTCTGCCGGTGTCAGGTCATCTCCTCCCAGTGTCATTTGCACCCGGAAATCAAGTAGCGCCTGAGCAGACAGTGATTCTCCGATTTTGGAACCGATGGCGACCTGCACCTTGGGGCGGGGGCGCTTTTTCCACCAATCAGGTAACCGCACGACGAGGCCGCTCCCCTCCAGGTCAGGCAGATCTTTCAAAAACGGGTACGCCTCTTCCGGCGTCCAGGCAAGAGGATGGTAGATATCGCTGCTCTCCAAGAGCTCCTTCACCCAGACACAACGGGTACTTGCCTCCTGAACCGGCTCCAGCAGGCGCAACAGCGCTTCCCGATTATTTGCTCCGGCATATTCGCGCAACGCCTGACTTAAAGGGAGATGCTGGGCTCTGGCATTTTTCCCCAGACGAGGGATGTAGGTTGCCATAAAGGCAAAAGGAAATTCAGGATCATTTTTGTTTTCAGCAAGATGAAAACAGACCCGACCCACCTGCCGCCAGAGCGGTGCATACTGGTGCAGAAAACCACTCGCTCCATCCGGATTTCCGGCAATCTCAGCCAGCACCCAACGGTCGAGCTCAGACCAGATGGCAGCCAGGACATCGGGCGAGCAGTACTCGGCTCCAGGCATGGGGGGGATACTGAGGATGAGATGAGCAATGGTAGCTTCATCCAGCGGGGGGAGAGGTTCAAGCCGTTCGAGAGCTGGCTGTTTTTGACAGAAGAGGAGCAGGTAACGGCTACCGAAATCACGCCAGAACATCCAGGCAAGCGGCCAGTCAGGCGCGGCTTTCCCTCCGGCCAGCGCAATAATTCCGGCTGATGGTGAAGTCGAAAAAGCGTTAGTAATTTTTTCGGCAAATAATATGCTGGTTACGGAACCAGCGGTTGTTGCCGGTGTTCCTTCGATCATAAGCAGATGACCGGACGGAGTGAGGGTAAGATTCATGATTTGTGTACCTGTTAATGGGGGGATATCAAGACTTGGGCGACTGTCAGAAGGTAATCAGTAATCCTCTTATCAATGGTATTTGCTTGCCATAATGGCATGTTAGGTTATAATCCTCAACATTCGAGGTGTCAATGACAAGAGATGAACTTATCACTTATTGGCTGGAATCTGCGGAAGAAAATTTTCGTTCAATGCAAAATATGTTTGCCAGCGGAGAATTTGTCTGGTCTCTTTTTGTTGGTCATCTCTATATCGAGAAGTTACTGAAGGCCTGCTATGTAAAGTCTGTCGATGCAAAAGTTCCCCGGATTCATGATCTTTACAAGTTGGCAGATCGGTGCGGACTGGAAATGACTGAGGAGCAGAAAGACTCCCTTCAGTACGTGAACCTGTTTAACATCGAGGCAAGATACGAAGAGTACAAGCGGGAGTTTTATCAAAAGTGTACCAGGGCGTTTGCCGAAAAGAACATTGCAACCATAAAAGGATTAAGCGCATGGCTACTGGAAAAGATAAACAACTGATTTATGATGAGGTGAAACAGTATATTTCGCTTCTGCGTGACAAGCAGATCCTGGTTCTTCAGGCGTATCTTTTCGGTTCATACGCCACCGGCAGAGCCGACGAGTGGAGTGATATCGATTTGGCCATTGTTACCGACAAATTTGTCGGAGATGGTTTTGATTTCAGGTTTTTGCTGACCAAGCTGGCTCGAACGATTGATTCAGATATCGAGCCTCATCCATACTTGCTTTCAGAATTCAACGAGAGTAATCCTGTTGCCGGTGAGATTTTGAGGAGCGGTGAACGGATGGCGTGAGAACGGGATTAGTTTCTCACCTCTTTCAGCCATTTATTATTGCAAGTCTCCTTAATACTTCAGTACCTCATGGTTTTGCATACTCTTCCCTACATTCAGCCACCATTGCTGACGAGCTCAATGTGCATCTGGAATAGACATATTCCGGATCAAGATCAACCCCGCAATCCCATTCGATCGTGTCGAAAGCGACTCGAACCTGCTTGAACGCCTGAAAATCCTTGATTCGCTGAAACAGACCGAAACCAAGAACCGGTTTCATATCGAGAAGACCATGTTCGCCATTATCAAAAACAACCGAGAGCATATAGTCTTCGCCTGGGATAACTTCTTTCACCGCAGGGTACATGGCTTCGCTCCTTATTGAAGTGGTTGAAAGTTGCCGGGCTTGTGAACCTTGTGTAGCAGGTTTTAAGTCAGGATTTCGGCAAGAAGCTGTAGGGAGTTGAGACGCGACCCTTTAGGGGATTCTGGTTTTAAGTCAGGATTTCGGCAAGAAGCTGTAGGGAGTTGAGACGCGACCCTTTAGGGGATTCTTTAGGGAGTTGAGACGCGACCCTTTAGGGGATTCTTTAGGGAGTTGAGACGCGACCCTTTAGGGGATTCTTTAATTCTGCATGAATTCGTAATCACAGCGTTGTCAGTCTGATGCATATCTGCATCGGGGAGATCAGCTTAAACCCCTAATTCTTTTGCCAACTCCATCTCCTTACGCAGAATATTATTTATCAGCGTCCCAACGTCGATCTTGCGCTTACGTGCACGTTGGCTGAAAAATGTTTCCACCGAACCATCAGAACCATATGGGGTCAGGCTTGCAATATGGAACCATATGGGGTCAGGCTTGCAATATTGGTATTTGCATTCCACATATTTTTAACTCTCACCTTAACTTAACCCCGGCCTGCTCACCATTCAACAAATGATACAAGAAACGGTTCGATCTACCGTGCGCTTTTGGCAAACATATCTCTTTTCAAACCAGTAAATGCAGCTTCTTCAACATCCAGCCGTTCCTGAATGATCCTGGCGAGCCAGTTTTCCATGCTCTTTTCCCTGTGAACACGCGAAAAAAACACCGCACGCTCGGCAAGAGCCGCAGGCAGGGATACTGAGGCAGATTTATTCTTGTGAATATGTACAGGTTGATCCCACGCATTCTCATCACCTGCATGGGCTGTGACAATGTCATCAATTTCTTCTTCCGTATGCTTGTTACGTTGCGCTTTCATATTTCCCACCCCGTAATGATGCGGACAATACCGCCTGGCTTGATCTGAAAAACCAAGGTACTAGGGTCAAACCTACACAATTTACTTTGTCAAGAGGGTCACAAAGTGACTGTGACAACTTCTGACAAGACCTCTACTTGCTTTTACCATGACAACAGTCATTAATCTGCCTCAATCTCCAGTCCGTTGTCTGCGCACCATTCAAGCAGCGCCTTTTTCGTGCGAGCATTTTCAAACGCATACCACGTATCAAGCAACCCATTTTCTGCAAGGAGCGCTTTGTAGTTGCGATATGCTCCACGCCGCGAAAAAACTGCAGCTACCCGGCTGGTCAGTTCCGGGCAGTGACTCTGTACAAACTCATCCACCAGAGGTCTGCCCAGCTCAAGTGCGTATTCCGCACCAAGTCGGCCACCTATTCCGATTGAAGTCGGCCACTGATTCCGATTGAAGTCGGCCACTGATTCCGATTGAAGTCGGCCACTGATTCCGATTGAAGTCGGCCACCTATTCCGATTGATCTCGGCCAC
>JANNRW010000371.1:0-2216 GCA_031401815.1 Geobacteraceae bacterium | reverse complement strand
GGCACTGAGATAATCATTACAGAGACTTAGATAAAATATCAGCTTCATTTGTGTTCACCTTTCAGGTTGTACGGTGATTTCAAATAATCTCAATGATTTCCTCTGTGCCTCTGTGTTTCAACTGCCGTTTTTAGGATTATGAGTCATGAAATTTATACTTCATAATTCATCCCTCATACTTTGATGTTTCGACTGGGAGCTGGTGCCATTACCGGGTACGACCATCACTCGCGCAATCATCAACAACACCTCCCCGTCACCTACCTGCTCAAAAATTTCTAGTTGGATAATTCGCTATTCGCGAATAGAATATAGCCATGATACTCAAGCCTCAGGACATCGTTATCCTCCTCAAACTCGTCACCTTCGGCAACAGGCTCTGGTCTTACAGCACTCTCGCGCTCGACCTCGGCATGAGCCAGTCAGAGGTGCACAGCGGCATCAAACGCGCTGCGGCGGCACGGTTATTCGACTTCCAGCGAAATGTCCCGGTTATACGGTCTCTACAGGAATTCCTGGTACATGGCGTGAAATATGCCTACCCGCCTGACCGTGGTCAGCTTACCCGCGGCATGCCCACCAGTTATGCCGCCCCGCCGCTCAGCAGCCTTATCGTCCAGTCTGACGAACCGCCGCCGGTATGGCCGGATCCTGATGGTACGGTGCGCGGCTATGAATTCACGCCGCTGTACCGCTCTGTGCCCAAAGCGGCAGTGCGCGACCGGGCTTTCTATGAGCTGCTTGCCTTGGTGGATGCTATCCGCGACGGCAGGGCATGCGAACGCGAGCTTGCCATCAAGCTGCTCACTGAGCGATTGGAGCAGAAATGGTAAAGGCTATCGTTGGCTTCAGTAACCAGTGGTACTCCCAGGCACTGCAATTTGCCACTGTCAGCGAGATTGCAGAGGGTGTGACGACCTCACTCACTACTTCCATCAAACTCTTTTCTTCCCTCAACCGCGCCCCCGGCACGCATTGGCTTTAACGCCTGCATCAGCAAGTTCTGACGAGGTAACTTTCATGTGTGGACGCTTTACTTTACATCTTACTCCTGAACTGCTGGGGTCAATATTCGGCGTCAAAACCTCTTTACAGTTGACGCCTCGTTATAACATTTCCCCAACTCAAACAGTGCCGGTGGTGCGGGAGACCAGGGGAGGGGGGCGAAGCCTTTCCGAACTATCTTGGGGGCTGGTGCCCTCCTGGGCGAAAGATCCCTCCTTCGGTCAGAAGCTGATCAACGCCCGCTCAGAAACAGCCCACGAAAAGCCCTCGTTCCGTCACGCTCTCAGGAAGCAGCGCTGCATTATTCCGGCTTCCGGCTTTTTTGAGTGGTCGCACATTGATGGCAGCAAGCAGCCCTGGTATGTCACGCTCAAGGATTCTGCACCGATGGGTTTTGCAGGTTTGTGGGAGAGCTGGCAAGCGCCTGATGGCGGCGCTCTTGAGACTTTCTGTATACTGACTACAGCAGCAAACAGCCTGATTGCTACAATCCATGAAAGGATGCCGGTGATTCTGCAAGCGGCTGACTACAGCAGCTGGCTCTGTCCAGAGCAGAATACTCCGGAGAATCTGGACAGATATTTTCAACCTTGCCCGGCTGATATTTTGACTCTGTTCAAGGTTTCAAGTTATGTTAATCTCCCCTTTCACAACTCTGAGGAGTGTATCCGTCCCCTGCAATGAGGCTTTTGGGGTTGGAGTTGATAAAGGCTGATTGAGTAGAATGTCTGTACGCTAACTCTCGAAGCAGGATGAATCGAGCAGGCGAGTGCCGTGAATAATGCGCAGGATATAAACTGTATTTCCGGTTATTCGGAATATGGTTCGGTAGGCACCATGAAGAAGATGACGATATGAGGTGCCGAGCTGTTCGTTTTCCGGGATCAGCGGGCAGCGCTCGGGAAGCTGCTCAAGGGTATCGATCTGCTCCTCCAGTCTTATGATAAAGGCAGTGGCGTTTTCCGGACTGTCGTTGGCAATATACGTCCAGATCTCCTCGACATCGCGTTCGGCTGTGGGTGTGATTTCGACGCTATATGTTATGCGCATTCTTGAACTCTGCCAGAAAAGCGCGAGCCGAACGAGTCAGGCCACTTGATACTTGTGCCTCTGCCTCGTACACCAGGCGGGCAAGGTTCATTGCTTTTAGCTGCTTTTCATAGACTTTGGCGTCGATGATGACCGAATCGGCTCTGCCATTGACCGTAAGC
>JANNRW010000370.1:0-9886 GCA_031401815.1 Geobacteraceae bacterium | reverse complement strand
ACCGGCCCTCCCGGTGCTGGTAAATCTACCCTTGTTGATCAGATTACTGCTGTCTATCGTCGAGCCGGCAAACGGGTCGGCATAGTGGCTGTTGATCCTACAAGCCCTTTTACCGGTGGCGCAATCCTTGGCGACAGAATCAGAATGAACCGCCATGCTGATGACGAGGGTGTCTTTATCAGGAGCCTGGCCACACGCGGCTTTCTTGGAGGGGTCTCCCGCTCTACAGGCGATGTCGTCAATGTACTTGATGCAATGGGGATGGATATCATCATAATCGAGACTGTAGGTGTAGGTCAGGATGAGGTTGATATTGTCCGGATGGCACATACAACAACAGTAGTCATGGTGCCGGGTCTGGGAGATGATATCCAGGCGATAAAGGCCGGAATACTGGAGATTGCTGATGTTTTTGTTGTAAACAAGGCTGATCGTGAGGGTGTTGACCGTACTGTCCGCGAGCTTTCAGTCATGCTGGAGATGGGGGGGGGGCGTGATTGCGGCTGGTTGCCAAAGGTGCTGAGGACAGAAGGGTGCCGTGGTGTTGGTGTTGAGGAGCTTGTCAGGGAGTTCGAATCGCATCGGGAGTATCTTTTCTCTTCGGGGAGAATAGATTCATTCATCAAGGAGAAAAACGCCTCTATTTTCTCCGAAATGTTGAAGGAGCGGCTTTTTTCCTCGGTATATCAGCGTATCCTTGAAAGCGGACGTTTCCAGGAGGTGGTTGACGGTATGGCTGTCAGGCAGATTGATCCATACACTGCTGTTGAAGCTATTGCAGGAAGATACCTTGATCTCAATGCCTCTCCTCTTGAAACTTGACGAGCCTTCAGATGATCAGGTTTTTGCCATATCTTTTTGCAACTGCCCTGTTTGCAACTATCCTGTTTGTAAACCCGGCCCGGACAGCCGAGCCTGCCGCGAACCCGCTGGATCCCGCAAAAGAGGATCTTTCCAGAGTTGAGTATCCGAGCCAGAAAAATATCAGGTGGCATGGCCGTTTCATCAAACCTAATGAAACTCTAGAATCTCTTTTCGGAAACGATTGGCAGCTGGTAGCACGATTTAACCGGATTGACCGGAGACATGTCTATCCTGGCATGACGATCAAGGAGCCTGACAATATCAACGATATCAGGGATTACACGCCTCTTCCGATGAGTTACGAGCCTGCCAGGCGTTATGAAAAGTATATTCTTGTCAGCCTGTCCGAGCAGTGGATCGGGGCGTACGAGTCTGGACGGCTGAAGTTTTCGAATCCTGCAGCTACAGGGAGAGCCGGTTTTGAAACCCCCACCGGAATTTTCCGGATTTCCGCCCGCCACAGGCATCACACCTCATCGCTCTACCGGACTGAAAACGATGAGGAGCAGTACCCAATGGATAATGCAATGCGTTTCTACATCTCGCCGGATGGTATTGCCTACTGGATTCACGCCAGGGATCTGCCAGGACGTCCTGCTTCGCACGGCTGCATCGGGCTTTTTGATGAGGCAATGCAGAACAGGATGTACGATACCCCGGAAAATCCGATGCTTCTTGATTCCCAGAAACTTTATCACTGGGCAGTGGGGTCGGATGAATATGAAGATGACAGTGGAAATCAGGAAGAGCTGGAAGATGGGCCGATTGTTGAGGTGATTGGTCAGAATCCGGTTTACCGGCAGTAAATTGAAAATAGAAAACACCTTAAAAAAGGAGATTTTATGAAAAACCTGCTTCTTACAACTGTTGCATCGCTCTTTCTTGTTTCATTGCATTTCTCGGCTCAGGCGGCTCCCCTGGTAACAAAGCCGGATGCTGCTTTCAAGAAAGCTTTCCCCCAGCTTAAAGTCGACAGTATTGCGGAGAGCCCGATAAAAGGGGTGTATGAGGTGGTTTCAGGGCAGAATATTTTCTATTTTTACCCTGAAAAAGATATTCTGCTTGTTGGTGAAATATATACAAAGGCCGGTCAGAATATTACCGGTGAAAAGAAACGTGAATTAAAGGCAAAGTTGCAGGAGCAGGCTATGTCAAAGCTGAAGGATCTCCCTCTCCATAAAGGGGTAAAGGTCGGTAACGGGTCAAAAACAGTTATTGAATTCACCGACCCTGACTGCCCTTATTGCCGCCGTGCCTCGGAAGCGCTGAAAGGGCGCACTGACATTACGCGGTATGTTTTCCTGACCCCTCTGGCTCATCCGAATGCCATTAACAAGGTGCACTACGTGTTGGCGGCAAAAGATCAGGAGAAGGCATATCACGAGATGATGGAGGGGCAGCCTGTCCCCTCATCAGCCACTGAATTCAGCAAGGAGGTAAAAGCCCAGGCTTCCGAGCAGATGGAGTTAGCCCGCTCGCTCGGGATAGAGGGGACACCGACGTTTTTTATAAATGGCCAGCAGGTAGTTGGTGCGGATATGGAGAAGATCGAAAGTCTGCTCAAGTAGCGGTATTACGGATAATAAGTCTAGCGGAAAGGGCGCATGAGTTGCGCCCTTTTTTATTGCATAACTTGTTAGACAAAGAAGCTGGATGGATCCATGCCAATGGCAACGGCATCGATTATCCCATGAATCGATCTGCCAGATGAGGAAGAATCAGCCAGATCGACAATTTCACCATCAATCTCCTCTTTGTCAGGCGAAGAGATTAACTTTACCCACGGTGTTTCCAGTGCTGTCGCAGAGGTCTTGTTTTTCATGACAATGGCCATCTCACTGGTGTTAAGCAGCAGGACTGTTCCTACAGGGTATATTCCGACAAGGGAGATAAATATTTTAAGGATTGCCGGATCGTAATTTATGCCTGATTTTGAAATCATGAACCTTAATACCTTGTAGGGGGCTCTGGCAACTCTCTGGTAGACCCTGGAGGATGTCAGGGAGTCATAATCGTCGGCTATGCTTATAATTCTCGCAAAAAGCCCTATCTTGTTGTACTGAAGTCGGGGATATCCGGAGAAGTTCAGCTGAAGATGATGCTCGAAAGCTCCAGCCATCATCTTTGCACTCAGGTTGTCAAACTGTTTCAACTCCATCAGGAGTTTGACGCTCATCAAGGGGTGTTTGTACATCACCTGCCACTCCTCTTCTGAGAGCTCTGAATCCTTGTCAAGAATCTCCGTAGAGATTCCTGTCTTGCCTATATCGTGACAAAGGGCTGCAAGCCCGAGTTCGCAGGATCTGTTTTTGGAAAGCCCGGCCTTAAGACCGGTCAGAACAGAAAGGATGCAGACATTTACCGGATGGTTGGCGCAGTAGCTTTCATTGCATTTAAGCGTTGTAAAGCCTATCAGGTCTGTCGGGTCAGTAAGTATCTGGTCAACTATCCCCTGCACGATCCTTTTCGATTTTGCCAGCCTCAGTGATTTTCCCTTAACGGCGCTGCTCATGATTTCATCTACTGCATTGACTGCCTGGAAATAAATACGTCTTGCCCGGGATTTGCCATCCATCCGGGCCTCTTCATCTCCAACAGTAAAATCGATTGCGAACATCATCGCTTCAATCTCGATACGATCAATTCCGGACTTAAGCATCTGCCCCTGCAGCTCCAGAAACGCTTCATTGGACGATGGTGTCTGAAGTCTGAGCAGAAGCTGGACAAAGCTGCCTATGTCGGCAACAGAAAGATCAGGGTTAAAGGTCATTGCTCCGATGAAGCATCTTTTCATCTCGTCCATGGTGAATCTGAAAGCCTCAAACCCTGATGCGTCCGGTTTTAGTCTGAGATCTCCCAGAAAAAGATACCCACCTTTAAGTCTCAATGATACTTCGGCATTCATGCGGTGCATGTTGCGAATTACGGAAAGAAGCTGTTCAATAGCAGGGTCGACGGCAGCATGACCTTCTGCGTAATTCTGGGCAGTCTTTATCAGTACGAAAAAACGGGTGACCAGGTTTCTGCCCAACTGCATCATCACTTTTTCAAGCTGATCATGATCTGTGGTTGTATCCATTTATATCTCCTGCCTCTGTCAGGCGGATGAACTCTTTGTATTGGTGATTATCTGTATGGCATGCCTTATGACATCCCTGAATTCGGGACTTTTTGCCTGAAGTGCATCTTCAAGAATTTTAAGGCTTTCTGCGCACGCGATTTTTTGCAGACCAGCAGATGCACAGATGACTGCATCCATCTCTTTTGCCCTGTTGAAAAGGAATCGCTTGGAAAGCATGCTTTTGAAGAGAGGCAGCATCTTTTCTGCGCCAAGTTCGCCAATAGCTTCGTAAACCGCTTTTTTTTCGGAAATGGGCATCTCTTCAAATTCATCAGTATCCACAAATGCCGCAATCGGTTTCAAGGCAAACTGTAGCCTCGCTCTCCCCATCAACTGTAGCGCCATTATTCTCATAACCGATGATTCATCCCGTAGAAATTTCAGGATATATGGCTTGGCCTTAGGTTCGGGAACTGCTATCAGGTACTTGAGCACCTCTTTCCTTACTCTCAGGTCTCGATGCGTTATGAGCAGTACGATCTGATCAAGGAGAGCGGTGTTTTTGAGTTGAGCCAGAATGAAGACCATATTTCGCACAAGATACCATCTTGAATCAGAGAGATAGGGGCGCATTAGCTCCGGTGACAGCCGGGCAATTTCAGTAGTAGTCTCTATCAGTATTTTTCTCATTTTCATGGTTTCGACCATTCCCAGAAGCTCGCAGAGCGCCGAAGGCGAACTCTGTCCAATCATCATTGAGAGTGATTTGAGAGTATCTGCCGATATATCTTCTGTAGTGTCAATGATTTTGCATAATCCCTTTAGCACTTCATCTGTCCAGAACCGACCGAGCGCGTTCATGGTGAGGCGCCTTCTCTCTTCAACAGGCTCCCTGGGAGTTGTCCGGTTGTAGAGGAAGGCAAACATTTTAAGTGCAAACTCGCTGTTGCCCGAAAGGAAGAGGTTTCTGGCAAGTTTCATATAAATCTCAAGAAAAGACAGAAAGAGCTCTTTTTCAGGGACTCCGGAAAGGATGGCAGAGAGTATCTTTGCAGTTGTATCAACTGAAAGGAGCTGCTCCTCTGATTCAATGAATGTCTTAAGAGAAAAGAGATCTTCATCTGAAAGAGTGTATAGATAGTGCGGCAAAGGTTTTACCGGAGCTGCTGCTGCAGAGGGATCTGCCAGGCAGGACAAGGGTATTGATCCTTTTGAGCTTGCTGAGCCCATCTGGTCATCAATAAGCCTGTCAATCTCCTGAAAATCATCTTCCAGAATATAGGAGCAGTGAGGAATACCTTTATCCCAGAGGAGAGTTACAATATCGTCGTCATGATTCGCAGATCCGGTCATGTTGACTATTTCAAGGAATTCCCTGAGTTCCCACTCCTCGATTCCGTCACTGAAAATGATAGATCTTATTCCGTCCGAATACATCCTGAAAGCCATGCTTTCAGCAGGATCCAGATTCTCATAAACCTTGTGCCCTTTATAGCTGAGTTCAAATCTGTCCACATCAAGCTTGTACTCACTATGCATATAGAGCATGGAAGAGATTTTATCAGTCAATTCCTGGAAAAATTTGCCAAGGAGGGGGTTGTTTGCCTGATACATCCTGGCCCCCTTGGAAGCCTTGACCATAGCCTGCATGATCTCGGAGGCCAGAGTAACTTCTGATTTACTGACCTGTTCAGTCGGCAGGGTTTCTTCGGATAATCGGTTGGGCTCATTCATTTTCGGCTATCCTGTTTAAGAGTTATGCTTAATTTTGAAATAATAACATAGTTGCTACTGAAAAAATCCTAAAATTGAACGATAGGGAGAAAAAGCTGATTGAACAAGCATGCCACTGTCATACTGATTCAGAATTACCTGTGGCTCTTGAGTAACTACCGTAATGTGACTCTTTGATAAAGGAGGCCAACGGCGGCTTGAAGCGCTGAATAGCTGAAAGATAGAGATAGAGAAATATAAAAAGCAGAAAGACCTTTTCTTATCTCTATCTGTATCTACTATCTCATGAATAACTACCGCAAAGTTACTCTTTGACAAAGGGTGCCAACGGCGGCTTGAAAGCTGATTCTTGATGTGCATTAATTTGAGCACGACTCCTCCTTTAAAAGGAGCAGTGGCCAGTACCAGCCGATGACTGCAAGCAGTGCCTGGGTTATGTCGGCAGTTCGTCCCGGAATGTATTGCTGTTCCCATTCCAGAAGAGCCACTACAAGGAAAATGACTGCTCCGCCGCAGAGGAGCAACCCACTTCTGTCTGTTTTGCTCAGTTTGATACATAGAAGTGAAATTGCGCTGAATGGCCAGATCCCTGCCAGAATTAGACTGATTGCAGAAAGAGTACTCTCCAGATGATAACGAAAAGGTATCCAGTTGAATTCCCTGAATATCGAGGTTGTTTCGTCAGCCTTGACTTCAGACAGAACAAATCCGGCCATAAGGAGTAATATGGCAATAATCCGTGAAAGATTCCCAGCCAGCAGTGATATAAGCGCAGCCATGCAGATCCCGGCGATATAGCCTGAAACTGCTTCAAGAGATTGATATCTGTTGATGATAAAAATCTGTAAGGTCAGCACTGTCATGGCATAGAAGGCAAAGAGTCTGATCGATCTGACTTCGCGGGGGAAAATGGTGAAAGCCAATATTGCGAGTCCGGTTCCGCGAGAGAAATGAACCAGTGCATCAGTCAGGTCAAAGGGGGTTTTCCCCAGCAGGGTTAAAAGGAGCGGTTCAACTCCTCTGACCGGTCCGGGGGTCGAGAGCGTCGGTACAAAAGGTGATAATGCGGAAAAGCCCCAGATTAGCAGGATTACAGCCCCTGCACTGTTAACATGGCCGGGAGCCAGCCAGTTTTTCTGAAATCGCTTGATCGCACCACCTGTTTCAGTAGATCTTTCGTGCAGAAAGGCAAGAGTATGACCGATTGCAGCACCGCTACTGTTGGTGAAGAGATCCACTGTAGAGGGATCTCTGCCGGGAAGAAAGCCCTGCAAGGATTCCATGGTGAGGCTCAGGCATAATCCTGCAATAAATGAGCGAATCATGCCATTGGGAAAGCCGCAACGGTAATAGGTGAATTTGAAAAGCAGAAAGCCCAGTGGAATATATGCAAGGATGTTGACAACCGCATCTTTACGCGAAACAAGATTAAATGGATGTTTCGTCATCCATCCGAATGGATTCCCTTCAGGGATAATAAATCCAGCAAAAGGGAAAAGCGATCCGTAGGCAATCAACATTACATACACGATTGTAAACAGCTCTTTTTGTCGATTGATCTTCTTCTCCAGCAGTTCCATACTTCTCCGATTCGTCAGATTTGTTACAACTGCCTGACCGTATTCAACTTTGAGCATGATGGATCTATCAAAGTTTGCTGTCAATAATTCTCAACGACTATCTCTCTGATGATAGTTGCTGATGGCTCTTTTTGAGTCAAATATTTTCATATTCAGCCAGGTTTGCCTGCTATTCTGTTCTGTTTGAGCTTCTAGGGTCAAGGAGTGACCTTTTTTGTTTTAAGTTTGGCTGAATTTTGCTATAAGCAGTCTGCACTGCTTACGGGTGGGATCGAGCAGCTTCTTTAAAGCTTTAACAGATGGGGAACAGTTCAGATGACAAAGCAGAGACTCCTTGCGGCAAGAAGCATCATGGAGTCTGCAAATGCCGAAGCGCTACTGGTGACAGGGTTGATCAATATCCGTTACCTGAGCGGATTTACTGGAAGTGATGCTCTCCTGTATCTGGATAGTGGCGGTCAGTGGCTTTTCTGTGACTCCAGATACAAGACTCAGGCAACTCTTGAGAGCCCGGATTTCGAGATTACCGAGTACAGGCTGAAGATTGACGGAATTTCTGCTTTTATATCAGCCAGGGGGGTGAAACGGGTTGCCTTTGATTCCGAAAAGACCTCTTGTTCATTATTTAACACTCTGTCAGCGTCACTGCCGGGTGTTGAATTAATCCCTTTTGCAGGCGAACTGGATGAACTGAGATCTGTCAAGTCATCTGCAGAGATAGAGGCTGTTGCAGCGAGCTGTGCGCTTGCTTCAGCTTCATTCAACCAGATTCTGGAATTCATCCGCCCCGGTATTTCCGAGAGAGAGCTTGCTCTTGAGCTGGAAATTATTTTGAGACGGGCAGGTGCGGATGGCAAGGCATTTGAGTTCATAGTTGCTTCAGGAGAGCGTGGTGCTTTGCCGCATGGTGCTGCTACCGGAAAGATCCTGAAAAAAGGCGAGCTGGTTACTATTGATTTTGGGATACGTTGCAATGGATATCATTCTGATGAGACAGTGACAGTGGCGATAGGTTATGCAGATGAGCGTCAGCGTGAAATTTACGCTCTGGTCAAAGAAGCTCATGATCTGGCATTGAATGCGGTAAAACCTGGTATATCCTGTTGCGAACTTGATGCGATTGCCAGAGAAGTCATAGCCCGCGAGGGTTTTGGTGACTATTTCGGACATGGACTTGGGCATGGAGTAGGTCTTGAGATTCATGAGAAACCGACTATTTCATCAAGAAGCGAGATGAAGGTTTGTGAAGGGATGATCTTTACGATTGAGCCTGGCGTATATATCCCAGGATGGGGTGGAGTCAGAATTGAAGATACTGTTGTTGTAACTGCAGAAAGTTGTCGTTTACTGACACAGGTCAGTAAAGAGTTGATAGTCACAGTTTAATTGGCACTGTTTTATTCAAACTAAAAAAGGAGATTGAAATGGATATCAAGGATATCAAGCTGCTTGTCAAGATGGTCACAGAGACTGATATTACAGAGTTCGAAATGGAGAGCGGTGAAGATCGAGTTTACATCAAGCGTGGTCATGAACCGCAGATGATACAGTATCAGGCACCAGCGCCACATTACGCACCTCAACATGCTCCTGCCGGGGCTCCGGCTGCTTCTGCTCCTCTTGCCGAGAAACCTGCTGTTGAAGAAAAGGGCGAAAAGATAGCTTCTCCAATTGTCGGTACATTCTACCGGGCACCTTCTCCTGAGTCACCGCCATTTACTGAAATTGGCCAGGTTGTAGAGAAGGGGCAGACTTTCTGTATTGTTGAGGCGATGAAGCTGATGAACGAGATT
Source organism: Geobacteraceae bacterium (assembly GCA_031401815.1). GTDB lineage: Bacteria > Desulfobacterota > Desulfuromonadia > Geobacterales > DSM-12255 > JANNRW01. The sequence goes on along the minus strand of JANNRW010000370.1, from coordinate 854 downwards.
GAAGCAGAGTATCGATGCAAAATTATAAAGATATGCAAGGAGAATGCTGAGCCGGTAGAGTACGGAGACACTCTTTTTATTGTTGAGAAACTCTGAGGGAGTAATTACAGGAGATAAATCGAATGTTCCATAAAGTACTGATTGCAAATCGCGGTGAAATTGCCATGCGGGTAATCCGGGCCTGCAAGGAGATGGGAATAAAGACCGTTGCGGTTTATTCAACAGCTGACAGGGATTCTCTTCATGTCAAGCTGGCAGATGAAAGTGTATGTATAGGCCCACCTCCAAGCCTGCAAAGTTATCTGAACATTAACGCCATCATCAGTGCTGCTGAATTGACTGATGCAGAAGCGATACATCCCGGCTACGGTTTTCTCTCAGAAAATGCTGCTTTTGCAGAAATTTGCGAAAATTCCGGCATTAACTTCATTGGCCCTAGTTCGGCGAGCATGCGGGTCATGGGGGATAAAATCAGCGCCAGACAGGCCGTAATAAAGGAAGGTGTGCCGATACTCCCCGGAACCAAGGAGGGGGTGAAAGATGTAAATGAAGCTGTCAAGATTGCAAAGCAGATAGGTCTTCCGGTAATTATCAAGGCGACTGCAGGCGGCGGAGGCCGTGGCATGAAGATAGTTCATTCTCCTGCTGCCCTTCCTAATGCATTTGCTACTGCCCGGGCTGAAGCTCAGGCAGGTTTTGGCAATCCTGAAGTATACATCGAGAAATACTGTGAGCAGCCACGACATGTCGAGATCCAGATTCTGGGCGACAAACATGGGGATGTGATTCATCTGGGAGAGCGTGACTGCTCAATCCAGCGTCGCCATCAAAAGATCATCGAGGAAGCACCATCA
>JANNRW010000369.1:0-12117 GCA_031401815.1 Geobacteraceae bacterium | reverse complement strand
CATTGTCCGGTTTGGTCTTTGCATTTAGCCTCCCCTCCCTTGACGGGAGGGGATTAAGGGGTGGGTGAAGCTGCCGTCAGCGTCAAATCTGGCAAGTTCCCCCACCCCCTGACCCCCTCCCGCCAGGGGAGGGGGAATTTTAAAGTCAACTGCAAAAACCTAACCGTACACCACTGGGATAAAGGGGATCACTGCGGATAAGATCAAAAACAGGACAAAAAGCTTTTGGTTTAAACCCGAAAGCCTTTTTTTAAAGGTTTTATCCTGTCCATCCTGTTCATCCCTGTAAAAATTTCTTTGTTGTACTGAATAGATACCAAAATAGTTTATAATCCGCGTAAATCCGCCAAATCCTCGTCATCCGCGTTCCATTGCTCTTTTGTTGACGCCTTTATCTTTTTGTTGCTATTCTCTTTTCCATGAACTCATCCCCGCTCTACCATCCGCAACCAGCTGAAATAATCTCTGTCACTACTCTTACTCCCCATGAAAAACTTTTCCGGCTGCGACTCACCAGCGGTGCAGAACTCGGTCATCTGCCGGGTCAGTTCATCCAGTTGTCAATCCCTGGCTATGGTGAAGCACCCATTTCAGTCGCTTCTTCTCCTGCCCGTACAGGCTCTTTCGAGCTCGGCATTCGTCGTGTAGGGGGTCTTACCACGGCAATGCACGCTACTAATCCTGGTGACAAAGTCGGCATACGTGGCCCCTTTGGCAACCCTTTCAATCTTTCAGGGATGCAGGGAAAAGATCTGCTGCTGATCTCCGGGGGGTGCGGCATTGCGCCCCTTCGCTCCCTCATTCAGTATTGCGAGGATCGACCTGGGGAATTTGGCTGTATCACCATTCTCTACGGTGCCAAAAACCCGGCAAGCATCCTCTTTAAGGAGGATTTCGCAAACTGGGGCACCCTGCCTCTCTTCTCCTGCACCCTTACGGTTGACAGCTACTCCGGAAGCGACTGCTACAGCGGCAATACCGGTCTGATCACCTCCCTGATTCCTCCGCTTGAGCTTGATCCGGCAAGAGCAGAAGCTGTTATTGTCGGCCCTCCGGTCATGTACCCTCCGGTAATTGCCGCACTGAAAAGTAAAGGGTTATCCTCAGAGCAGATAGTAGTCTCTCTTGAAAGGCAGATGCGCTGCGGGGTTGGTAAATGCGGCCACTGCTCTATTGAACATCTTTACTGCTGTCAGGACGGCCCGGTCTTCAGGTTGAGCGAGATCGAGCATCTGCGTGGAGCGATATGAGTACAGGAGTATCTAGCCAATGAAAAAGAGCCTGACACTCTGCCCATACTGCGGCGTCGGCTGCATGCTGCATCTGATAACTGACAATGGCCGCCTTGTCGGCGTGGAGCCGGGCAGCACCCATCCGGTCAGTCGTGGAAGCCTCTGCGTCAAGGGGTGGAATGCGTTTGGCTTTGTCCACCACCCGGATCGTCTGACCAGACCCCTTGTCCGTCGTTCCGGCAGACTGGAGGAGACCTCCTGGGATGATGCGCTGGAAACTGTCGTGAGAAGACTCAAGTCTGTTCAGGATCAGCACGGACTTGACTCCCTCATGTTCGCCTCTTCAGCCAAGGCGACCAACGAAGAGAACTACCTCCTTATGAAGCTTGCCAGGGGGGTATTCGGAACAAACAACATCGACCACTGTGCCCGTCTTTGCCACTCATCCACTGTTACTGCACTGGCTGAATGCTTTGGCTCCGGTGCCATGACCGGCTCTATCGACTGTATCGACAGTACCGAGCTGATTTTCGTGATCGGCTCCAACACGACTGAACAGCACCCTCTAATCGGCTCGCGTATCATCAATGCTGTTCGCCGGGGCGCAAAACTGATTGTTGCTGACAATCGAAATATACGTCTGGCCAGACATTGCACCATGCATCTTCGCCACCGTAACGGCAGTGACGTGGCGTTATTGAATTCAATGATGCATGTCATTATTGCCGAAGGCTTGAGCGACTCTGAATTTATTGCAGCCCGGACCGAGAACTACCCGGCTCTGGCAGCAGCAGTTGCAGAGTGGCCACCGGACAGGGGGGGAGCACTTACCGGTCTCATGCCGGAGGAGATCACCTCGGCAGCGCGAACCTTTGCCGCAGCCAGATCAGCCATGATCGTCTACTCAATGGGGATTACCCAGCACAGCCACGGAGTGGACAATGTCCGCTGCTGCGCAGCTCTTGCCATGCTTACCGGAAACATAGGCGCACCCGGCAAGGGGGTTGCTCCACTGCGCGGACAGAACAATGTGCAGGGGGGTTGCGACATGGGGGCGCTCCCGGATCTTTACAGCGGCTACCAGAAAGCCTCTGATCCGGTAGTGCGTGAAAAGTTTGCAAAAGCATGGGGTGTAGCCAGACTGCCCGAACTTCCTGGCCTCCCTTTGACACACGCCATGAATGCCGCAGCTAAAGGAGATATTCGCGCAATGTTCATCATGGGCGAGAATCCCCTGCTATCCGACCCGGATCAGGCACATGCCAGAAAAGCGCTCGAAAATCTTGATTTTCTGGTTGTGCAGGATATTTTTCTCACTGAGACAGCAGCACTGGCAGATGTACTCCTCCCGGCAGCCTGTTTTGCCGAAAAAGATGGCACCTTTACCAATACGGAAAGACGAATCCAGTTGCTGCAAAAAGCTGTAGAGCCTCCGGGCGAGGCACTGCCAGACTGGAAAATCATCTGCGAACTGGCTGCCAGAGCCGGTTTTAGCGGGATGAAGTACAATAATACGGCAGAGATCATGACAGAGATAGCAGCTCTTACCCCTTCATACGCCGGGGTCACGCACGAGCGGCTAAAACCTTTTGGCCTGCAGTGGCCCTGTCCGGATTCCAACCATCCCGGCACACCGGTTCTCCACCAGGGTAGCTTCACCAGAGGAAAGGGGCTCTTCTCCCCGGTCAATTACCGCCCTTCCGCTGAACTCCCAGATGAGGACTATCCATTTATACTCACAACTGGAAGAACTTATTTCCACTGGCATACCGGTACCATGACCAGACGTACCAACCTGCTTGATCGTGAGGAGCGGCACTCTTTTGTCGAACTGCATCCCGAAGATGCAGTTCGTCTTGATGTCCGAAATCTCGAACAGGTGGAGATTTCAAGCAGGCGGGGTGCCATCCGGGCGCAGGCCAGGGTAACGGATATGGTTATCCCTGGGGTAATATTCATGCCGTTTCATTTTGTCGAAGGGGCTGCCAATGCCCTGACCCTGAATACTCTTGATCCCGAGTCCCATATCCCTGAGTTCAAGGTCTGCGCAGCAGCAGTCAGGAGGGTCGTGTGAAGATACTCTCTCCTGAAAATCTCCTGATTTTTTTAAAGGATCTTTCCGCTGATTTTGATCTCAGGCTGCCGGTGCTCCTTTCTGACGGCAGCAGATCCATAGGATCGTTTGATGAAGGTGCCATATCACTTATGGGTGGAGCCCTGTCAGCCAAACCGACCTCGCTTTTTTTCCCCCAGGAGGGGTTGATGTTCTGCAATCAGGGGGACAATTTCACCCCCCCTCCCCTTCCTGCCAAACCTCTCTTCGTTGTTGGCTTTACCCCGAGAGACCTTCTTTGCCTTGCATTTATTGATCGCTTTTTTGCCACAGGGCTGACAGATGATCTCTACTTCCGGCAGAGAGATGGCGCGATAATTTGCGCTGTTTCCGGCTACTGTGGCAGGGATGGCGCTCTGATACCTCCATCAGACAAAGAGGGAGATATCGAGTTTATCTTTGACAGGACGAACTGGCTGATTCTTGCTTACAGCGTAAGAGGGAGGGAAATAGTCAGCGCCATATTGACAGAAGCTCCCCCTGATGCGCTAGCAGGTATCATTGATGCAGTTTCGCAATTTGACAGGAGCGATGAACTTCTTCTTCAGCAGGGATCAAGACTTCTCGCAGATGGCCTTGTACCGGACAGCTTCTGGTCTGAAATTGCAGACAGATGCATCCTCTGCACCGGCTGCAACCTGGTCTGCCCCACCTGTACCTGTTTCGGTGTTCAGGACTGGCGCTATGTTGACAAAATGGAGAGAAGCAGGATCTGGGACTCCTGCCAGCTCGAAGGATTCATGCGCGAGGCTGGCGGACACAACCCGATGCCGACCGAGGGAGAGCGGACTCGTCGCAGGATCCATCACAAACTCGCTGCTGACAAAACAAGATGGGGAGAGATAAGCTGCTTTCTCTGCGGTCGCTGTGATGCGGTCTGTCCAACAGGCATAGGGATTGTTTCTGTTGTACGGGAGATGGTGGCGCGTTTTGCCCCCATTATAACATTGGTATAAAGTTTCATTTTCCTGCTTGACATCTCTCATTAGTCTGGCTATTCTTTCAAAGAACAGAATACAAAAATATGGATACACGATAATACTAAACTATCCGTGAGGATAGGGCGGAAAGCCCACGGGTCTCAAGAGACAGCCGGGTTGCCGAAGTGTCGAAGTCAGATACAAGGCACCCGGTTTTTTTGCGTTCAACTCAAGAAATACTCTCCATAATAATGGCTTGAATTATCAGGATTAAAATCTTTTTCACGCCATTGAGATTATTCAAAATACTGATATGCTTTTAAACAGATTTATTTTTTAACTGGCGCATTGATGAATTTTCAAAAACTTCACCCTCCTGAGAGATTGGAGCTACGCATGAAACACCTGATATTGCGGTTCATAACAGTCAGCATACTTATGATGTTCACCTCTGTACTCTCTTCTGCTGCACAACTTTCACTTGATTCCACTACAATAGTCCGGATGGAGCAGCGTGATATTGGCACAGAAAAACAGAATTTAATTCCAGCTACCCAGTTTCTCGGAATCGATGTAAGAAATTTGCCTGACAACAATCTTTCTCTGCATCTATACGGCTGGGGACGAGCTGATCTGGCTGATAACAGCTATAATGACAAGAAGGCAGACGGCAGTCTGACCTATGCTTACCTGCATTACCGTTTCAGAAATCCGGATGCCGGTATTCGAGCCGGACGATTATTTGTGCGAGAAGGTATAATTAACGAGCAGATTGACGGCATCAGCGCCAGAGCCGCTCTGCCTCTTGGATTCGGGGTTTCGGCCTTTGGCGGAGCCAATGTACACACACCGAATCTCTATGGCGAAAGTAGTGACGGCAAGGGTGACACAATATACGGTGGCAGGCTGAACTATAATTTAAAGGGGCTTTTTGAGCTTGGTGTATCCGGACTTTATGAAAGCAGAGCCCCGGCTCTTGTTAATTACACGAATGGCAATCACCGACTTGTCGGCGCTGATATCTGGTTCGCCCCTTACAAAGTTCTCGATTTAATGGGCAACTCCATATACAACACTGAAACAAAGAGTTTTGCAGGGCATTCATACCTGCTCAATATCAGACCGGTCACGCGCCTGCTTCTAAGTAGCGAATTCAGTGAGTATAAGGAAAAAAGCTTCCTATACTCCTGGGCCATGTTTTCCGGTGCCGGACTAAATCCGGACGAAAGATCCCGCATCACCGGTGTCAGAGGTTCTTACGGGGTTACCAAGGATCTGGATCTTTCTGCAGATTACAAGCATTACTCCCGACTCTCCGGAACCGCCGACCGTGCCGGAATCAAACTCAAGCTCTCTTTTCTCGATAACTCAGTCAGGAGCGGAGTCAGTTATCACTACCTGGAAGCAGAAGAAGGTTTTGCAATCACTGGCAACTCTTCAGCTTCCTATCATGAGCTGCGAAGTTATCTCATGTTTGATGGCAAGAACTATTTCGGTGCCATAGATCTGCTGGGGTTGTTCTTCAAGGAAAAGATCTATAACCAGGACAGCGCTCTGGAAGCCACTCTATCGTTGGGATATCACCTCTCTCCAGAGCTGTCGATCTCAGGTGATGTAACTTTCGGCAAGAATCCCCAGTTCTCTGATGAAGTAAAAGGGCTGGTAAGGATAAATTACAATGCAATCCTGGATAACAAAGGGGGTAAGAAATGAGACTACTCCGGCAAATTTTCCCACTGCTGGCTCTGACCGGTCTGTTCGCATTACTGGTTGCCTGTGCCCAGATGAAGGCCATTCCAGGTCTGCCAGCCTCACATCCCGAAGCTCTGGCAATCGGTCAACAGGCTGACTGCTCTGAATGTCATGATAATCAGCAGAAAGGAACCCTGAAGCCAATTGTCAATTTCAGTCACTCAACAGCATTTCATCTTAAAAACCACAGATTTTATGCTCTATCTGACGACCGTCTCTGTGCGGTATGTCACAAACGCTCTTTCTGCGCTGACTGCCACACCAACAGCACCGAAATTAAACCTTCGACAAAATCTGGTTATCGGCCTGATCTGGAGATGCAGCACCGAGGCAATTTCATGACGCTCCACAAAATAGAGGGGAAGCTTGACCCTGTCAGCTGTTACCGTTGCCACGGACGGGGCAATAGCGAGCGTTGCATTGCCTGTCACCGCTAGGAGATTTAGATGATAAAACATCTATATATAATTCTGCTCTTCTCAATGGTTCTTTCGGGCTGTGGCACAGCAAATACCGGCGCTCCATCTCTGGACTCAGCTGGCAAACATCCGCAAAACTGGCTGTCCGGTCATCGGGCGGCATATCTGGCAAATACGATTCAGTGCCGCGAATGTCATGGCGCTGATCTGAAAGGGGGCATCACTAAGGTTGACTGCTTCAATCAGGGGGCTTTGGCAAGATGTCACTCAAACGGACATGGCCCTAGATCAATAATTCATCCCCTCCCTTTTGCCAGCTCTCTCCTGCACGGATCTGAAGCAGCTAAAGACCTGATTGTCTGCCAGAGTTGCCATGGCACGCCTGGAAGCTCAGGAAGCAATCCGCAGTTCAATGTCCGGATTGGCTCACTGGCATCCGGTTGTGAGTTGTCAGGTTGTCACATCCAGAAAATGGCCCATCCGAAATCATGGAACAGTCATGGTACTTCCGGAAATCAGGCCAATTCCTGCGCACTCTGCCATGGAGCTAACTTCAGCGGCGGAAATGGTCCGTCGTGTAAAAGCTGTCATGCCAGACTGGCTACGGGCGGATTGCCGATAAAAGGTCAATGCAGCTCCTGTCATGGAAATCCCCCTTCAGGCTCACTCTACCCGGACAGGATCGGCTCTCACGCCAGACACACTGCCTTGTCCGGCGTAACCTGCAGCGCCTGTCACAATGGCTTTGGGAGTGGCTCACATTCCCATTACAGCTCTGCCCGGGTTCAGCAGCTTCAGCTATCGGCCAAAATGGGTTTCATGGCAACCTACAATGCCAGGAACAATTCAGCAAATTTCAACACCACGACAAATACCTGTGCAAATATCAAATGTCACGGCGGCCAGACTACTCCAATCTGGGGAGCTACCCTGGATTCCTTGACAGAGTGCCGAAAGTGCCACTCAGCAGGATCGACTCAATATAACGGCTATCTTTCAGACACCCATTTTCACCTTGATCCGAATTTCGGCCTCTTCTGTACCGACTGCCATGATATGACCAGCCAGGTCGCTCCGAATCACTTCAGCAATCTGTCAAGCATAAGTCATAATCAACCTGCGTCTCGCACCATTCGAAGCTTTCTTAATTACGATAAAACCACCCAGCCTCCGACATGCTTTATTGCATCAGGGGCTTCGCCAGGTGCTAATTATGTTTCATGTCACAGAGCCGAATAGTATTTTTGTTTCAAATCAGGAAATGAGTATGCCTGCAAATGGCATTTGAATCTGGTTCACTATTGGAGTTTCGCACGTATCAGCTGCTTTGGCACAATGTATCAATTTTGTATTGACATCTCTGATTTTTCTGGATATTGTTAATTAGCACAAAGTACTAGAAATATAGGTACACGATAATACTAAACTATCCGTGAGGATAGGACGGAAAGCCCACGGGTCTCAAGAGACAGCCGGGTTGCCGAAGTATCGAAGTCAGATACAAGGCACCCGGCTTTTTTGTATTCAAAATTAGATATTGCTTACATGAGGGTCAGATGAATTCATACATAATATTCCTGATTAACCTGCCGCCGACAGGAGAAACAAGATGAAAATATTTCGATACTGTCTGCTGTTTTTGACAATAGCCCTTTCAGGTTGCGGTATAGCCAACACAAACGCTCCTTCAATGGAACCGACCGGCAAGCATCCGCAAAACTGGTTGACCGGTCACCGGGCGGCATTTCGCATTAATCCGGTACAGTGCCGGGAATGTCATGGCCTGGATCTCAAGGGGGGCATCACTAAAGTTGATTGCTTCAACCAGGGAGCAGCTGCAAATTGCCACTCCAACGGACATGGCCCGAGATCAATCATTCATGCAGTCCCATTTGCCAACCCCGCGCTACACGGCTCTGAAGCCGCGAAAGACCTGATTGTCTGCCAGGATTGCCACGGCGCTTCAGGAGGTGCAGGAAGCAATCCCCGCTTTAATATCCTGATCGGTTCGCTTGCGACCGGTTGCGAAGCTTCAGGATGTCATCAGCCGACGCTTGCTCACCCCAAACCCTGGATTACTCATTCAAAAGCCGGGAATCTGGCTAATGCCTGCGCACTCTGTCATGGCGCCACGTTCAGCGGCGGAGGAGCTGTTCCGGCATGTAAAAGCTGTCATACCCGGCTTGTGGCCGGAGCGCTGCCGATACCCGGTCAGTGCGCAACCTGCCACGGCAATCCCCCCGACGGAGCCGCTTATCCAGACACTGCCGGTTCCCATGCAGCCCATACCCTTTTGCCCGGTGTATCCTGCACTGCCTGTCATAACGGCTTTGGCAGCGGTTCACTCTCACATTACAGTACTGCCCAGGTTCAAGAGCTCCGACCCCCTGCCAAAATGGCCTTCATACAGACTTTCAATGCGAAGAGCGGCGCAGCCGTTTACAGCAGCACCACCAGGAGCTGCGCCAATGTCAAATGCCATGGCGGGCAGAGTACTCCTGCCTGGGGGACGACCATGAATTCAACAACTGAATGCCTGAAGTGCCACTCGACCGGTTCAAGCCAGTATAACGGCTATATTTCAGGCAGACACACCTCACACCTTGTTGACGGGCTTTTCTGCACAGACTGCCACGATATGACCGGCCAGGCTTCGCCGAATCATTTCAGCAATCTCTCCTCTGTTTCATTTAATCAACCGCCTGCCGCAACCATGCGCAGCTATCTGAATTACAACAGGTCAATCCCGGCTCCGACATGTTTCATCACCACAGCTCCGCCCCCCGGCACCCAGTTTACCGCCTGTCACAGCGGCCAGAAATCATGGTAGCCCGGGAAGAGAACAGACTGTTTTTGGTTTGGAGATATTTCATTATGATTTCACGTAGCAGTTTCATATTCAACGTCACCATGGGCGCATCAGCCCTTCTGGGAACAATGGCTGCAATTTACCCGGCCAATGCAGCTGTGGCTCCGCTGGTGACAACACTCTCCTCAATTACTGAAGGGGTCAGCACGCCTGTAAGAGCCGCCTTGGATCAGCTCGGCAACTTCTACGTGACCGATCCTCGCGGGGGTGGAGTGCTCAAATATAATAATGCCGGCAGACTCCAGCGTAAATTCCCTGTTGCAAACCCTCTCGGAATAGCAGTTACTTTAAACGGCGAGCTTCTGGTAAGCCAGGGGAGCTCTGTAGCCGTCATTAACCAGAACTCCGGAACAATAACTTCGAACTTCGGCTCCTTTACAAAAGCCAACGGGATTGCTGTTGACTCAAGCGGTTTCATTTATGTAACCGACAGCGTGAACAACTGTGTCCAGGTTTTCACTGCTGCTCATGCTCCGGCAGTCACCGGCATGGCAGCAACAGGCAAGCCGTCGAACAGTTTCGGCACAACAGGGAGGCTAAATGGCCAATTTCTGCAACCTACCGGCATAAGCTTCGAGAAAATATCGAATCAGCTGGCTGTTGCAGATACCCGGAATGGGAGGGTTCAATTTTTCTCCACTTCCGGTGTTTATCAGAAGAGTATAGGCTCATTCGGTGTCGGCCCGCTCAGATTCACTTCTCCTCAGGCAATAACCTTTGAATACAGCGATGATGACAGAACCTTAAGCCGTATCTATGTTGTCGACTCTTTCCAGAGTAACGTGCAGGTCATCGACGCAACGACTATGGTTTTCAGCCGATATATAGGCAGTTACGGGCTTACCGGTGGCAAACTGTTCACCCCTGGCGATGTTATCCTTGACCGCTTCGACACACTCAATAAAAGACTGCTCATCTCAAACGGCACGGGAGCGCTCACCCTGTTTGGCATTGATACGGGAGGTATTGCAACCCCCTCCACCGGGCCGGCTCTGACTGTAGGGAGTCTGCCACTGGCTACGAACCTTCTCATGCTGACCATAACCGGAACCACCGAGAGCGGCGCTACTGTCACGGTAAATGGTGCTGCAGCAACGGTTTCCGGCAGTTCCTGGAGCAAGACAGTCACGCTGTCTGAAGGGATTAACCTGATTACCGTTATTGCAGTCAATGCAAAGGGTTCAACAGTAAAAACTGCCAGCGTTAATGTTCTGCCTCCATCTGCCAATCCGGTCTCTTTGACGTTGAATCCGGCACCGGCACTGACCGGATCAGCCAGCATTACCCTGTCCGGGACTGTCACCAGCGGTGCCAGCCTCCTGGTCAACAACACCCCGGCAACGGTAACCGGTACCGGCTGGACTCTTCCGGTCACCCTGACCCAGGGTATAAACAGTTTCCTGATTACAGCTTCTAGAACCGGGATGGACTCAAGCAGCACCAGTATCAATATCGTCCTTGACAGGGTTGCGCCGGTATTGACTGCATTCCTCCCGCAGAATAATACCAGCACCGCCAAACCTGTACTGTCAATTTCGGGAACAGTTACCGACTCAAGCCCGTCCAGTGTTACTGTAACGGTTAATAACGCAAGTCACTACGTTCCGGTCAGTGACGGCACTTTCAGCCTGGCCGTAATACTTGGCGGAGGGACTAATCTGGTTACTGTCTCTGCAACCGATGCAGCCGGCAACCAGAGCAGCTTCGTGTCAAGCACGATGATTTATAATCCGCTGACCCCCAAAATCACCCTCACAACTCCGTCAGGTGTTGTAACGAGTTCGCCAAACCATATTATTACCGGTACGGCGCCCGCAGGTAGTGTCGTCACTGTTAACAGTCTGCCGGTTACCCTGAACGCTACACTCTGGACAACTTCAGTTACACTCACCCCCGGCATGAACTACTTCGCTATCAAGGCAACCGCTCCGGACGGGACATCGTCTACAATCGTCGATACGGTCTCTTATGGACAGAATCTGCCGACCATCTCTGTCACCAGCCCCACACAGGATCTTGCAATTGCCAAGTCATCATTCATTCTTACAGGGATCGCCAGTAGCGGCAGCACTGTTACGGCAAGGGTAAACGGAACCGCTTTCCCGGTCAGCATGACTGCTGGCGAAGCATTCTCCCTTGCTCTGACCGGACTGACGATTCCGGGCAGTTATGAAGTCAATCTCAGCGCAACTGATTCATCCGGCAATACATCTTCTGTCACCCGCACGCTGATTTACGACCCGACTGTGCCGGTAATTTCCGTAGCAGCTTCCGTACCTCCGAAAGTAACTGCTACAGATGGCGTCCTGGTAGCAAGGGACAAAAACGGGCCGGTCGGCACGGTCACCACTGTAGGTGGTGTTTCAACTCTCGACCTGACCGGAGTTGCATACGATCCGGCCACACTGAACATCTACACTGTCACTTCTGCCGGCACCAGCACCCGTGACGGCGATCTGAACCTGAACGGCAAGGTGGATATAGCTGATGCACTGCTGGCGCTCCGGACTCTTCTAGGCCTGGAGCCCCCACCCTCCTTCCAGCAGATGCTTCATGGCGATGTCGGACCGATTCTGGATCACGACCCGACTGTTGATAGCAAGATAAGGATGTCGGACGTCATCGTCATCATGGAAAAGGTAGTAGGGCTGGAGTGGTAATTAATTTAAAGGGACAAAGCAAATGAATAAAAAAATGATAATGTTAGTTACAGCTATCCTGTTTTCTGTTCTCTCTACCGGTTGCGGAAGCGGGGAAAGCGCAAATACACTGCCGCAAAGGACCGTCGAGATGACTTTCAGCACATCCAGCA
>JANNRW010000368.1:0-8852 GCA_031401815.1 Geobacteraceae bacterium | reverse complement strand
TGCAGCCATCGGCTATCTCCGGCGCGGGTGGCGACCCTGGTATTAAAGATGTTGAACTCGCAAAAAGCCTTTTCCCCCTCCCTTGACGGGAGGGGACTTGTTTAGAGAATTTGCGAGTGGAACAACTCTTTGATTCCCTCTGCGAACTCTGCGCCTCAGCGGTTCATACTGACATATCTGGATAAAGGAATCATGTTCTGATGGAACTTTTTAAACGTATTATCTCCTACAGCAAGACCTACTGGCGCAGACTTGTGATTGCTGCAGTTGCGTCAATGGGCGTCGGGGCAATGGATGGTGCATTTGCCTGGATGGTTGAGCCTCTCCTTAAAAAGATTTTCGCCGAAAACCAGCTGTTTATCCTGACCCTTCTTCCATTTGGTATTATTGTGCTCTTTCTGTTTCGCGGCACTTGCCGCTTCTTAAATGATTACTTCATGCAGACAGCCGGGCAGCTGGCTGTGCAGAAAATAAGAAACGAAATCTACGAGAAAAGCATAAAACTTTCACTTGGCTTCTTTAACAAGCAGTCAACCGGTGTCCTGATGTCCCGGATACTTAACGACGTCAATGCAATGCAGGAAGGGGTTGCAAATATTGTTACCGGATTTTTCCGGGACGGATTTTCCGTTATCACCCTTCTTGGCGTTATTTTCTACAGAAACTGGCAGCTTGCAATAATTTCGTTTCTTGTGATTCCGGCAACAGTTTACCCTGCGCAGTTGATCGGAAAAAAGATCAAGCGTCTTTCTACAATGGGTCAGGAAAAGATGGGTGATATCTCTTCAGTCCTTCAGGAGAGCTTTTCAGGAGTCAAGGTAATCAAGGCGTTTGCTCTTGAAGAGAGAGAGATCGGCAAGTTTAGAAACAAAAATATGGAGTTCTACGGTTTTGTCAGGAAATCGATCAAGTACAACTCTCTTACTGCGCCGGTAATGGAGACAATTACCTCCCTGGGTGTTGCCGGAGTAGTCTGGTTTGGCGGGTATACCGTTATTTCAGGGAAGATGACCAGTGCCGAGTTCTTCTCTTTCATAACAGCCATGGCGCTGGTCTACTCACCGGTCAGAAAACTGATCACCTCATACAATATCCTGCAAAGATCAATGGGCGCTGCAGAGCGTGTCTTTGAAATTATCGATCAGATTCCCGAAATCGTAGATCCTGCTGAACCTGTCCCGCTTGACAGAGCTTCAGGAGAGGTGAGGTTTGAGAATGTCTCTTTCAGTTATGATGCAGATTCAGTACTGCAGGATATTTCACTTGAAGCGAATAAAGGCCAGATTATCGCTCTTGTAGGCCCTTCCGGTGGAGGAAAGACGACACTTGTATCGCTACTGACCCGATTTTATGATGTGAAGGAGGGGGCGATACTGCTTGACGGGATAGATATTCGTAATCTTCGGACTAAGGATCTTCTTCGCCAGATTGCTCTTGTAGATCAGGAGACCATTCTTTTTAATGATACAATCGCCAATAATATCCGTTACGGCAACAGTGATGCTTCTGATGAAGCCGTAGCAGCAGCAGCTAGCGCGGCGTATGCACACGATTTTATTCTGGAGATGCCGGAGGGGTATGATACCAATGTCGGTGACCGTGGTGTCAGGCTTTCCGGCGGTCAGAGGCAGAGGCTCTGTATAGCAAGGGCGATTCTGAAAGATGCTCCGATACTTGTTCTTGATGAAGCTACCAGTGCGCTTGATACCGAAAGCGAGCAGATGGTTCAAAAGGCTCTGAACAACCTGATGGAGAACCGTACTACCTTTGTTATTGCACATCGACTCTCCACAATTCTGCACGCAGACAGAATTATCGTACTGGAAGGTGGAGGCATTGTCGAGAGCGGCACGCACAATGAACTCATCAGTCAGGCAGGGGTCTACAGCAAACTTTATTCAATGCAGTTCAAGTGAGAGAATGAGAGAGTTACGCAGAAAATTGGCAAGTTATGTTTCCGGCCCGTTAATGTCGCATCTGCTTTATGCCATTATCTGCCTGCTGCATAAATCGATGCGAATCAGATACATCGGGAGCGAGATCTTGCCTTCATTCGCATTACGGAGAGAGGGTTTCATCGGTGTTTCCTGGCATGCAAGAATACTCATGTTGCCATTCATCTATCCGGGAGCCAGAGTCAACATCCTCATCAGCACTCACCGTGATGGCGAGATCATTGCAAATATCATAAAGCGTTTTGGTTTCGGTCTGGTGCGCGGCTCTTCATCAAAAGGTGGTCTGGCAGCTCTTCGGGAGATGGTTGCCCTTCTCAAAAAAGGGGATGATCTCGGCATTACCCCGGATGGCCCCAAAGGGCCGAAAGGGGTGGTAAAGGGTGGTGTAGCGCAACTGGCTAAGGTGAGCGGTAAAGCGGTAATTCCGATTGCTTATTCCGCTTCCCGGGTTGTCCGCTCTACCAGCTGGGATCGTATGCTGTTACCGCTCCCTTTTTCCAGACTGGTTTACATTGCAGGTGAGCCTTTGTATTACTGCGATGGTGAGGAGCTGGAGGATTTCAGGCTTCGAATCGAACATGCTCTGCATGATGTAACGGCAAAGGCGGACGGTTTTTTTACGAATAGTTGATGCCCTCGCAAAAAGTCCTAATCACCCTTCGACAAGCTCAGGGCGAACGGACTTTGGCTCTGTAAGTGCCTGTAAATCGTTCGTGCTGAAAGTGCCTGTAAATCCGTTCGTGCTGAGCATGTCGAAGCATGAACCAAGACAGTGATTTCACTTTTTTGCGAGTGCATCAATAATGGAGCTTCTGATTTTACAAACTCAGTACCTGGTTCCTGTATGCAACTTTTCTACAACATTGCACTCTGGCTGGCTCTCCCTTTCGTGCTTGCCTATCATCTTTACCGCTCGATCAGTCGCGGACGTCCATCTGCTCTGATGGAGCGGTTCGGATTTATTGACAACAGGGAACTTTCGAATCTTGAAGGCAAGAGACCTATCTGGATTCATGCTGTATCGGTTGGTGAAACAGTAGCTGTAAAACCTCTCCTTTGCGCCCTCAAAACTGCGTATCCTGACACCCCGCTGCTTATCTCCAATATGACCGAAACCGGTCGCTCAATTGCCTTTGGTATAAAAGAAGCAGATTGCTGCATCTATTTCCCATTTGACTATACTTCGGTTTGTCGTCGCCTCCTGAAAAAGATCAATCCTTTAGCTGTTATCATCGTTGAAACCGAGCTCTGGCCAAACTTCCTCCACCAGACCCGTAGCATGGAGATACCCACAATTGTCGTTAATGGCCGCATTTCCGACCGCTCATTCCGGAATTATATGAGTATGAATCGTTTTTTCAGACCCGTCCTTCAATCTGTCAGCGCCTTCTGTATGCAGAGTGAGGAGGATGCCAGTCGTATTATTGCAATAGGAGCCTCTTCAAGGCAGGTAACTGTAACCCGTAACCTCAAATTCGATATCCCTCTGAAGGAGTTGTCTGTTACCGATCTTAACAAGATTCGTACCAGCTACAGGCTTCCGGATTCAATCTCTCTTCTGACTGTCGGCAGCACGCATCCGGGCGAAGAGGAGCAGGTTCTTGATGCATTTGCCGAAGTTATTTCAAGGGGCCATTCACTGATTCTTGTTCTTGTCCCCCGCCATCCCGAGCGCGCTACAGTTGTTGCAGAACTTCTTGCAAAGCGGGGCTTTAGCTTTGTGCGTCGTTCAGACCTGGCTGAGAGTAGCAGGGAACTTGTAAAAGGTGATGTCCTGCTGGTTGATACGGTAGGCGAGTTGATGAACTTTTATATCATAGCAGAGCTCTGTTTTGTCGGCGGCAGTCTTGTGCCGACTGGTGGCCATAATCTGCTGGAACCTGCTTCTGTAGGATGTCCGGTGCTTTTTGGGCCGCATATGAGCAATTTCAGAGAAATTGCAGCACTTACCCTTGAATACGGAGCAGGATATCAGGTAGAGGATGCATCGGATCTTGCCATTACCTGCTCCAGGCTGCTCTTTGAACCTGAAGCCAGACAGGTGATGGGGGAGAGTGGCAGACGCCTACTGGCCGAGCAGGGGGGGGCTACAGAGTTGAATATGGAAGCTATTGGAAGACTGGTGAAGGGTAAAGGGTGAAGAGTGAAAGGTGAAGTTTACTTCAGAGAGTTGCTAAGCGGTGAGCGTCGATCTCTTGCAGATCGATTGGTCTTGCAGCTGTTGCGAGTTGTTTCACTCTTCTATGCACTTGCCATGCGTACACGAGCCCTGGCTTTCAAAAATGGGCTCTTTCGTTCATATTCACTCGGCAGGCCGGTTATTTCTGTTGGCAATATCGTTGTTGGTGGTACCGGTAAAACTCCCATGACTGCCTGGATAGCTGACTATTTTCTGAGGAGAGGGAAAAAGGTCGTTGTCCTTACCCGCGGTTATGGTGGCAGTCTGGAGGGGACAGTGGCGGTAGTTTCCGACGGGGTAAAGAGGATTCTCACCCCGAAACAAGCCGGAGACGAGCCTTGCCTGCTGGCTGACATGCTTCCGGGGCTTATTGTTGTCATGGGGAGTAACCGGTATGAGGCAGGATCATTTGCTGCTGAAAGGTTCAATCCGGACATTTTCATTCTGGACGATGGATTTCAGCACTTAAGGCTAAAGCGTGATCTGGACATAGTTCTGCTGGATGCCGGAAAACCGTTTGGGAACGGGATTACCTTCCCTGCCGGTTTCCTGAGGGAGCCGGTATCTTCACTCAATCGTGCAAATCTGGTTGTGTTCACAAGAAGCGATTATGATTCACCCCCTCAAGCAGCTATCCCCTCAAAGACAGCTTTTCTTTTAGCCAGACACAGGCTGACAGGGTTTCGCACCCTTGCCGGGGGTAAAACCGGCTCATTTGCCGAACTGCAATCAAGGCGTGGGCTGGCCTTTGCCGGTATTGCCGCTCCCGAAGTTTTTTTTGATGCGCTTGAAGAGGAGGGGCTGAATCTTGCAGCGACACTGGCCTTTCCTGATCATACGGTTTACGGTGAAGTCGAGTATTCAGCGCTGGCAAGGCTGCGACTCTCCAGCAGAGCCGATTACCTGATAACCACGGCAAAGGATGCGATCAAGCTGAATTACGCCGGGGGAGAGGATGCACGTTTATACGTGGCTCTGCTGGAAATGGCATTTAAAGATGTAATGCCATTGAAAAGAGAGCTGGACAAATTTCTTTGAAACAGGGGTAAGGTATGGCAATATCTGGCGATCTTTTACGAATACTTGCATGTCCCAAATGTAAGGGTGAGTTGCTCTACAGGGAAGAAAAACCGTCACTTGACTGTCATGTCTGCGCTCTCAGTTATCCGATCCGGGAAGATATTCCAGTGATGCTGATTGATGAGGCGGAGAAAATCTGATCATTTATGCGCGTACTGATTGTAAAAACCTCTTCTCTTGGCGATATAGTTCATGCTCTGCCGGTGCTTGACTATCTGCATAAAGCTTCGCCGGGGATAGAGATTGACTGGGTTGTGGAAGAGGGTTTTCGCGAGATACTGGAAGGCCATCCCCAAATAGCTGAACTGCATCTTGTACGAACCAGGTACTGGCGCAAGCACCCGTTGGCAGTCCGGACAAGGCGGGAAGTTGTGGCGCTGAGAGCCGCCATGCAAGCCAGAGAGTACAAACTGGTCTTCGATATTCAGGGAAATCTGAAAAGTGGACTAATTGCATGGTTTTCAGGGTGTGATCATCGTCTCGGTTTTGCTGAAGAGGAGTTACAGGAGCGTTATAACCTCTTCTTCACTACAAGACATATACCTGTTCGCCTTAATGACAGGCATGTGACAGACAAGTGCCTGAGAGTTGTCAGTGTGCCGTTTGGCAAGGATTTTTCCGGAATGGAGCTGACAACTTTAATAGCAACATCAGCTGAGGATGACAGCGAGGCACTGGCTCTCATGTCTACACTCGGAGAGGGGCTGGTTTTTCTCTTTCAATATGGGACAACCTGGCAGACCAAGTTCTGGAGCAAGGAGGGTTGGGTAGCTTTGGGGAAAACCATGCTGGAGAGGTATGCAGATTCAACGATCCTGTTTGCCTGGGGGAGTGACGCGGAGCGACAGGCTGTCACTGATATCTCGAGGTCAATCGGAGCTGGTGCCAGGGTTATGGATCGTTACCCGCTGAAAAGGCTTGTAGCGATTCTGAAAAAGATGGATCTGGTAGTCGGTGGTGATACCGGGCCGGTGCATCTTGCCGCAGCAGTGGGTACCCCCACAGTCTCTTTTTACCGCTCCAGTGACGGAAGCAGGAGTGGCCCTCGTGGAGAGCGTCATGCAGTTATACAGTCACCCTTATCATGCACCCGCTGTTTCCAGACCAGGTGCAACAGGGATCAGGAGTGCAGGGAGAGTATTACAGTCGATGCTCTGATTGATGCAGCTGCAAGACTATTAGCTCTCCCTTTACAAGACGATTCCATGGGATACGGTGTTCTGTGAAAAACAGCTTCAGAAAAAAGATTCTTGTCCTTCGTTATCGCTTCATGGGCGATACGATCCTTACCGTCCCTTTCCTCAGAAATCTTCGCTATGCAGAGCCGGAAGCATTTATTTCATGGGTAGTGACACCTGGTTCATCAGACGTCATAACCGGCATCCCGTATGTTGATGAGCTTATCTACTGGGATCCGGTTACAATCCATGCTGATAGCGGCGGGACGCACAGAACTTTTGGCGATAAGGTCGAGTTTGTCAGAGGTTTGAGAACCCGGAAGTTCGATAAGGCTTATGTGCTCAAAAGGTCGCTGGGAAGCGCTCTCATGGCATTTCTTGCCGGTGCTCGCGAGAGGATCGGCTTTGCTACCGAGGGGCGAAGTTTTCTGTTGACCAAAAGTATCCCCTATCGTCAGGATCAGCACGAGGTAAAGAACTTTCTTGATCTGCTCCGTGCTGACAATCTCCCGGTAGTTGATGATTACCTTGAAGCATGGCTGACAGATGAGGAAGAGCAGTTTGCCGACAATTTTTATCAGGTGGCCGGTATTGAGCCGAATGACAATCTGATCGGTATTCATCCTTTTGCAGCAAATCCGCCACGAGCCTGGCATCTGGATAATTTCATACGGCTTGCAAACCTTTTGCAGAGGAATATGAACTGCAAGGTTATTTTCTTTGGTGGGCCAAGGGATAGTGAGGCAGTTGCCAAACTGCAAAAGACAGTTAACCCTCCTCCGCTTCTGGCGGTTGGAGCTACGACTATCAGGCAGTCAATGGCTCTACTGAAGCGGTTAAAGCTTCTGGTATGCAACGACAGCGGGGTCATGCATCTTGCTGCATCTCTCCAGGTGCCTCTGGTGGCGATTTTTGGACCCCAGTCTCCGGTCAAGTTTGGCCCCTGGGGTGAAAAATGCCGGATTGTGTACAGCTCTTTTCCCTGTAGTCCCTGTAAACAGAAATTTTTTACCGAATGCAAACCCTCTGAGCGTAATAGCCCGGAGTGTCTTGAAATTATAACAGTAGAGAAGGTGATGGAAGAGATCAGGGCGTTACATCTGTTTGGCTAGTATGATGGAACATCTAAACCAACCCCCCTCAATCCCCCCTTGACAGGGGGGAAGCCTTGAAGTCTCCCTTGTCAAGGGGAGATTTAGAGGGGTTTGAAAGTAACAGGAGCATAAATGAGCGACACAGATCTTTTGGAAAATGCCGGAGACAATACGCACAGCGTAGTAGAAGAGCTGGTGCTTGAAGAGCGCAGGCATGCAGTTGTTCTCGATCTCCCCTGCGGCGAAGGCGCATTGACCAGGCGCCTCACGGAAAAGGGTGTGAAGGTATATGCTGCTGACTGCGAAAATTATATCAGGACTGAGTGCGCTGATTTTCGTGTTGCTGATATGAACGAAAGTCTCCCTTATGACGATGCCATGTTCGATGGGGTGGTCTCTGTTGACGGTATCGAACATATTGAAAGGCAGTTCGATTTTATCAGGGAGTGTCGCAGGATTCTGAAACCGGATGGGTTTCTTATTATTACAACTCCGAATATCTCTGCCCTTCGTTCACGGTGGCGGTGGCTCTTGACCGGATTTCACAATAAATGCAAGGCTCCCTTGAACGAAAGGGCTCCTATCCCTCTGTTTCATATTAATATGGTGTCACTTCCGGAGCTTCGCTACCGCCTTGCAACGAACGGGTTTACCATCACAAAAATAGAGGCAAACAGGGTAAAGCTCATCAGCTGGATTTATCTGTTGCTGGTTCCGTTTGTATATCTGCGCACCTTCATAGTTTTCAAAAAATACGCGCAGAGTAATGTTGAGCAACAGGAGCTTAACAGGCAGGTCATGCAGCAGATGTTTTCGATCCCTGCGCTGTTTGGGGAGACATTGATAGTGAAGGCAAAGAGAAGTTCAGAGTAAAGTTTTTAAGATCAAAATCCACCACGGAGACGCGGAGACACGGAGAAAATCTGAGAGAGGCACAAACTGGGGCTAAACCTATTCCTTAAACCCTTTTTTTGGTTTAAATCAATAAAGGCAATTAGCCACAGATAAAATCGGATAACTGCGGATAAAACCTTTAAATTTAAAATACCCATGTTTTTTAACAGGTTTTCTCAGACTCTCTCCGTGCCTCCGTGTCTCTGTGGTGGGTTTTAAAATGCCTTACACCTTTTTGGTTTTAAACAGAAAGTTAAAGGTTTTCTCAGACTCTCTCCGTGTCTCCGTGCCTCTGTGGTGGGTTTTAAAAAGGACTTACACCCTGTTTTGCTTTTAATCAAATATTTGCAGGTTTTACTCAGACTCTCTCCTTGTCTCCGCGCCTCCGTGGTGGGTTTTAAAAGGGTTTAACCAGAAATGAAAATTCTTCTTATAAATAACGACAAAGGCTGGAGCGGCGGCCAGGAGCACT
>JANNRW010000367.1:0-1908 GCA_031401815.1 Geobacteraceae bacterium | reverse complement strand
ATGTCCTGATCGGTTCACGCGGTTGGGCTTTGCACTAGCGGGGAATTTTTACCCGGATTTCCTGCTCTGGCTGGTGGATGACACCACCGGGCAACAGTGGCTGAGCTTCATCGATCCTAAAGGTATTCGCCAGATCAACCTGACCGATCCCAAGTTCGGACTGTATCAGGAAGTGAAGGTTCTGCAAGAAAAGCTGGCTGACCCCAACCTTGTCCTGAATGCTTTCATTCTTTCAAGGACAAAGTTTACGGACATTCTCAACAAGAGCTGCACCGAGCAGGATCTGGAAGAGCGGCATGTGCTTTTTATGGAGCATGGCGGGCCTTCGTACCTACCGAAGATGTTTGGGAGGATGGTGTGAAAGATATTCAAGAAACCATAGACAACAAATACCCCATGCCGTGAAGCATGAGGCAATATTCAAGTCCCCCGGCGGCTCGTCATAAATCAAGTCTATGCTTTATTTTCACCATATTGAGCTTCATCCTCTGTACAACGAAGAGTATCTGACTTCTGATCTCTGGCAACAATGCGCCTCCATAACTCACCATACGGACCGCTTTCCACCTTCCGCCTGAACCAGGCAATCTCTTCAACCGGGGTCATGCCATGAATCTGCTCATAAATTTTTTCCTGAGCCGCCCGTTTGAAGGCTATGCAATCGAAGTCTTTAGTCGTTGCCATTGATAATCGCCTCCTTCGGCGAGATGATAGTGAGAATTCCGTAGCCGTTCTGCAAATTCACCTGATTGTACGCTTTCATCTTGTCCAATCGTACAATATGCTTGAAATTCCATGATACTATTGCGTCTACCCGCGCTATAGTCGCAGCTGCTACGTGGGTCATATCATCAATCCATTTTGGCCCCAAAATCCCGGCAGCCTGGTATTCATTCCTCAAATGAATCATTTCTTCGGAAATGGCTATGAATTCCAGTCCATTGTCCGGCAATGATAATACGATTTCCCTGACTCTATGGGGAGCATCTTCAAGCTCTTCAAGCACTATGTCTGAAAGGACAGCAAGGTAGTATCCTGAACGTATCATCTCGAATATTGCGAAAGACTCCTCGGTAAATTCAACATCAAAACAACCACCGAAGACAGATGTATCAAGATATATCCTGGGTGCTTTCAAAGGTAACTCCCCACTTCACCATGGCAATGTTGTTACTGCTGTATCTTGCGGCGATTATTACACAAAAGCTTCATGAAGTCATCCTTTCAGTAATATGACATTCCCCAACTCTCCTGTTGACAGGATATCCGGGATTACTGTATAGAAACCTATCGTGATTCAACTTATGTTGGAGGTAGTCAAGCATTTTGGACAGTCATAGGTGTAGCATAGCTATTCCGGTTTACCCTTTCCCGAAGTAATCGTCCAGCCTTATCTTCTGCTGCTGCTCGGTCACCGGACAAGGGAGACCATTCATGCAAGGCAGGGGATTCAGTTTCATCACCCCCCTTCTCAATCAAGTTTACCCTGAAAACAGCAACAATAATGTTCCCGGGACGAGACCATCCCCGGCTATTGCGGAGCATTTGGAATTACTGACAGATCACCCCTGGAGGCGACTCATGACAAATATTACGGAGCTCTACCTTAGCTCTGTACTCAATAAAACCGTCATAAACGAGGCAGGCGCAACTCTGGGCAAACTATGGGATCTGGTCATCGCCCCTGCCGAACCACTCCCTGTAGTAACCCAAATTCTACTTAAATCAGGGAAAATCATCTACTCTGTACCGTGGGACAGGGTGCTACTTTTCAATCAGGTTGTTGTTTCCGCCTCTGGCATTAAGGGTAATCTTGCGGTTTATGCACCACAGGCCGGAACTTCGCTTCTAAAAAGGGATGTTCTTGACAAACAGATTGTTGATGTAAACGGTGCCAAAGTAGTAAGG
>JANNRW010000366.1:0-4495 GCA_031401815.1 Geobacteraceae bacterium | reverse complement strand
GAAGGTCTAAACAACAAAGCAAAAGTCACCACGAAAAAAGCTTACGGTTTTAAGAGCTATGAAGTCATAAAACTAGCGCTATATCACACGCTTGGGAAACTGCCTGAGCCTGATGTCACCCACAGATTCTGCGGATGAACCGCATTTTTTATGTAGATATTGCCATTTCCAATAACAATATAGTTAGACGCTTCCGCGTCGCCTTCTTCGGCATTATCAATGACTTTTGATATATTGTTTTTATCTTCAATAGCTATTGAAGATACGAGTTTTGCTTTATCGTCAAATTTAACAATTTCACTCTTATTGTTTCTTGTAACCAGCGCATACAATATATTTTTAGAATCTATACCAATCAATCTCCAGAATTCTGCATCGTAAGCAATTTTTTGTTTTGATATAAAGTATCCAGATGGCCCAATTTTATAAAAGTCTGGCCAATACCACATGTAAAATAAATTCATATCATTATCGATAAATCCTTTTGGCTTTTGATTTAATTTGTCCTTAGGTAAATAGTAACTACTATAATCAATAATCTTATCAAGATTGCTATTTAGCGCATACATTCCGATTTTTTTACCCTTCGAATAGTTTTCAGCTCTGTATATATTTTTCTGATTAATTCTAAAAATATTATTATAATGAATGGTATTTACTAGGTTACCATTTTTATTGTATACAAATATTCTGTTATAAGGCTTGACTTTACTAGCTATAAAAAACAGGTCTCCAGCAGAAGAAACCTCCAATAAGCTGCCAAGAGATTTTTTGTCATCGATTAGTAATTCAATTTGCTTGCTTATGCCTTTCTTGTCGTAAACAAATACTGTTCCATTATACTGGATGTATAAATTGTCATAATCATCTACTGCCACTTTCAGATTTTTATACGGAAATGGAAGATATATTTTAATTTGATTCAAAGAATAGTTTCGACTTGTAACTTGTAAGGTACCTTTGTCTTTAGCTAAAGCGTCTGAAACTAGATTTGCAATTAGTATTGACATAACAATTACAATCCACATTAGGTGCTTTATCATATCACTCCTTTCTTACTTAGCATTGGTAAAACTATTTCCGAATAAATCATCTATCAAATTTGTCGAATTTATAAACTGAGTATTCTTTTATTTTCATTTGTTTGCTTGGTATTTTCGTTGGAGGGAAAAGATATATAGTCCCATCACATAATATTTTAAAAACGCCCTTATTAAACTTAACATTTGGCAAATTAGGGTCTTTAGAAAATGAGATGTTGGCTACCACCTGACCTTCTTTGTTTACCTTTGTTATACCGGCTGGTTCTTCTACCAGAACATAGATGTTATCATTGCCATCTGCCCCTAACAGTCTTATAACTTTTTTATGATTTAATTCTATTTTCCATATTTCTTTTCTACTTGAACTCAGCTTTGTTAAATATTGCTTAGTCGCTTTTTTTACACTTTTGATGGTATAAAAATTTGAATTTGAATCGAATATTTCACCTGCATATACGTGCTTTGTCACTTGTTTCAATAAATTCAAGCGTGCATCTAGTACTTTGTCTTCTGTCTTGAATTCACTACATACTCTTTCGAATGATGTAAGCAATGGCATATTTTTTCTAACAGAAATGCCGCTTTCATTATAAATTGACCAGTTAAAATCATCAGTTCCTTCCGTAACGTAAATAAGTTTTCCATCACTTGAAACTTGAATCAAATAATCCATATGTCCATCATCGATGTCTTTACTAGTATACGGAAACTCTGCACCATTTAAAAATATCTCATCTGCATAATCTCCTTTAGGTCTGATCCTAAAAACTTTTTTGCCGTAAATATCAAGAACGTAAAGATTGAGATTGTCGTCAACAGCAAACTGAGATACAGCAGCATTTGATGGCTCTAGGTAGCGTTTATTAATATCCAGATTCGTATTTATCGGAATACCGTTAAGTTGGATTTTTTTTGATGTGTAATATTCTGCTTCTGCAGCTTGACACATTGTTACAGATGCAATGAAAACAATGATGGTTAATATACAGGACATACAATTTTTCCTCATACTTCCTCCATTTAATAAATTACCAAGGTCGCCCAACCTCATCTTCAGGTTCACCAAATGCGTCTTTAGGAGTAGGGTCTAAAGAAAATGGTGATTCTATTACTCGTCTAAACGTTCCACATGTTGTAATCCCGTCACTACATGGTCTTCCTGATGCGTGAACAATAGTTTCACCGGTACGAAATACTTTTGATTTTGGTAGCCATTCAATAGTGTTTTCCCCCGCATATATTCCGACATGTCCTTTCCCTACTTTCCACACAATATCACCAGCTAACCTGTCTTCAATAGGATGTAGCCAATTATTAGACTTACAAGTATTAAACTGTTTAGCTGCCGTATGCTCTGGCAGCATTAAGCCAGAAAGTTCGTGCACCTCGTGAACAAATCCGGAACAGTCAAAGCCTGGATCTTCAGTAGCGCCACCATATATATACGGAGTGTCGAGGAACGATCGTGCAATAAACAAGATGCGTTGCCCCCAAAACGACCTATCAAAAAGCATAGAAAGTGCTGATTGTTCAGGTGGGGATGCTCTAAAAGAACCACTTGCCGGTGTGCTTGTCCCTCCACCTGCAAGCCCGCCACTGATCATGTAACCAGCAGCACCTGTGTCTGGATTCATGACTATATATCCAGTGCCAGTCCACAGGTTATAAGTCACATCTGATTGTGGAATTATTACTTTCTTTCCTGCATTCACGGCATTTTTAACATCGTCTTTCACTACGACTCCTACCTGAAGTTGAGGCAAGACATCGATCAGATTTATGCTGTCGATTGTGAATACCGGAATACTCTTTTCTGTTGCCAGTTTGAGTAACCTGACAGCTGAAACCGAAGGAAGATCAAAGAACACTTCCAGTATTCTGCTTTCCCAAGCGGAAGCCGAGAGTCCGGAGAGCATTGCAAAACTCTTTTCCCGCTCCTTGTCCCGAGTCGGCGAAAAGACGCTATTGATATTTCTCGCCACATCGATATTAACGTTTCCTTCGGATACGACTCGCGGAATTCCAAACATGTAATTCACTGAGATTCCGTGTTTGACCAGAGCCTCTGAGGGCTGATGCCGGTATTCGAGTTGCAGAGTCTTTGCATAAACATCATTTTCAAAACCAATATGATAGAAATATGTATTTCCGATGGAATAGAGCATCTGCCCCAGAAGGTCATCAATTGTGTTATAGGCAACATTATATCCTTTTGCATTTTCGAAAAGAGTTGCCATATTTTTCGATGAAGTTGCACTTGGTGTATTCTGCGCAGTGAGAACAATGGCTGAATAATCCCCGGCAGTCATGATATGTTGAACGCAGTCCATATCACCATCCGGCTCTGTAAAGCTAACAGCAAGAGTCTGATCTTTTCCGAGGGCAATGGCAGCTCCGGAACCTACAGTCCCGCCGTTAATCTTCAGAACCGGTTTTACATTCAGAAGATAGGGAGGTACAGCAAGCATTTTACCGCCGTATTGCGCTACTAAGGATTCATCAGTTGAAGTGGCGGGCTCATAGGAAAGGGTGATGCGTTTATCAGAGAGAGTGCTGAGCCAACCAGTGTAGGTAAGGCCAGGGGTGCCTTCGTATTCGTCTCCTGCAATCTGAATACTGATTGAGTACCGGTAAGGAAGAGGTATTTCACTGAACTGACCGACTTTTAAAATAACTTTATATGGCAAGGTGCCTAAGAGATATGGATATTCTTTCTTGACTACGCTCCTTGACTGACTAACAGCCGAAGCTCCGAAGACATCCTCTATGGTGGCATTGGGGAGATTTGTATCAACATAATCGACGAGTCGCTTGCCATAGTCCTGGTATGCGGTAACATCACGTGGGTCTCTGATGTACGATTCCAAGAACTGCGTGGCACTGAATCCCATCAAGGAATACATATCCATCCCTTTTTGAGCGGTATATTGCTTGAAGCTTGGATCAAGAGGAATCCAGGTATCTCCCTGCTTATGAACTGCCCCTCGCGAGGGATTATAATCAATCCATGCAGAAACCCATACATGCTCAATTTGCACTGACTTAATTGTTCCTCCAGCAGTCGTCATTTTAATAGGGATACCCTGGGTTGCAAGTATTGTTATTGCCATCATCGGATCAGTCACATTACCAAGCCAACTCATGACCTTTTCTATCGGGATTTCAACCGTCCCGTAGACATATTTTGACGCGATGTTGGAAGCCCTCAATAGTGCGATTAATAGACTTGCCTGGTCAAAATCATTCCCAGCGCGTTCCAGTAAAGTTTTTTGAGATCCTTTGAATGAGCCATAATATGTTTGATAATCAATGTTGTTCCTTACCCACTCGTAAATCTTTACCGGACTGTTCCCCAGCTCCAGAGCCTTGGCTCTGATCTCCGGGGTGAGCTGCACTTCTATGGTTTCTGCCAGATCATCGGACGGTAGCAGTCCGGCAACGGAGCCGGTGGA
>JANNRW010000365.1:0-4676 GCA_031401815.1 Geobacteraceae bacterium | reverse complement strand
TCCACCGGCTCCGTTGCCGGACTGCTACCGTCCGATGATCTGGCAGAAACCATAGAAGTGCAGCTCACCCCGGAGATCAGAGCCAAGGCTCTGGAGCTGGGGAACAGTCCGGTAAAGATTTACGAGTGGGTAAGGAACAACTTCAAATATGAAGCCTATTATGGCTCACTAAAAGGTGCACAGCAGACACTACTCGAAAAGTCCGGCAATGACTTTGATTTATGCAGTCTTACGATAGCTTTGTTGAGATCGGCCAATGTGCCTGCTAGGTACGTATATGGAACCATAGAGTTACCGATTGAGAGAGTAATGTCTTGGCTCGGGGTAAAAGACCCGACAGCAGCAGTGAATATCATAGCCTCCGGCGGTATCCCCGCCAAGGCAGGCTTGAGCGGCGGCAAGATTACCACCGTTCTGATGGAACACGCCTGGACTGAAGCATTTGTCAATATGTACCCCTCCTTCGGCACGAAGAATGGGTCGGGCAGCGAATGGACACCTATTGATCCGAGTTTCAAGGAGCATCAACTCAACACCTCAGTTAATATATCGAAAATAGTGCCGTTCAACGAAGCTGACTATCTGCGAACCCAGAGCAAATTGCCACCCTCGCTTACCTACCTGTTCGCCCTGGAAGATTACCACACTGCCAACTATCAGGGCGGCATGCATGAAATGTTTTATCTGAAGAAGATCAAAGAGCATGAGTTCGGTATATTACTCGGAACTCTCCCATACAAAACAGTGATTGTTGCCAATAAATTTTCGAGTATTGACGCTTCTATGCGGCACAAGATTTTAATTGGTTTGCGTGATCCGGTCGCGGACGAAGCAAATTCTGTCACTAAGAACATTTGTGAAATAACCGGCAAGAAGATGACCGTATCCTATATCCCGGCTACTGATGCCGACAGAGCAGCTATGGCCAATTACGGCGGACTACTGAAAACACCCGCATACATGGTAAAGGTCAAGGCTGAGGTAAGAGTTGACGATACGGTAGTCCTGGAAGGGTCACCAGTTGGCATGGGAGATTCGCTCAAGCTCAGCCTCCAGTTCACTTCGCCCGGAAGCTTTGGTGACTACATCGAAACCGACATGGCAGCCGGAGTCTATTACAACATCGGGCTTTCCGCCCTGAATGTAGCAGACAAGCAAGCACTGAGCGGATTGGACAACTCTGAAAACTTACTCGGCACCTTCTACAACTCGATCAACAGCGGAGACGAGCAAGTCGGCAAGGTACTACACAACATCGGGCTGCAATACTTCACCCATACAAACAACGCCTCCAGGCTACTCGAAGGGGTGATGCACATCTACAACACACGAGCAGCAAACGCCGGTTTCGTCTCAATCTCGGCACAGTACCGCGAATTTTTCGGCATTACAGTATCACCCCCTATTATTTCCGGACTGTTAATCGACATACCAAGATACATCCAATCACCATTTTCCATAACCGGCGACAAAGAGCAAGAAAAGGCGTTCACCAAGATTCAGGGGCTCAATACCTCATACTTCGAGCATGCCGTCTGGGAAAGCTTTTCCGGCATTGATTCCGTATCAACGGTCAAGTTGCTGCAACTGGCAAATGAAGCAAGCATGCCGATTTACACGATTAACAGTAGTAACATAAGCCATACCCTGCCACTTTTAAACCAGTCGCGATATGTAAAAGAGGATTTACAGAACGTGGTTGCAGCAGGGAAAGAGGTAACAATTCCAAAAAGCTATATCACACGCAATGAGTGGACTGGTACGGGGTACATGGTGAGAAACACGGAGACCGGTGAGGGAGCTTATATGCTTTCTAGCGGTTTGGCGGGGGGTGGGGGCACCAAAAGTCCTGCACAATCAGCACTCGGCCTGTCTGCTCGACAGTACGCAGCCCTTGCTGAAGGCAAGCCTGCTAGAGAGCTTAAGCTGAACTCTGGCCTTTGGGATCTGTGGGGGGGAGCAGTGCTTGATGAAGCAACGATGATTCCCATTTCCCTCATGCTGCTGGCAAAAGGGTACCACCCGGCGTTTATGGAGACCTTTTCCAAGGAGGCACTTCTTAATCACATTAACCGTAATAACGTCTTCATCATCTATTACAGCGGCCACAGCGCGAGTGGCGATAGCGGTGACATGCTGGTTCCTGGCTACAATGACGATGCTCAACAAACCCCTCAATATGTCACGTCTTCAGATATTAACGCTCCGAATGCGCGAATCGTCTTTCTGAATAGCTGTAAGAGCACCAAGGCTGGCAGTTTTGCCAATTCCTTCGGAGACAACAACAGACTGTTAATGGGCTGGAACAATTCCGTCGCGTACTGGGAGAGCGCCTTCTTCGGCCTGATGTGGTGGATTAACATGTTCCAGGGGCTCACTGCTTATGATGCTGCCTACAGGGTCGGCATAAATGGTACGTACACCCTGAATCCCGGTGAACCTACGTCCGACAATAACCTAAAAATCAATTTTATCCGAGGCCAAGATGAAACTCTTTAAGCAACCTGCGGTTATTACTGTAATTGCTGGGACACTGGCACTGCTTGTTCTCTCATACTCTAGCATTTCCGACAAGGAAGCCATTGAGATTGCGACAAAATTTTACCAACAGACGGGAGTGCGTTTAACGTCGGAACCACAGGTTGATTCACATTGGCTTGTAGAGTTAATGACCGGTGAAAAAGAAGTCGTCGTGGGAGAAAAGGAAAAACGTTTCAGCCGCTTGGCCTTAAGTAAAAAGACTGAGGAAGTGGCTTCTTTTACCCTACTACAGTGGAAGAAGGCCGAGGCTGAAAAACAAAAGCGGTTGGCATTGTCAGAAGCGGAAGCAAAAGAGACCATCATCGGACTGGCAAGCAGGATAGGGCTTCCCGAAGATTTTGAACTCAAAACCATCACACTCGACAAGAAGGATAGCCTCTGGGGTGGGATTTGGAAAAGAAAATACAACGGCTACCAGTTCGAGAAAGATTCGATCTCGATTGCGATCAGGGAGGTCGACGGTGAGTTCTTCTCGTATTTTAAATCTTCTTCGGGAAGACCATGTCCTACGGATGTTGTAGTCACAAAAGAAAAGGCGCTGGAGATAGCGCGGAACAAGGTTTACTCCTTGCTTGCCGACGAGAGGTCACATCTGCAAGATTACTTCGTCTCCACGCCCGAACTTAAGATAGTCCAGCCTAACGCCATTTTCGGATGGCTTTCTCCGTACCATCGAGTAAGCTCCCGTCTGGCATGGGTGGTGGTGTACTCAGTCATCCACAGCAAGCAAGACTTGACGATCGGGAACGCGAACTTCTCCGAGAGGTACCTTATAAAGATAGATGCAGCCACCGGAAAGGTAATCGGAGGGGCTTCCTCGAGGTAAGTCTAGGTCGGGTAATCATAAGGGTATAGATATTTTTGCGAATAAGAGACTCCTGTTGTTACCACTTGCTCAGATATTGTAGTGTCTGCTGAATCCAATACAGATGGTGGCAATGTGGTTTCGGTTCTCGGATCCAAATGGCGTGTTCATTACTAAGCCTAGCTGAAAACACTAAAAGTTGGCGATGGTGAGTTTGTCCAACATGGTTCAACTGTGATGCTCTCGCAAATTCTCTTTTGTAGTTAATGTGATGTAGTGATATCAGCAAGTTACAAGCTCAAATCGTGCCGTTTTTGATTTTTTGCGAGTGCATCAAAAATAGGAACTATCGGCACTACTGGTAATGCGGTTGGAAAAGCGCGACACTTTCATTACGCCATAATTACGCAGATTCCTTTATTTATGGGAATTTAAGATGAAAAAACATGGAGTAGACAGGGTGTTTTTCCTCAACCCGATCAAAAAGCTTAATAGCGGAAGTAACTAGAAAAGCTGATGTTTGACGATGTTCTTCAAAGATGCACGTGTGACTAAATGAAATGTAGACCAAAAATAGGAGATGGTACATGTCAAAGAATTTGTTTTTGGGATTCGTATTTCTGCTGCTGAATTTGCCGACATCTTCACATGCGGAAAGTACTGCAATGACGAGCGGTCTTAACTGGCTAAAGTCAAATCAGACTGTTACCGGCACCTGGAATACTGAGCTGTCTTCATCTACTGAATTCTACACTACGGTTACAGTTCTTGAATCGTTTATAGCATTGAGTGATGCGTCAGATTCATCTGTTGTCGGTCGTAACTGGCTGAACAGTGAAAAAGCAGAAAGCACAACATATCTGGCTCCACGAATTAAGGTGCTTGCACCATCAGGCAGAGATATCTCAGTCGATATGGTTACTCTCCTTTCCTATAAAAACAAAGACTCGGGCTGGGGAGGTTATCTAAATCAAGCCAGCAATGCTTTCTCCACAGCCTTAGCTCTTCAATCTCTCCGCGCAGCCAACTACCCCGACCTCACCACCATCAACAACGCCCTGGCCTACCTCACCACCAACCAGAACAGCGACGGCGGCTGGGGGGTTAATGTCGATAGCACCAGCAACATCTACCTCACCGCCATCGTTTCCGCCACCCTACAGCAGTTCCCCCAGATGACCAGCATCGCTACTGCCGTCAGCAAGGCGACGATCTATCTGCTTGCCCAGCAGAACGCGGATGGCGGCTTCGGTACGCCGTCCACAGTCTACGAAACCGCCCTGGCCTATATTGCCCTCATTGCGAACGGGCAAACACAAGGTTTGCCCCT
>JANNRW010000364.1:0-15405 GCA_031401815.1 Geobacteraceae bacterium | reverse complement strand
CTATTTTCTAACGGAAAATAATTGAGCACATTGATACGAAGAGACCGGTATGCGCATTAATCAGGAGGACTGGCAGACAGGTGTTCTCACGAGGCATCTCCCCTGGCTGCTTGAGATGGTGCCACAGCAGTTCATTGAAATCAGTGTGGAACTGGCTCGGGAAAAGGGAATCAAATCGGGTGAAAAGGTAACTGTATCTTCCAGCCGTAATCAGGTTTGGGCCATTGCGCTTGTAACCAAAAGATTCAAGCCATTCAAGATGGAAGGGAACACGGTTCATCAGATAGGCCTGCCATGGTGTTTTGGATGGCAATACCCCGAGGGGGGTGGTGGCGGAGACAGTAGCAATCTCCTCACATCAACGATCGGTGATGCCAACACTATGATTCCCGAAACAAAGGCCTTTATGGTCAATGTCGAAAAGGCGAAGGGATAAGGGGGATAAAATGGAAGCCAGTTTTCTTATCGATATGACCAAATGCATAGGGTGCAGAGGCTGCCAGGTGGCCTGCAAGCAGTGGAACGGAAACAAGACTGATCAGACAACGGTGGGAACCAAATTCACTAACCCCGTAAAACTGAATGCCAAGACTTATACCAACATAGATTTCTTTGAGTTGGAGAAGGACGGCAAACTTACATGGGATTTTGCGAGAAATGGCTGTTTCCACTGCAAGAAGCCTGCATGTGTTTCTGCTTGTCCCGTATCTGCCCTCACGAAAACAAAAGAGGGATCCGTAATATATAATGCGGAACGATGCATCGGCTGCCGTTACTGTATGCTCGGTTG
Organism: Geobacteraceae bacterium; assembly: GCA_031401815.1. Lineage (GTDB taxonomy): Bacteria > Desulfobacterota > Desulfuromonadia > Geobacterales > DSM-12255 > JANNRW01. The sequence continues at coordinate 14,615 of JANNRW010000364.1, read as the reverse complement.
TCCGTTCAATATTCCCAAGTCTGAATGGGGCAAAATGTTCCCCAAAATTCATAAATGCACTTTTTGCCATGATCGGCTAGTCGACAATAAAGTTCCGTCCTGCGCAAAGACATGCCCATCAGGAGCAATTCTGTTTATGGACGGTATTGACAAAAACCTCAAGGAGGCGCGTCGAAGGGTGACTGATAACCCTGGGAGTTACTTTAATCACATTTACGGGGAGAAAGAAGCGGGAGGCACATCCGTACTGCTACTCTCTTCTGTGCCTCTGGATCAGATAGGTTATCAGAAAGTCGGCGATGCCGTCATTCCAGACCTTACATGGAAATACATCGGAGGGATTCCTGCCGTAATCGGTCTGGTTCTGGCTGCCGGCATCGGCAGTTGGGTTATCACGCGCCGGAATAAAAATATGGACAAGGAGGACAAATCATAATGAAACCGGCACAGAATCAGATAAAGCTGTTTACGCCTGCCACAATCGCGCTGCTCCTTGTGATTATTTATGGCGCTTTTACTGTGATGAAGAAGTTTACCATGGGTGATATACACACAAATCTGAGTGATGACTTTCCCTGGGGGATCTGGATAGGGTTTAACGTGCTGGGGGGGGTTGCAACGGCTGGCGGAGGTTTTGTAATAGCTAGCGCAGTCTACCTTCTTAACATGAAGAAATACAAGTCGATTGCCAGACCGGCAATACTGACCGCCTTCATCGGGTATCTGCTTGCGGCCTCCTCGATATTCCTGGATCTAGGACACCCTTTCAGGATCTGGCATCCGGTTGTAATGTGGCAGATCCAGTCTGTAATGTTCATAGTGGCGATCCATGTTGTCCTTTACACTTCGGTTCTTGCTCTTGAATCAAGTCCGATGTTGCTCGAAAAGCTGAAACTTGAGGGGCTCAAGAATATCGTTGAGAAGATGATGGTCGGGATTGCCCTCTTCGGAACACTCCTTTCAGTGCTTCATCAATCTTCTCTGGGGGCTGTATATCTGATAGTTCCCTACAAGCTGCACACCCTCTGGTACAGTAGCACGCTGCCTTTCAGCTTTCTCGTGTCGGCTGTGATGATGGGGCTTTGTATGGTCAGTTTTTTGATAATTCTCAGCTCAAGATTTTTCAAGTCTCCTCTGAATATGGATATTTTGACTGGCCTGGCTCGCGGGACGCTTGTGACAATGGCTGTCTACCTTGCCCTGAAAACATATATCCTCCTGTCAGGGCCGGGGCTCAGTGCGGCTTTTGCCGGCAGTATGGAGTCAAGGATGTACCTGCTTGAGATGTTGGCAGGAGTCGTTATTCCGCTCGTTTTACTCCTTTTGCCCGCAGTCAGGAACAACCTTGCCGGGATACTGCTCGTAGACATGCTGGTAATATGCGGGGTTATCATCAACCGCCTGAATGTATCGATATTCGGGATGCTGAGGCAAGCAGAAGAGATGGGGGTGAAGTACTCTCCACATCAAAACGAAATAGTTGTCAGCCTCTTCATGATCGCAGTCGGGGCGCTTCTCTATAAATTGGCAGTAAAATATTTCAATGTCCTGTCATATGAGGATGTATAGAAACATAATGAAAACAGGGGGCGGTTCGTGAGCCGCCCCCTGCCTTCTTCCTCAAACCAGCTCGATTCCGGAAATTATTGCACCTCTGATTATTAAATTGGCGAGGCATATGACATCTCACTCTTCAGATACTGCCAAAAGGATTTCGGGTGTCACCGGTGTAATACTGGCAGGTGGCGGTTCGTCCCGTATGGGGAGCAACAAGGCGCTCCTCCCGTTTCATGGAGGCCGCTTCATTGAAGCGATCTACAGGCAGATGGAATACCTGTTTGAAGAAGTACTCGTTGTAACAAATGCTCCGGAGCAGTATCCGTTTCTCCCCTGCCAGAAAGTTGCCGACAGGTTTGTCAGTATGGGGCCGTTGGCCGGAATTCATGCCGGTCTGCTGGCTGCATCAAATCCGCGTGTTCTGGCAGTTGCCTGCGACATGCCCTATATCAGTGAAAAACTGATCCGGTTTATTGCAGAACTTGACAGAGAGGCTGATGTCATTATCCCACGCACTGTTGATGGCCTTGAGCCACTACATGCGCTGTACGGCAAAAGATGCCTGCCGGCAATGGAGGAGATGCTGTCCATCGGTAGAAAACGGATCATTTCATTTTTCGACCGCGTTACTGTTCGTGAGTTTGCCCCTGAAGATCTCCCTTATTTCTCACCATCGTTTTCCGCTTTCTGGAATGTCAACACACCTGAAGATTACTACCGGCTACGGGAAGAAGAGCAGCAGATCCCGGATATTATGCTGCCGGTTCGCCGCGTAGCATAGTGGTCGATATATCTGCGTGACGGGCAAAGGCGGCGCTGAAGTCGTCAGGCGGGGAGGCCAGCACCTCCTCCGGAGTACCGACCCCGAGCAGTCGTCCCTTGTTCATGACGGCCATCCGGTTGCAAAGTTGCAGCACCTCGCGGCAGTCATGAGTGGCGATTATTGCAGTGATTCCTTCTGAAGTCAGCAGTCTGGAGAGCTGATTGAACAGGGTTTCACGGAGCGGCAGATCGAGTGAAGTGAACGGCTCGTCGAGAAAAATAATCTCCGGACGCATGGCGAAAGCTCGTGCAAGACTGACCCGACGAGCCTCTCCGGACGACAGGGTGTGCGCCGAACGACGTGACAGGCCGGAAATGCCGAACAGCTCAAGAGCTTCATCGACACGTTCCTGCTGTTCCCGCTGCGGAGTACTTCGCAGGTCAAGTCCGGTTGCGACATTTGCGGTCACAGTGCCGCTGAGCAGGAGTGGCTCCTGAAAGACCATCGCCAGTCGGCGCCGGTATGCAAGTTCGGTTCGTTTGTCGCTGATTTTTTCGCCGCTGACTAGCAGTTCGCCCTTGTTGACCGGCATCAGACAGGCAAGAGCCAGCATCAGGCTTGTCTTGCCCGCTCCGTTGGAGCCGATCAGAGCCAGCACATCATTTTCCTTCACAGTCAGGGTGACGTTTTTAAGCACGTCGACGCCACCGCGCTGCATGGATAAGCCTCGGGCTTCGAGCATATGTGCAGTCATCGTGCTCTCCGTTTCTGCTGGATCATCGTCAGAATGAGGTTAATAAGGAAGATAAGGAGCAGCAGGATGACGCTTAAGGCAATGGCAGTATCAAAATTCCCCTTGCCGGTTTCCATGACTGTGGCGGTCGTCAGCACTCGTGTCTGTCCCTTGATGTTGCCGCCGACCATGATCGAGGCTCCGACTTCGGATATAACCCCCCCGAATCCGGCCATGACAGCAGCCAGGAGCGGCAGGCGCGCCTCTCGCACCAGTAGTATTATCATCTGGGTACGAGAGGCGCCGAGTGCCATGATCTGCAGGCGGAGATTAGCCGGAAGACTCTGAATGGCGGCCAGCGAGATACCGGTAACGATGGGTGTAGCGATTATCCCTTGGGCAATGATCATCGCTGCGGGGGTGTAAAGCAGTTCGAAATGCCCGAAAGGGCCGCTGCGCCAGAGGAATATGGTCACGAACAGACCAACTACTACCGGTGGCAACCCCATGCCGGTATTGACCAGTGCAACCATAAGCCTCTTGCCGCGAAAATCGGCCAGAGCCAGAATCGTTCCGATGCTTATTCCGATCACCAGGCTGAGCAGTGTTGCCATACCTGAGATCTTGATCGAGAGCCAGGTTACGGCAAATACTTCACTATCACCTTTCAGCAACAGGCGCAACGCTTCGCAGATACCTTCCAGAATCAGTTCCATTTACCTTCTCACAGGCCAAGCGCAGCCGTTTTTTGTATAATAAAAAACCCCTTCTCGTTCTCGGAAAAGGGGCGTGGACAAACAGCTCGCAGCAGTTGGTCAGACACGGGTCCCCTTTTCAACCCTGATAACAGGATAGTTCGTTCAAGAAGTGCTTTTTGACAAAACAGATCAAAAAACTTCTGACTCACTAAAGGAAGGTGGCGCTGTTTCCGGCGACACCCGCAGGTCGCAGGCCATGAGGATTTATCCCTGTTAGGCGTTACGACTCGGAGAATGTGTTGGTAAAATACAGGTTTTGATTGGCGGAAGTACATGGGAATCGAACCCACCGAGCGAATTTCTCATCCACCCCACCGGTTTTGAAGACCGGGCAGCCCGCCAGCGACTGACGTACTTCCATTGATAGCTACGATATTTATTGAACATCTGTTATGCTGTTTAAACCAGCAAGGCATTTTCCCGCCCGCCATTTATACCTGTTTGTTCCGATTCGCACAAGGATTTTTCATAACAGCATTTGTAACTGCTCAGGAGTCAGTGGTCAGTATTCAGTAGTCAGTATGATTAAATGGTGACACCACTGATTATATTGCTGAAGCATAAATGGATATTCACATGAGCTATTGTCAGTAATTGAAGTCTTTGTGAGGATATGGCTCTGATTTTCTACTGAAACCTGACCCCTGAATCCAGACTACTGAGCAGTTACCAGCATTTTTTATTGATTTATCTACTGATAATTTACGGATCAGATTCAGTAGCTTGCCATCATAACATTGAACTGATAGTATTCGTGCAATTTGGCACACTGATGACGAATGTATGGAATTGCCACATACGTAATAACACTGTTTGTCTTCAACGGATCTACTTTTAGATCCCATGAGAGTATTCCCATGACAAAGAACCTGATACTTGGTACAGCCGGACATATCGACCACGGCAAGACATCGCTGGTCAGGGTGCTGACCGGTATCGATACGGATCGACTCCCTGAAGAGAAGGCTCGCGGCATAACCATTGAACTTGGATTTGCCAATCTGCTACTCCCTGGAGATATCCAGCTCGGCATAGTTGATGTTCCAGGGCACGAACGCTTTGTTCGTACTATGGTGGCAGGTGTGGGGGGCATGGATATGGTGATGCTGGTTATTGCGGCTGATGAGGGGGTTATGCCGCAGACTCGCGAACACCTTGATATCTGCCGGTTGCTGGGGGTGAAACAGGGGATTGTAGTTCTGACCAAGTGCGATCTTGTTGATGCGGATTGGCTCGAACTGTTAGCCGAGGAGGTGCGAGACTTTGTTGCCGGTAGTTTTTTGGAGGGGGCACCGGTAATACCGGTTTCTTCACGTCGGGGCTTTGGAGTTGAGGAGCTTAAACAAGAACTGCTCAAGATGGCTGACAGGATTGAGCTGAAAAGATGTGACGGTGCCTTCCGGCTCCCGGTTGACAGGGCTTTTACGATTGCAGGATTTGGAACGGTTGTTACCGGCACGCTGTTGTCCGGCCAGATCAGGGTTGGCGATGAGATTGAACTGCTCCCTTCCGGAATATGCACAAAAATACGAGGAGTTCAGGCTCACGGCAGTTCTGCCGATGTCGGTGCAGCCGGACAACGTCTTGCTCTCAATCTTCAGGGGGTTGACAACAATCAGGCAAAGCGTGGTGATGTAGCTGCCCCCAGGGGGCTCTACCAGGCAACCAGGGCTGTAGATGTCGAGATTGTCTGTCTGAAGTCAGCTGAGAGGCCGCTAAAGCACCGTTCGACGCTGCGCCTCCATTCAGCTACATATGAAGTCTCTGCTCAGCTGATATTGCTGGAGAGGGAGAGCCTGGAACCGGGAGAGAGCTGCTTCGCACAGTTACGTCTTGCAACTCCGGTACTGCTGTTAAACGGAGATCCATTCGTTCTGCGCAGCTACTCCCCCTCGCAGACTGTCGGCGGAGGAACAATTCTCGATCCATCTCCACCACGAAGGCGCAGGCGGTCTGTTGAGGCGCTGGAGCTGCTCGAATCGATGTCCCTTGGGGATGAGTCGGCAATGGTCGAACATCTTGTCTCTACTGCTCTTCTCTCGGGAATTTCATTCCAGGAGCTGGTCTGGCGGAGCGGATTATCTGTAAAACGCCTCAATGCGGCAATTTCCCAGCCACTCTCTTCAGGAAAGATCCTCCAGATGCTGCGAGAGCCGCGCCTGTTTTTAAGCCATGAATCCTTCCATACCCTCTGTAATGTTCTGTATAAAAGTCTTGAGACCTATCTGGCGCATAACCCCATAAAGGACGGGATCAGCAGGGAGGAGCTAAAGACACGGATCCCGGTGCGCAGTGACAGGCGTTTCTTTGCTCAATGTCTTCTACAGCTTGAAAAAGATAAAAAAGTTATTGTTGATAAGGATCAGGTCAGACTTCTGGGGAGAAAAGGGGACTCTTTTTCGGACAATGAAGCCGTTCAGCGTAAACTGGAAGAACTTTTGATTAGCGGTGGAGCTGAACCACCGACTGTCAAGGAGACGTGCGAACTGCTTCAGCTTCCGGAGAAAACAGTGCTTGAACACTTGAGTCTGCTTGTCCGGCAAGGGCGTGCCGTCAAGGTCAAGGGTGATATGTTCTACGCACCCGCTCCCTTACAGGCGATAGCAGAGACCACGCTGGAGTACCTCCGCGCCAGGGGGGAGATCACACCTTCGGAATTCAGAGAAATTACCGGGCTCTCCCGTAAATTCATGATCCCGCTTCTTGAATACTTTGACTCACTTAAAATGACTTTACGGGTTGGTGACAAGCGATTGTTACGCAAGCGGTAAATGAGCTGAAAATACGGAGAGCCTGCTGCATGAGCATAATTGCCAACCTTTTTCTGATCCTTTTTATTGCCGATGGCGGGTTTTCACTAGTTGACGAAATTGTTCCCCTCCTTTCTCCATTACTCCCTTTTACTGCAATGAGAAATCTTCTTGCAGAGACTGTCGTCCTCCTGGCTGTATTCCTCTATTTTTGTCTCGGCATTGATTCAAGGCTGCCAAAACGTATCTTTCTCCCCCTGATTTTATATGTCTGCCTCTGTCCCTTATCTACCTGGGCATTTCCGGAACTGGCCGAAATAAAAGTTTTTGGAGTTCTTGCTGCGACATTACAGCTACTACTAGGGATGCTCCCCTTCTGCTTTTTTCGCAAAGGTGAGGAGCGTAGCCTTACAATGCCGGACGACATCTTTACTGCTCCGTTCTTCAAGCTCAAAAATACCCTGTTATTCTTCGGGGCAAACCTGGCAGTTTTCCCTCTGGTTCTGTCATTACTCTTACTGGCTGCGGCAGACTCTTACCTTTTAGAGCATACTTCAGGATTCATGCGCCTAGGTCCGGGGGGCATCAGGATGACTGAGAGAGTTTACGGGAAAGATAACCGGACTGTAAGGCTCGCTGCCATGATTCATGTGGGTGACAGGGGGTATTATGACGAGCTGGCTGCCTCTATTGCTTCCGCCCGGATGATCGTATTGGCTGAAGGGGTAAGCGATGACGAACATCTGCTCAGAGACAGGATCGATTATAGCAAGGTCGCAGCCTTGCTCGGATTGACTTCACAACAGGATATACCTCTCAAGGGGAGGATAATAGATCCGGATGAGTTTGCCTCACCCCGTTTTGCAAAGAGGGGAGGGGACAAGCAGTCAGATCTGGCAGATATCCTGAGAGCTGATCTGGACATAAGTGATTTTAAACCCTCTACGGTTCTTTTCCTGAATAACATCGGCAGCCAGCTAAAGGAAGACTCTTCGCTCTTCAAGAGCTTGACAGCCCTTAACTCATGGGCAGAAAAAAACATGACTTCCGAACTTTATGAAACTGTAATGAATGACATACTGCACAAAAGGGACAAGGAGCTGATCCGTCACCTGGATCAGGCTCTTGCCCGCTATGATACTGTAGTTATCCCATGGGGAGCTTTGCATATGAAGGAGATAGAGGCCGAGATCCAACGTCGGGGCTTTACTCTGCAATCAGAGCGGGAGAGGGTCAGTATAGGATTTCGCAGGATTTTGAAAGGGTTTTTCTGATGATCATCCCCTGATGACCAGACTTTACCTGATACTTCAGACCAGAGGGCTCAACTTTTTTATCTGTATTTTGCCGGAAAAAGCATCTGCCTCAGAGGCACATAGACACGGAGATCAGCATTACAAAGAGTTAGACTATTAAAGCGGTTCAACTCATTTCCACCTTTCAGGTTATGCCTTGGATACAAAAAACTCTGTGAATTTCTCTGTATCTCTGTGACACAATTGCCGTTTTTTGGCTAATTCAAAATCGCGAAAAGTATCCACAAAAAAAGCCTACAAATGCGGGCTTTTTTTGTGGATCACCTGGCTTTTTCACTCAGCCGAGCAGTTCGTTGACCTTTTTCATCACTGCAAAGGCATCTGCAACATAGAGAACATCGGCCTTTCCCTGAGCCCAGCCGCACCCGGCATCAAGGTTGATAGCCCGGCGCTCGTTGATGAAGCGCCAGCCGACTGCATGGGGCTCTTCGCCGTGGCAGCAGGTGGAGAGCCCTTTGGGGTGGCGGGGGGTGGAGCCGGTCTGGCCGACCTGATTAAGGTGGCTCATGAAAGCAAAAGTTGCTTCCCCTTCCGAGGACTGATCAACCAGGGACTTGCTGCTCCCAAGCGATGATTTGCTTTTTTGCAGGAAGTCCAGAATGAGCCCTTCGCCCTCTTTCAGATGAAATTGACCGTCAGACTGTTTCTTGTTCCAGCCCGCACCAGCAACGAACAGCAGATCAGCCTCGGGACGGATTGTCTGGGTATCTGACGAGGGTGACTGAACTCCAATCACCCTTGTGCGCAGGGCTGCTTCATCAAGGTTGACCGCTACATTCTCGACGTTGGCAGAAGCAGATGAGCCTGCCCATGGAGCAAATACTCCACCATCTACAACCAGTATCCATGGTCGGGTTGCCCTGCTCTGGGAGGCTACCATCCGCTGACGATAATACCAGCGCTGGATGGTGATTGCGCCATCAACAACTTCGAGCCCGCTTACATGGGTATCGATCCGGCCACCCACCCTCTGGGCTGCGCCCGGAAGTGCTCTGGAAAAGCGTGACGTGGTCGGCGCTACCACAACGGTTGCCCCTGACTTTTTGATAAGTGCTGTAGTGGCAGCGGCATCGGATGAGTAGCGGGAAGTCGCAAACTGTTCGCCTGTGACAGCAAGGAGAGATGTGGCACCGCAACTGGCGATGCTGTCAGCAGCCGGTTTCACATCTTTGCCGAAAAGAGCGACAACAAGGGATGATCCCGAGAGTTTGTCTTTAAGTTCCAGGGCCGCTGAAAGGGCTTCCAGGGCAGCAGGAGCCAAGGTGCCATCATCCTGGGTATGTGCGAGTAAAAGTATTTTCTCCATCTTGAAAGCCTCCATAAAAATTTCGAATTATCCCTTGAGCCAGGCAACGATTTCAGCAGCTACTTCATCAACAGACATATCCTTTTCGATCCTGGTCTCACGTCTCTGTTTGGGAAGTTCTACACTGGCATAGGAGAGGCCGCCAGCAGAGATCTGGGCAGGAGTTGCCTTTTGCAGCGCAGGCATTACAGTCCGCATATTCATCATCCCGATCTGGGGGTTGTTCGGCGGTTCGGGGAGGCTGCCGGTTGCCCAGCCAAGTACTGCCGGAGCACCGGCGCACTCTGAAACCAGATACTGACCCCCTTCGATCCGCTCCAGTACTCTCAGGGAGCCATTGTCCTGAATTTTGAGTTCGTCAACACCCAGAAACTGCTCGGTAATGCCGAGCTGCTCACCAACCATCTGCATGGTAACACCGGCATCCCTGGAAGCGGATGCACAACCGCCAAACAGAAGCAACCGGGAACGGTCAAGGCCGGGGATTTTGTCGATAGCTCCGGCAAGTGCAGCAGCAACCTCGCTTGAGTCAGTAAAACCGCTGGCAGGGCCGTCAAGAACCACAAGCTCAAAAGTTACCTTCTGGGCAATTGACATCATCAACTGCTGAAGCTTTGCCTTGGGGCCAAGGCTAACGAGCCAGACCTTGCTCCCCGGAACGTTTTTCGCCAGATTGGCAGCTTCAAAAAGCGAATGACCAGCCCAGGGATCAAGGACAGCCGGGAGCATCATTTCGTTTTTCAGTGCCGGGCCGGTTGCCCCTTCAATTGGTGCCAGGGTCTGCAACGGATCAGGTACGATACTGCCGCAGACAACAATGTGAAATCCTCCGTTCATCTTCTACTCTCCTTACTATTTTGATTTCTTACAGAGTTGTAAACCTACCACAGAGGCACGGAGACACGGAGAAAATCTGAGAAAACCTTAAAATCCTGGTGAGTTAAATCAAAACCGGGTTTTTAGAATTAAAGATTCTGACTCTCTCCGACTTTCTCTGTGCCTCCGCGCCTCCGTGGTGGATTTTGATTTTCAGTAGTCGAACTAGTCAGTTCTCAGCAGAGTGGAGCCCTCCGGCTCCCCCTCTGAAATCGATGTTTGTAAGTTCCGGATCCCCCTTGCGCGGCCTGGAGCAGTTCCACTGGCAGGCTCCGCAATGCACGCACTTTTCCCGGTCAAACTGGGGGGCTCCGCCACCTTCAGTGGGGGTGATAGCCTGGGCTGAACAGATCTCCACGCAGAGTTGCGGATAGCAGCCATCGCAGACTGCAGGATCAACCATTACGACATGGTCGGCAAATCCAGAAGGTGCCTGCACCTTCCCCCCCATGAGCAGGGCATCCTGATGAGAGATAAGGAGTTGTCCGTCCAGCTCTATCCGTGGCCAGCCAAAAGCATCCATGATAATGTCGGCCAGGGGCTCACCCTTGGCAATTGCTTCTTCACGGAGCTGGGCAACCTTTTGAGGAGAGAGTTTCCCGGCGCAGTAATCTTCAAGTGAGGGGAGCCGCTCGTAAGCTCTTTTGATCTCTCCACCAATATTAAGCTTGCCGTTCGTCAGCCCGGTCAGACCCATACCTATCAGTCCGGTCAGTACACCTTTCTGAAAGCCGTTTCTGGCATGCTTTGCCTGCTCAGCTTCAGTTTCCACCCAGCTTGTGCGGCGACGACCTAGATAGGCTGCATCAAGGTTTTCAGCGCTGAACTGCTTCCCCTGTTTGAGAATCTCGATCACTCCTTCGGCTAGCTGGACACCGGTTGCCCAGGCCTCATCAACGCCAGAACCGGTCAGGACATTGGTGCTGCCTGAGCCTTCACCAATACGTGCATAGCCATTTCCGACCAGAAAAGGCTCGCCTGATTTGCCCGACTCTTGCAGGGATTTTGCCCCCCATGAACGGAGGGTGCCACCTTCCAGATGTTTCCAGATGGCCGGATGGGTCATCCAGTGTTGCAAATAGCGATAGCTGGTGCGAACAGGTGAGTCAAGCCAGGAAGGGACAAATATCCCCAGAGAGGCTACACGATCAGGATAGACGTAGAGAAACCCGAATATCTCCGGCTCCGGGAAACCGATTGTATGGAGAACTGTGCCGGGCTTCAAGGTGCAGCTCTCCGGAAGTTCAACGACCGCCTTCATGCCGACTGCCCATTCTCTCTGGTGGTTCCCCTTCGGCAGTCCAAAATGTTGATCAAGAGCCTGTCCCACAGAGCCGACCGGGCCGTCACCAACAACAGTCAATGCTGCACGGATATCCATGCCGGGCATGAATCCGGCAGAAGCGGTGCCGTCACGGTTTACCCCCTGGTCTGCCATCCTTATCCCGACGACACTGTCCCCTTCAAGTAGAGGTTCGCTTACCGGCATACCAGGCCAGATCTGCACAAGCCCGGAAGCCATGAGCTCAGAGCCTGCCCACTGGTTGAACTGTCCTATGGAGAGAACCAGACCGTCCTGTTTGTGCAGAAACGGAGGGATGTAAGGGAGCTCGAAAGCATGATCATTGCCGGAAAGAGTACCAAGAAGAGCATCCACTGCCTTGATGCCCAGAGAGCGGCGACTCGCCTTCAGGGGGTCAAGCAGATAAAGAACCTTTTCCTCGTCAACTGGTGTTGCCATGGGGATGTTTGCAGGATCGAGGTCAGGAAAGGATGCACGGATGCTTCTGGCTCTGGTGACAACTCCGGAAACGCCAAAGCTGATATCATCTGCCCTTTCGTAGCAGAGTACCTGCAACGGCATGCCGGGCATGACCCTGCTTTCCAGAAGCGGCATGCCGCTTTCATCAACAATGGCACGGGAAAGAGTTGTCAGAAACCCCCCCATGGCCGGTCCGAAACCGACACAGGCAATATCTACTTCCATCATTTGCCGTTCAATGTCCATAACTGAATGTTTCTCCGTAAAAATAGGTTGATAGACTGAAGGCTGAAGGCTGTTAGTAAAATCCGGACAAACAGATTCTATTTTCTAATTACCTTCAGCCTTCTACCTAATAACCTGTATTGATTATGGATAATCGAGTGCTTCCGGTATCATCACCCTGCTCACCGCCACTGATGCTCTGTCCTTTGCCAGACGGGAGCCTGCGAATGATGCCTCCATCTTGTTCCGCAGAGCTCTGAAACTATCCTGAGCCGCAGAGTCCATGCCTGACTGGTAACCGTATGCCAGCTCTGAGCATATTCTCCCGACTTCCCCTGCAGCACGAGCTGCCTGAAGGTGACAAAGATCGCTGAAGAAGTTGGTGAAACCGGTGAGCCCTTCGGCAACTACCGGGTTATCCGGCCCCTTGGCTTCAAGCTCAAGGAGATCGAGAATCTGTTCGCGGGAAGCAAGGAGCCAGCAGAGTGCATCAGCGAACGGGAAGACCACGCCGTGGCGCTGTGGGTGGTAGATCGGTTTGCCGTCCGTATCCTTGTTGTTCTGGAGGTAGTCCAGAGTCCATAGCCAGAGTTCCATGGCATTTGCCAGAATATCTGATCCTGTCCCCTCTTTGTCTGCGGCTATCTTATGCAGTTCACTTATCCAGATACGGAACTGGGCAAGAAACAGTTCATTGGTCAAGGTGATGGAGAGCTGGCGTCGCTGGACAGCCTCAGGGCCTTCATAGGTTGCTTCCAGTTGTGCATCAGACCATTTCTGGCAGAGGAAACCGGGGCAGTCCTCAGTAATTCCATATCCACCCATGAGGCTTACAGCCTCGCGCATCATGGTTGCGCCGTAACCGGTATTCCAGAGTTTGGTGCCGGGGCAGTAGATGTTGGCCAGGGAGTCTGTGATAAGGAACTGGACGAGAGTATCTGCGGCAAGTTCATCAAACCTTGCCTGATCTCTTTCCCCTTCCGGAAGCTGTCCCAGTGCCAGATATTCAAGCGCCCCTTTTTCAAGCTCCTTGAACAGCTTCATCTGTGCCCGTCCGCCGGTTACCCCTTTTTCAGCAAGTATCCGATCCTTTTCCCTTTCCACAGGATCGAAGCTGTCCAGCAGTCTTACAGCAGCAAAACCGAAGGAGGTTCCTGCTTCAGCCATTGCCCAGATATCTACAAGCCTTTGTAGTGCGTCATCTTTTTGCTGTAGCCCTTGCTCATACCGCGGTGTGCCCGGATTGCTGGCGCTGCCGCCGCGAAAACGTGTCCGCTGGTAACGGATGACCGGCTCTATTGCCGACATCAGCTTTGCTGATGACATGATGGCCACAGGGACACGGGTTCTGCGGAAGACTGATTCGATAATATCGCTATGGCTGAAATTGGGGATGATAACGCCGTCCTTAACGGTATATCCGCCGATAATCCGGCTGGCAGGCACCCTGAGGCTCAGGATGGGATCACTGGTTGACGAGAGCTGATGAACCAGTTTGAGGGTGTTTGCTCCCCGATCAAATAAACCGGGATCTCCCTCTTCAAGGATAACCATTGTGCTCCCCTTGATTCTGTCGTCATCCGAATCAACCGCAGCTGTCACAAAGTTTGCAAACCCCATGTTGGTAATGAAACGGCCACGTTTTTCAACATGCAGTATCGGCTCTTTCCCATCTTCCCATTCGACTATTTTCATCTTGCCCGAGAGGATGCCTGTATCAACCCCCACATAAGGGAGCGGTTCGGTCAGGGCAAAGGCACCGCGCCAGATCTTCCTCTCTTCTCCGGGAAGTGGCGGCACACAAAGACTCATGTAATGATGGCGCTGCTCCGGAGTCCCTTTTTCATGGATTGGCGAGAGAGCCAGATTGCTGGCCAGAGAACATGTTGCAGCGCCCCCGTCTACCCATGAGAGCTCAAAAGCAACAAGTGCCAAAGCCAGATTTTTAGGCCCCTCTATGAAGCCGCCATCTTCAGGATCCATGAATACCTGGGTAAGACCTACCTGGTCAAACCCTTCAAGAAGCTTTGATTTCCCTTCTGTCCATTCATGGGTGTTGCGCGCACCGTCCGCAACCAGGCGGGCAACCACACCCCTGGCAATGGAACGGGCAGACTGGACTATCATCTGGAGATCATACCGGTCTGAAAAACGCCACATTATCTGCCGGACATCATCCCCTGGCAGTGTCTGCATGTACTCCACAACTTTTTTCTCGCTGCTTGATGTTTCCATTTATTCTCCTTCTATTTCTGGCTGGTATTTGATTGGGTCTGGCCGGTGGATAACAGATCATCACCGGGTAACTATACAAAATGATTGCCTTGTTAATATTATTATTGCCGAAGAACTTTCAGCTAGCCGGGGGTTCCGGGGACAGTTTATTTAACTTTACCCAACTGTTCATAGGAAATGACCCCCTTTACCATTTATTAACGAAGGGATCGACCAGGGGGTATCGGATTTATTATTATTCTGCGAGCAACTCGTGAATCTTTTCGGCGAGTTTTGGCAAGTCGTTGCGGATCGTCTTCCAGACTATCCCCATATCCACCGAGAAATAGCCGTG
>JANNRW010000363.1:0-4336 GCA_031401815.1 Geobacteraceae bacterium | reverse complement strand
GAGAACGCCAAGGATGTCATCGACCGGGTCAAGACCAAGATAAAAGAGCTGGAAAAGGGTCTGCCGCCCGGCATGAAGATCATGGTCTCCTACGACCGCTCCGACCTGATCCAGCGTGCCATCGATACTCTGAAGAAAAATCTTCTGGAAGAGTCAATCGTTGTTTCACTCGTGATTCTCGTCTTCCTGCTCCATTTCCAGAGCGCCCTGGTAATCGTTCTGACCCTGCCGGTCTCGGTCCTGATTGCTTTCATCACCATGAAGCTGATGGGTGTGACATCCAATATCATGTCTCTGGGAGGGATCGCCATTGCTATTGGCGTGCTTGTAGACGCCGGGGTCATTATGGTGGAGAACTGCTATCGGCACCTTTCTGAAATGCCGCCGGACGAGCGTAAGGAAAAGCGGCTGGATGTGATTATTACATCAGCCAAGCAGGTCGGTCGGGCCATCTTCTTCTCTCTGGCGATCATTGTCCTCTCCTTTGTACCGGTCTTTCTTCTGGAGGGGCAGGAGGGGAAACTGTTTCACCCGCTCGCCTTCACCAAGACCTTTTCCATGATGGGTTCAGCACTGATTGCTATTACACTTGTGCCAGTGCTCATGTACTACTTCATGCGCGGGAAGATGCCGCCGGAGAGCTCAAACCCGGTATCAACATTTTTCATCAAACTTTATTCACCGGTCATCCGCTGGGTACTGGTCTGGAAAAAGACCACTATTGCCCTTAATATAGTTGCACTTCTGATTGCCGTACCGCTCTTCATGAAGCTCGGGAGCGAGTTCATGCCCCCTCTGGACGAAGGATCGCTGCTTTACATGCCGGTTACCCTTCCCAATGTCTCGATAACCGAGGCAAAACGACTGATACAGGTGCAGGACACTATCATCAAGAGCGTGCCCGAAGTTGAGCATGTGCTTGGCAAGGTCGGCAGGGCCGAGACATCCACTGACCCGGCACCGGTCTCCATGTTCGAGAGTATCATCATTCTGAAACCCAAGGACAAATGGCGTCCTGGAATAAAAAAGGCCGATATAGTTGCAGAGCTTGACAGCAGACTCCAGCAGATCGGTGTCAGAAACGGCTGGACCCAGCCGATCATCAACCGGATCAACATGCTCTCAACCGGCGTCCGTACTGACCTGGGGGTCAAGATCTTCGGCAATGATCTGAATGTACTTAAAGATCTGGCTATACAGGCAGAGGCGATATTGAAACCGATTAAAGGCGCAGCCGATGTGGTAGCTGAACGGGTGACCGGCGGCAACTATATCGACATTGATATTGATCGTGAAGCAGCTGCCCGTTACGGGGTCAATGTAGGTGATATTCAGGAGGTGATCGAGACAGCGCTGGGTGGAGAGATGCTTACAACTACCGTTGAAGGGCGTAACCGCTTTCCAGTCAGGATCCGCTATCTGCGCGACTATCGTGATAATATCCCGGCCATTCGCCGTATCCTCGTGGCAGGAATGGAGGGTGCACAGGTGCCGCTCTCCCTCGTAACGAAACTGAAAATATCAACAGGCGCACCGGAGATAAACTCCGAAGGGGGGCTGCTCCGCTCGCTGGTTTTTCTAAACGTCCGCGATCGGGACATGGGGGGGTTTGTCACCGAAGCCAAGGAGGTGCTGGAAAAGAATCTCAAGCTCCCACCCGGCTATTATGTGGCCTGGTCGGGTCAATGGGAAAACCAGATCCGGGCCAAAGCCAGGCTACAGCTGCTAGTTCCGGCGGGCATCCTGATCATCTTCATCCTGCTCTACTTCACTTTCCATTCCGCCCTGGAGGCGAGCATGGTCATGCTCTCGGTTCCATTCGCCCTGGTAGGTGGCGTCTACCTGGTATCAGCCCTTGGCTATAACCTGTCGGTGGCTGTCTGGGTCGGATTCATTGCACTGTACGGGATTGCAGTTGAGACAGGTGTAGTCATGGTCATCTACCTGCATGAAGCGCTGGACAAAAAACTCATCAACGGTCCCTGCACCGAACAGGACATCTACGACGCCACCTTCGAGGGGGCAGTGCTACGTCTCCGGCCAAAGCTGATGACCGTGGCTGTCGCTCTTCTGGGACTGCTCCCGATCATGTGGTCAACCGGAACAGGCGCTGATGTGATGAAACCAATTGCCGCGCCGATGATCGGCGGGATGATTTCGTCAGCAGTGCATGTACTGATCATGACTCCGGTGATCTTTGTGATGATGAAGAAACGTGATCTGAAGAAGGGGAGACTGCACTATTCGGGGATGAAACACTGATTCTGATAATAGATTGAGAGGATTCCATGTGTTTGTTGCGTTGGTTATTATTGACCGGATTATTGTTAACTGTTTCCCTTTCTCATGCCGAACCCAGTTCAGGGGTTTATGCCCCCACGCAAAATAACAGTGAATCTGTTGCAACTACGCCTCAATACCATTCGGTATTCAGTCAATACCAACTCTTCAACGAACAACCTCTGCTCTCCTGGCGAGAAGCAAATGATGTTGTCGGAAAAATCGGGGGGTGGCGTTTCTATCTAAAGGAGGCGCGGCAACCCGATCCAGCCGGTAAATCCACCGAGCTTAACTCTGTTATTGACAAGAAGCAGCCTGTCATACCGTCGATCAACCCGGGTACGAATTCCGGGCACGGGGTTAAGCCATGAACCCGGAAACCGGTTTTCTTCGCAACACCTTGTTAATACCATTATTGAGCGTTTTATCAGCTTGCGCCACTGTTAACTTCGAACAATCCATTACCGGAACAAATCAGGATGCCGCTCTTTTCACACAGGGAAATCTCTCTCTGGCTCAAACCAGGGAGCAGCGTGAAGAGTCGGATCGTGCAGCAGGGCAGATTCTGCAAACACCGGTCAACCAGAGTGATGCAGTAAGACTTGCGCTTGTCAATAGTCCAGCATTTCAGGCCATGCTGGCACAGAACTGGGCTGATGCTGCCCAGGCGGCACAGACCGGGCGTATTGCAAATCCTGTTTTTACTCTTGAACGGCTGGTCTCTGGCAGTGAACTTGAACTTGGCCGACTGATTTCCTTTGGGCTCCTTGATCTCCTCACCCTGCCAAAGCGATATAGCATCGCCCAACATCAGATCGAGCAGACCCGGTTACGTTTGACCAGCGATGTTGTCGAACAGATCACGCAGGTACGTCAGACCTGGGTGAGAGCGGTAGGCGCACAACAGCGACTGGCTTATGCCCGACAGATCAATGAAGCAGCAGAGGCAGGTGCCGAGTTGGGTCGTCGGTTGCAATCAGTAGGTAATTTCAGCAGATTGCAACGCGCACGTCAGCAGGCATTTTATGCTGAAACAGCAGTTCAGTTGGCAGTAGCGCAATCTACAGCCGCTTCTACGCGCGAAGAGCTGATACGCCTTCTGGGATTGACAGATATCCAGGCTCAGGCACTCAAGTTGCCGGACAGATTGCCTGAATTGCCAAAAGCTCCGCTTACTGCCGATGAGGTTGGGAAGAGTGCCGTCGCAGGACGTCTTGACATAAGGATCGCACAGGCTCAGTTTCACGCAGCAGCAAAATCGCAAGGCTTGAACATGTTGACCAGTATTACTGATATGGAGCTTGGGCTGCGACATGACACCTTGCGGGACAATGCGCTGGGAGAAAAGAGCGCCAAACGCGGCTATGAAATCAGTCTCCGTTTGCCTGTATTCGATTGGGGCGATACCCAAAGGGAGGCGATGAATGCCCGGACTCTGACAGCTGCTTACCGGCTCGAAGCCACTGTGCGAGCAGCAGGGTCAAACCTGCGCGAGTCCTATTTAGCGTATCGCACAGCATTTGATCTTTCCATGCACTATCGAAATGAGGTAGTGCCGCTCCGCAAAGCCATTTCCGAGGAGAACCTGCTGCGTTACAACGGCATGCTGATCGGTGTGTTTGAACTTCTTTCCGACATGCGTGACCAGATAAGCTGCGTCATGGCTGCGATTTCTGCAGAGCAGCAGTTCTGGCTGGCTGACGCTGCTTTGCAGGCTTCCTTGATTGGTAAGCCGACAACAGCTTTGATTGATGTCAGGTCAACTGCTGCTTCTGGTGATGCCAGATCTCCGCATTGATCTTGTATCGAACAGAATGATCAATTAGCCTATTACGAGGGTTTTACAGATGAATTCAAGACGTGACTTCTTAAAGGCAGTCGGTATTGCAGGGGGAGCCATTGCTGCTTCTGCTGTCAGCCGCGCAGCCATGGCTGCACTGCCGGAGCCGGTGTTACAGGCCACTCCCGACACAATGCCCCCCTGCAATACCGACTGCCTTTAAGAAGTCACGTCTTGAATTCATCTGTAAAACCCTCGTAATAGGCTAATTGATCA
>JANNRW010000362.1:0-13950 GCA_031401815.1 Geobacteraceae bacterium | reverse complement strand
TGCCTTTTGAAAGCCGCCGATAACCATCGGCATGAGCAGTTTGTCAAAATAGGCCTCGTTCTCCAGCACCTTGACATTTAACAGCACCTGATCGTCCGCCTTTTTCTTTATCTCCAGCAAAGTGGCGTGAATGGCGCTTTCCCGCTGCGAGACGTTCCCTTTTTCCATTAGCCGCTTATGGATGCGGGCATATTTGGCGTCGTTCTCGTACTTCGCTTGCAGCAGGCTGTTGCGACGATTCAGCTCTGTCACCCTGTCGAATATCTGCTGCAATGAGCCGATATTCTGTTTCATCTCGTCCTGGGTAATTTCATCCAGATTCCTGTTGCTAAAGAGCCGCTTCAGCTCCTCGTAGAGCGAGATAAACTCAGGGTCTTTCGGGTCGAAGTTCCCCCCCAGAGCTTCCCTGGTCTTGCGAAGGATGTCTTTGAGCCGGTCGGCAATGATCAGCTCTTCTTCCGAGATTTTGCGGAACATAAAAAGCACGTTTTCCAGCGCCACATTGAGCAGGTTGGTCGTGTCAACGCTGTTCTGGACGGTCTCCTTCAGGTTCAGCAGCTCCAGGTGCCGGGCGGCTTCACTGTAGAGCTGGTTCAGCTTGTTGAAGTCGGTATTTTCCAGCAGTTCGAAGTGACCGAGAAGGCGGATGATGTTGTAGAGGTTACGGGCATTCTCCAGAGCTTTCCTGATTTCCAGCATGGTCTTGCGGTCTTCGATCCGGCTGATCTGTTGCGAAAATATCTCGGCGTTGGTCAGATCATAGTGGAAGAGCTTTCCCTTGATATCGCTGATTTCTGCGTCAATCTCTTCTTTGGTCTTGAACAGGTTGGAGTAGGTGCCGATTTCATCGCCCAGCTCTTCCTGCAGTTCCTCGAAATATGCCTTATTGGTGGCGTCGAAATCCTTGCGGATGTCGGCAAAATCAACCACAAAGCCGTAGCGGAACTTCTTGTAGGGGCGGTTGACGCGGGTAAGCGTTTGCAGCAGGTTGTGATCCCTTATCAGACGGCCAAGGTAGAGCTTCTTTAAACGCTTCGCATCAAAACCGGTGAGGAGCATGTTATAGACAAAGAGGAAATCGATTTTCCCGGCCTTGAAGTTTTCGACCTCGTCTTTCCGCTCATCCTTGCTGCCGACGTCATGGAGGATCAGTGACGCGGTCAATCGGTTCTGCTGTTTCTGCTGGTACGATCCATATTCTGGCACCGGATCCGCAGCCATGAGAAAACCGGTGGAAACATCGGCCACCGTCTCCTGCTCCGGATTGTATTTGCAAATGAAGATTTCGAACAGTCTCCGGGCCTGCTCGGCGCTGTCGCAGACCACCATGCCGCCGATGGAGTGATCGCCCAGACGGATTCTGCTGTTGATGAAATCCTTTATGATGTAGTCGAGCATCGGCTCGGCAAACTTTGCATGGGCAAAGATCAGCCGCCTGTCAATATCACCTTTGAGGATTTCCACCTCTTTCAGGGCCTGTTCCAGCTGGATGCGATAGTTGGTTTCAATCCCTTCACGAATGAGGCGCAAGGTGTAGCCATCGGCAATAGAGGCGTTGTAATAGTATTTGTGGATATAGTCACCGAAAACTTCCTTTGACTTCCGGTCGGCCAGAATCAGGGGGGTACCGGTGAGACCGATAAGTATGGCGTTCCGGTCAGAATTGAACAGGTTGGCCAGGAAGCTCCCCTTCGGATTGTAGCTCCGGTGGACTTCATCGAGGAAATAGACCCGCTGCACTGAAAGGTCGTAATCCTGCACCTGCAGCAGGGTAGTGTCGTCCTGAAACTTCTGGATGTTGACCACCGTGATCTCCCGCTTGCCGGACAGGTTGTTAATCGCCTGGCGCAAACGGAAACTTTTGAGCAGCTCTTCCCTGGAGTTGACGATGTGAACGACCACCCCCCTGATGGTGAATTCCCGCTTGGCCTGTTCCAGCAGGTCGATGCGGTCAACAATGAAATAGAATTTGGGAATGATTCCTTTGTCCTGAAAATAGTCGGTCAGGTAGTGAACGTTGTAGCAGGCAAGTGCGGTCTTGCCGCTCCCCTGGGTATGCCAGATGATCCCTTTCTTGACACCGCTATCCAGCTTTCGTTCTATCGCCTTGGTGGCGAACAGTTGCGGATAGCGCATGATATGCTTTTGGATGCCGTCGGTTTCGCGCACATAGGCAAGAGCATACTGGAGAACCAGCGCCAGCCGCTCACGGCTGAACAGTGAGGTCAGCAGCCGGTTGGTGGGGTTTGTAGGCTCTTTGTTGGTGATGAATTCCGGCGAGTATTTGATGGCAGCAAGATTATTATCCTTCAGGACGCGGTTTTCCCGGCTGTCATCTTCCGGTTGCAGCAGGAGCGACAGATCTAACTCTTCTTCCTCGCGAAAGCAGTTGAAACTGACATCGCCGCAGGAAGTGGTGGCGTAGAACGCCCCCTGAATCGGCTCGATGGATTCCAGGTCATACTCCATGTTGTTGGAGAAGACCAGAACCTGGGCAATGTTGACAAATTTCCGGAATTTCTTGTTGCGGAAGCGGGCATTCATCCGGCTCCGCTCCGCCATGATGCCTTCATGGTTATTCGGCTTTTTTACTTCAATGAAGGCCAGCGGCATGCCATTGATCAGCAACGTGATATCGGGCCGAAACTCGTCATCACCGTTTTTGCAGGGAAGCTCCGTTACCACGTGAAAACTGTTGCACTTAAAATCGGTAAAGTCGATCAGCTTCACCCCTGATCGGGCGGTGAGCATTCGATAGAAGGCTTCGCCCAGGTCTTCATTATCCAGCGACAAAGAGATATCTTCCAGGAGTCGCTTGATGTCACTGCCTTCCAACTCCGGGTTTATCCGCCTTATGCTTTCAGTAAACAGCTCTGTGAAAATGTTGGAGCTCTCGTCCCGGATCGTTGCGGCCAGCGGCAGGTATTCGTAGCCAAGGCGGCACAGATGCAGGATGGCCGGTATTTTCACTCTGCTGTTTTCGTTGAAGCTCATAGCGGCTTTCCCTTGTTTGGCGTTTTCATGAAATGGTAAAGCGAGTTATGACTCATTATTCCCCTTATGAAGGTTGAATTATGAATTATGAAAATAACGACTCAAGCTTCTACCAGGCATTTTAGAGCCCAAAATATTATCTACCCCGCCGTCACTCCCCATCCTTTCCAACCGACTAAAATCCAACCGCGCTGCTTATCACTTCTTTTCCCCCTCGCTCTTTGCCTTCTCCTTCATCTCCACAACTGCCCCAGGGGTCAGCCGGAGTTGCCCGTCAATTACCACGGTCTCACCCACAGCCAGCCCCTTTTCAATAACAGTCTCCTCTCCATTTGTCATGGAAGAGGTTACAGGGCGCATCTCCACCGTGTTATCCGGCTTGACAACATAAACAAATTCACCCTGCTGGCTTGTCTGGATGGCGGTGGTCGGTGCTACCAGGGCATTTTTGCGCGAACCCAGGGTTATCAGCAGATCTGTAAACTGACCTGGCCAGAGTTTGCGTGATCTGTTGGCAAAGGTTCCCTTTAATTTGATAGTTCCGGTTGCAGGATTAACGGCATTATCCAGAAAACTGACTGTTCCGGTTTCGCTGCTCCCCGGTTCGCCGGGTATTGCTGCATGAATCCTGAGCTGACCGGATGCCATAGCCTTTTTCACCTCTGCCAGCCGCTTTTCCGGCAGTGAAAAGGTGGCATAAACTGGACTGATCTGATTTATGGTCACTATCGGCAGGTCATTTGCCTTCACCAGATTGCCGGGTTGCATGGCAATTACGCCAGTCCGGCCGGAGATAGGTGCCCGGATGGAACAGTATTCAAGCTGGATCCCGGCATTTTTAACGGCGGCACGGTCAGCAACTACTGTCGCGGCCAATGATGCGGCATTGGAAAGAAGCAGTTCATACTGGTCTCTGGTTACTATCCCATCTTTGAGTAGCCCTTCATGGCGAGCTGCCTGCTCCAGTGCATATTTTGCCTGAGCCTGATCTTTTACCAGATTGGCTTCATACTGGCTCAATGTTGCCTGAAAAGGTGCCGGATCGATACTGATCAGCAGCGCACCCTTTTCTACATCACTTCCTTCTGTGAAATGAATCCTGGCAATCTGGCCGCTCACCTGTGATTTTATGGCAACGCTTGAAAATGCCTCGATATTGCCTATCCCGGTTACCTGAACCGGGAGATCTTTCTGTATAACCTGAGCTGCCTTTACCGGCACCGGAGGTTTCTTCACCGGCTTCTCATTTTTTGCACTACAAGAGATACAGAGGAGGATTACAAAAAGACCTGTCAGAAATTTTGTTGTCTGTTTCATGACACTCTTCTTTCATCATAAATGTTGGGCAAGCTGATCATCAGGCTATCCTCTTTAAGTAAAAATATAGAAATTCCGCTTACTATTAACACGATTTCCTTGCTAAGAGCAATCATTGCTACCACTTTCACTCGCCAGGATGTTCAAATGAGGAGATGATGTCTCCGTCATCAGCGCAAGATCGCTGATGATCATACTGGCTTCTTGTATAAGACATTAAATTATGCTATAAACCTTCACTGATAATAAAAATTCTACTGGTTGGATTTCCGTATCAAGGAGAAGCAGATGACTTATACAAGTGACTTTGAAAAAGCTGTTCAGGTTGGCAGGCCACCAAACATCACAAGACTTTTCCCCAACTCCAAGGCACTGATTGTAAGCGGCAAGGTAATAGATCGCGCCATGACAGCGAAGGGGAAGGCAATTACCATGGCTGCCAACGGTCGAAACTATTTTGTCATAAGAGGCGCTCTCATGGCAGCCCAGAGGGCAAACTGTCCGGTTATCATCGAAATCGCGAAGTCAGAGGGTGGGCAGAAAGCCTACTGCGCAGTCAACTACTGGAATATGGCGCGCATTGTTGATGCGCTCTGTAATGAACTGGGGATTACCGTGCCGGTGGCAATTCATGCCGATCATTACGGCATAAAGAGTGACAAGGATCTTGAAGCAGCTAAGACAGAGATACCGACCATGTTTGAGGCAGGAATAACCTCTATTGCCATTGATGCATCGCACCTCCCTGACGATCAGAACCTTCTGGCGAATCTGGCCATTAACTCCTGCATCCCCTCCTGGGCCGGGCTGGAGACTGAAGTAGGCGAAATCAAGGGGAATCAGGGGCTTTCAACTGTGGCTGAAGCCAGATTTCTTATCCAGGGATTAAATGCCCACGGTATCTTTCCTGACTGGATTGCTTTAAACAACGGTACTACGCACGGTCTGGAAGCTTCAGATGCAGGGATTCAGGTCGGATTGACTGCTGAAATACATGCTGCACTTCTCCCCTACAAGGTGAACGGTGCACAGCATGGTACCTCAGGCAACAGCTCGGAGCGTCTGCGTGAAATTGCAGCCAATACCAACACAACCAAGGCAAATGTTGCTACAGCCCTACAGATGATCTCCTGGGGTCTCGAAGTGAACGATTATGGCAATGCCCGGCTTGATGCAGATGGCAACTTCATCAAGGTGAAGGGTGAAGGGATGACCGAGGAACTTTGGGCGGAGATGGTTGCCTATGCCAATGATAAGGGGTGGAAAAAAGGTGATTACAAGAGTCTGAACCTCCCCTTTGAAAACAGGCTTCTTGCCCAGCCCCAGGCGATTCGCGATCGTATGTCAAAACGGGTCGAGGAGTTTGCCTTCAAGATGTTTACCGAAGTCTTTAATGCTGCTGACACCGCTCCTCTTGCCATTCAGGCAATCCTCAAGGCTGGTTCTCATGATGTGGGCTGCAAGGGGAGCAGGATTGAAGATCCTCTGCTCTGGACCAGGGCGCAGATTATCGAGCGAGCCAAAAGCATTGGCGGTGACAAGGGTGCGAGCGGGAATTTTGATGATTAGTTCTGCGCTGGATAATTATTTTTATGTATACGGATAAAGGGGCTTTAAGCCCCTTTATTTTTGTGAAGACAATGATTATTTATGCTATATTGCCGTCGCGATTGACGCTGACGCGTAAAATATCAAACAGAATTCAGATGAGGTGACCATGATAAGGAAAATGATGATTTCAGGCTGCATGATAGCAGGCTTAACCATGGCAGCAGGCTTGTTCCTGGCTGCTGAAGCTGATGCACGAGCCGGGGGGAGCCGCTCTTCAGGGAGTCGTGGTTCGCGCAGTTACTCTCAACCGGCTGCTCCATCAACCGCCCCAAGTCCCTACAAGGCGACCCCACAGCAGGCGCGTCCTGCTACTCCTCCACCTTTTCAGCAGCCGCAGCCAGCAGGCGGATTTCTGAGAAGTATGGCAGGAGGCATTGTTGGTGGCATGCTTGGCGGCATGCTCTTCAGAAGTCTCGGTATGGGCGGTGGCATGGGTGGCGGAATGGGGGGGAGCGGTATAGGTCTGTTTGAAATTATCCTTCTGGCAGGTATCGGCTACCTGATTTACCGCTACATCAAGTCAAGGCGGGAGGCAGCAGAACTGGGGGGGGATAATACAAGCTATTCCCAGTCGGTTGCATATGATTATGCTCCCCAGCAGGCACAGGTTACCCTCCAGGACGACCTTGAAATGGGTCTTGCCCATATCAGGCAGATGGATCCAGGGTTTGACGAAGATCGTTTTACAGATCAGGTAATGGATAACTTTTTCAAGATTCAGAGCGCCTGGATGAACCGTGATCTTTCAACAGTCAGCGGACAGCTCTCCGAGCAGATGCGGTGCACTTTTCAGGATGATCTCGACCGGCTGATTCGCGAAAAAAGAGTCAATCGTCTGGAAAATATCGCTGTCCGAAGCGTAGATATTGCCGAGGCATGGCAGGAGCAGGGTCAGGATTATATAACAACCCAGATTTATGCAAATCTTCTTGATTACACTACTGATGACGCTACTGGCCAGGTTGTTTCCGGTAGCAAGACCGATCCTGTGAAGTTTGAGGAGTTCTGGACTTTTACACGTCCTGTCGGGAGCGGTTCCTGGAAACTTTCTGCCATCAATCAGAAGTGATGCAGGCAGGCTGAAGGCTGAAGGCTGAAGGTAAAAGATAAACGGAAAGCGGCCTTTTGGCCGCTTTCTGCATTCTGAAAGGAGATGGATGATGAGGATAGCAGTTGTTGGTGCTGGTGCGCTTGGCCAGTATTACGGGGCACTGCTGCAAAAAAGCGGTCTGGAAGTTAATTTTGTAATGCGGAGGGACTACTCTGCAGTTGTTGAAAGCGGGCTGAGGGTTTTTTCGGTAAACGGGGATTTTTATCTTCCGAAAGTAAATGCCTATTGCAAATCCGGGGATATCGGTCATGTAGATCTTGTTATTGTCGGGCTGAAGACTTTTGCAAATGACCAGTTCAATGAGATGATTGCGCCGCTTCTGGGTGAGAGAACCATGATTCTTACCCTTCAGAACGGACTTGGTAACGAAGACCTTCTTGCCGGGCTTTTTGGCAGAGAACGGATTGTCGGCGGTGTCGCCTTTCTATGTGCAAATCGCGGTGAACCGGGGGTAGTGCATCATCTGGGTGCAGGCAGGATTGTTCTTGGCGAGTACGAGCGTCATGACCGTAAGAGACTCGATCAGCTTGTAGACATGTTCATGAATGCAGGGGTTGATTGCCGGGCTACTGATGACCTTTTGCGGGCGCGTTGGGAAAAACTTGTCTGGAACATACCGTTCAACGGGCTTTGCGCTTTGCTGAATCAACCGGTTAACGAGCTCCTTTGCGTCGTAGCGACACGGCAACTGGTTAAAGATCTGATGCTGGAGGTGATAGAGGCTGCAAATGCTCAGGAGTTGCAAAAACCCCTGTCTACAGATTTTGCCCAGAGCATGCTCGAATTTACCGACAACATGGGTCTCTACAAGCCTTCAATGCAGATTGACCGGGAAGAGGGGAGAGAGCTGGAAATCGGGTCTATTTTCAGGATGCCGCTGTCGTATGCCGCCAGAAGCGGAGTCCCAATGCCGAGGGTTGAGATGCTGGCTGCACTTTTGGAGCAGGTCAGGATCTGTAAGGAGATAACGGCAACGGTTTAACCGCGCAATCTGCCGGATCACCGTTGATTTTTGCGACAGCATGGGGGATTGCCGACCAGATTGCCGCAAGGTTTTCGATTGCCCCTTTCGGGCTGCCTGGGAGATTGATAATCAGTGTTTTCTTCCTGATGCCGACAATGGCTCGGGAGAGCAGGGCATGCGGGGTGATTGCCGCACTTGTCCGGCGCATCTCTTCACCCAGTCCCGGTATCTCCCTTTCGATTACTCTCCGGGTTGCTTCAGGGGTAACATCGCGCGGAGAGACGCCGGTTCCGCCGCAGGTTATGATCAGTTCAAGCTCGTTGCTGTCGGCCCACTCTTTCAGGAGCTCCTCAATCAGGAGCTCTTCGTCCGGAATGATTGTCGTCCTTACGATTTTCACCCCCTGATCGCCAAGCCAGGCAACAAGGGCAGGGCCACTGGTGTCTACACGTTCTCCACGGGATCCTTTATCGCTCAGGATGAGAATTGCACATTTCATGCACCCTCCTCACGACAGTAAATACCGCTTTTACCGCCCTCTTTATAAAGAAGTCTGATGCTCTCTATGCTGATCCCCTTGTCAACCCCCTTGCACATGTCATAGATGGTGAGGGCAGTTACAGCTGCTGCTGTCATCGCCTCCATCTCAACGCCGGTACGCTCGAATGCTTTTACAGTGGCTTTCGCCATTATCCGGCCTGATGCCTGGTCAATCGTGAAATCGACAGTTACATAATGGATTGCCAGAGGATGGGAGAGGGGGATCAGGGCAGAGGTTTTTTTGGCAGCAGCAATTCCGGCAAGTCGTGCAACTGCCAGTACATCGCCCTTGCTGGTGCGACCCTCCTGAATTGCGCTTACCGTGTCAGGTGTCAGGTTCACAGTTGCAACTGCCACTGCAGTGCGCATGGTCGGCACCTTCTGGCTTACATCAACCATGATAGCCTGGCCGTTTGCGTCAAAATGGTTGAATGACATTGAATCCTCCTATATGGTTCCGGTCTGTCTCAGTGCCTCGTACAGTACAATTCCGGCGGCAGTTGAGAGATTCAGGCTCCGCACCTCTCCTTTTATCGGTATCCGGATGGCATTTTCATGATTCTCTTCCAGAAGTGACTCCGGCAGCCCTTCTGTCTCTTTTCCAAAGACAAGAAAGTCCCCCTTGTGAAATTCGAAAGCAACGTGACTTTTCTGAGCCTTCTTGCTTGTATAGACAAATCTTGCATCTGGAAAGGCGCGCTTTAACTCTGCAAGATCCGCCCAGTAGTAAATGGATACTTCACTCCAGTAGTCGAGTCCTGCTCGTTTGAGCTGACGATCATCAGTTGAGAAACCTAGTTTCCCGACCAGATGAAGCCCGGTTCCGGTTGCAGCGCAGAGACGGGCAATATTGCCGGTGTTCGGAGGAATTTCCGGTTCAATCAGAACTATCTGAAGAGGAGAGTCTATGGTCATCTGTTTCCGTCGCAGTTGCATTTTTTTGTTCAGGGGGCTATTATGCTATTTTTTTATCTGGCTGACAAGGAGAGTATATGAAGGTAATCGTTACCGATGAAGTTGCTGCAGAGGGTCTGGCGCTTCTGGAGCAGGATCCCAGAATAGAGATGGATATTCGGCTTGGCCTCTCCAAGGAAGAGCTTTTGGCGATGATCGGGGATTACGAGGTAATTATTACCCGCAGCGGTACGAATGTTGACAAGGATATTCTTGATGCCGCCCTGAAGCTGAAGCTGGTCGCAAGAGCCGGGGTCGGTATAGATAACGTAGATGTCGAATATGCCAGCAGCAGAGGGGTAATTGTCGTTAATGCCCCGTTTGGCAACACCAACAGCGCGGCAGAGCATACCATGGCTCTGCTTCTCTCTGCCTGCCGGAATGTGACAAAGGCGAATGCATCACTAAAAGCAGGCGAGTGGAAGCGCGCCCCTTTTACCGGGGTGGAACTTAAAGGAAAAACAGTCGGCGTTATCGGTCTTGGCAAGGTTGGTGGGAGAGTTGCCACCCGCCTCAAGGCGTTTGAATGTGAAGTGCTTGCCTGTGATCCATACATTGCAGTCAAAAGAGCGCACGATCTAGGCGTAAAACTTGTTTCGCATGACGAGGTTTACAAGAATTGTGACATTATAACCGTGCATACACCGCTAAATGATGAAACCCGTGACATGATAGGTTCTCGGGAGTTTGGGTTGATGAAGGATAATGTCATTGTCCTTAACGTTGCTCGCGGCGGCATTATCAATGAAGAGGCGCTCCTTGCGAGTCTTGTGAGTGAAAAGGTCTCTCTGGCTGCGTTTGATGTCTTTAGCACAGAGCCGCCCAAAACCGAACTTCTCAGGGATCTTATCTCCCAGGAGCGACTGGTGGTTACTCCTCACCTCGGAGCCAATACCTTTGAGGCTCAGATCAATGTTGCTGTTGATGTGTCGCGTGAAATCATCAGTTATCTTGATGAAAAGCCTCTGGAGAATGCTGTGAATATTCCTCGCTTCGACATGGCTCTGATTGAGCAGATGAGACCGTTCATGAACCTGATCCGGGTAATGTCCGACTTTGCCATTCAGCTGGTCGAGAAGAATCCCTCCAGGGTAATCTTTGGCTATACCGGTCAGATCGCACACTACGACTGCTCTCCGCTCACTGTTTTCGGGCTTTCGGCGCTCCTTGGCCGTATGGTTGAGCAGGATGTGAATATGGTCAATGCCTCTTTAGTTGCAGAGCAGATGGGAATAGAGGTTGAGGAGAATAAATCGACTCATTCCGACGCTTTTTCCAATCTTGTGACCCTTGTTATTGAAGGGGCTGACGGCAAGCGCCGCCTGATCGGTGGAACCCTGTTCGAGGGTGCGCCACGTATTGTCCGTCTGCGCGACTACACAATGGACTTCACTCCGGAAGAGCACATGCTGCTGCTTCATTATGGGGACAGACCCGGAATGATCGGCAAGATCGGTACCATCATGGGGCAGCACGATATAAATATTGCTTCCATGAATCTTGGCCGGAGTGAAAAGAAGGGTGAGGCAATGGTCATTCTCTCGCTTGACTCTCCTGTCCCTCCGGAGGTGTTAGCCGAGTTGCAGCAGGCAACCGATGCATCCTTTATCAAATCACTTCACCTGCCGCGCAGGTAATTTTAGGGAGAGAGAAAGAGATATAGATAGAGTCGGTTTATTATAAAAATCCCCTTGAACAAGAGAGTTCAAGGGGATTTAATTTGGAAGAGAGATTATCTGCAAACAATCTTGCAGAGGCGGAACGGGCCAAAATCTATTGAGTTGCGATTGTAGAACCGCTGACCTGGACAGAGTAGTCCTTTGCCTCTTTAGGTACACCACTTATGACTACAACAAAGGGGATTGCCTGGTTTGGTTTGACCCCCATATTTGCCAGTGAATCACCAAACTGATTATTCATCGTCTCTTCAATCTTTGCAGGCGGCAGGGTTGAAAGCTGCTCTTTTGTAAGTGAATTGCCGCAATATGCTGCCTTTGTAATGAGTGAGGAACCCTTTTCATCCAGAAGCGTTACCTTGATCTGAATTGATGCGCGAGGCTTCCTGTAATTATTCAGGGCTTCTCCCCGAACTATGAACAGCTCTCCGGCATCCTTGTTAAGCATATACTCGGCAGTTATGTTTCTGACTGAAATACTCCCCTCCTCTCCCCCTTTAGCACCATACCAGTCAACCAGAAAGCCGAGTCCTACCTTTGAAAATGCTTTTGGGCCGCTGATGAAGTATACTGCTGAGCCGGCAAGCATGATAACGAGCAGAATAGCACCAAGAATCAGGGTTACAGGGAATAAGGAGCCTCTTTTTTTCCGGGTGGACAAAGAAGAGGGGGGGATATCGTCATGGTCATGAAAAGGAGCAGTTATATCTTCAGAATCCTTGGTGTTATCCGAGCTGATCGAGAATTCCCGCGACTGTTTTTCAGCTTGTGAAGTAACCGGGCTTTCCGCTGGTTGATTCATTTCACCGAAGTCAAATTCCCCAAAATTGACTGCTACTTCCTTTGTCAAGGGGCTCTCTCCGGTTGAAGCCTGGGGAGGAGCATCCGTATTGAATGAAAAATTGAAATCGCTATCCGGCTCGGCAGAGGGTGATGCGGAGGCATTTGCCGGAATCGAAGACAAGTCAGGCATATCCGGGTTGACTGACTCCCCGGTCATGAATGAGGACGGTTTCTCAGCAGTTACTGGGTCAGAAAAAGAGACTTCACCGAAATCCATGGAGAACATGTCTGTTCCGGATGAAGCTGAAGAGGGGGTGACAGCTGCGGCAGGTTCTGAAGATAGTGAAGTTGAGGGGTCACCGAAATCAAAATCACCCCCGCTCATATCAAAAGAGATATCTGATCCGCCGGGTTGGTCGGGCACCCCCTTTTCTCCGGCAGAAAGATCAAATGTTGATGCCTCATTATTGGTGGTTGGCGCAAATGTTGTTGCAGTGGCAGGGGGGGGGGGAGGCTCATCAAAGTTCAGTGAGAAGTCGGTTGCGGAAGGATCGTAATCAGCATTATTTGTGATTCCGCTCATTGTCGATGGAGCTGGAGAGCTGCTGGCGGTCGGCCATCCGCCTGAAAAATCTACAGATTGGGTGGAGTCTGCAGTTACCTGGGGAGAAGGAGCAGGTTCGAGAGAGGACTCATCTTTACTGACAGAAAAGATCTCCTTGCACTTTGCGCAACGAACCTTGACGGGCCCGTTGGCAAGCTTTGAGTCATCCATCCTGAATTTGGCACTGCAATGATCACACTGAATAATCATTCCACTCTCCAGTAATAAGATAGTATGGATAACGATGTTCTGGCAGCTTCCAAGCCCGTCTTACCGTTATTAATTTTCAATTTCGTATAACAGAAACAGAGTTTGCTGTCAAATCATTAATCACTTCTAGCATAAAGCTTGCAAGTGATTACTTGCGTGATTTTAACTGTTTATACGCGTGTTCGAGATTTGTATCAAGAAATGTATTAAAGCCAGGCAAGTTCCTGTACTGTTCCAGAGAGAACGCTTTTTTTGTCTGTGCCAAAGTATTCCCTTTTTCCAGGTTTCTAAGCACTTCGGTCATGAAAGCCCGGTAAAACATCTTGAATCTGGCGAGGCCATCACTGTCCGCGACCTTCCCAAGACCAGGGACAATAAAGCGAGCCGGAATACTCTCCAGCAGTTCCAGATTTTCGCCCCACTCATGAATTGATGCGTCCCCCATGAAGCCGGATGTGTCATTAAAGAAAAGATCAGAAGCAAACAGAATACTCTCTTTAGGGAGGTATATCACGACGTCTCCGCTGCTGTGTCCTTCACCCGTGCTTATCAAGACAAGCGAAGTTGCTCCACGGTTCAATGTCATGGTATTTTCGAAAACTACAGCCGGGTTGCGGAATTCCCGCTGCTCTCCCTTCAGTGCCTGCCAGATTTTAAGCGATGCAATTATCTCTGTTTTTGCCGGGAAATCAAAATCCACATAATTGAAACCGCCATGGTGGTGTGTAAGGATAATCCGGTTGACAGGCAAAGGGGAAATCTTGCCGATCTCTGTCAGTAACTCGGATACCCCTTCCTGTATGAAATGAGCACCTGCCAGAATCACTTCATATTCGGTGACAACAAAAATCGCATTACTTGCGACCTTGCCGTCAGGAGCTGCCAGAGCAGCGTAGACCTTGTCAGCAAGCTTCTTTATTTCGTAGTTTGCAGCATGAAGTGCTGACGGCAACATCAGAATACAGGTAAAGACAAGGATAATGTATCGCATCTTTTCTCCGGGTATATGCAGTTGTCACTACTCTACATAAAATTTGCGAATAACGGTAATTATCTTGAGTTTGAAAAGGTGATAGTGTATTTAAATTATCCTTGCGGGCGGTTAGCTCAGTTGGATAGAGTACAGGCCTCCGAAGCCTGGGGTCGTGGGTTCGAATCCCATGCCGCCCGCCAATTATAATAATAT
>JANNRW010000361.1:0-19983 GCA_031401815.1 Geobacteraceae bacterium | reverse complement strand
GTACCGGGGATCTCTCAAGGAACAGAAGTGTCGGTATCAAGCTAGGTCAGGGGAGAAAGCTTTCCGAGGTGCTGGGTGAGATGCAGATGGTCGCGGAAGGGGTAAAAACTACTGAATCTACTTATTTGCTGGCAAAGAAGCTTGGTGTGGATATGCCGATTACCTTCAAGGTTCATGAAATCCTCTACAGGGACAGACCTGCAAAAGAAGCTGTTATTGAGCTGATGACACGAAATCTCAAGGCGGAAGGTTATTGAAATAAACAATCTATTCTATTAATGCTTTTGACTCCTGTCAGGTGAACAATGACAAATCGCCTTTCCATAAGAAACAGAATTTATCTGGCCACCCTGTTCATGCTGGCATTTTCTTATACTCTCCTTTTCGCTTCATCTCTTTTTACAATTAACCGTTTTACCGAAGAGCAGGTTGCCAAAGATCTGGAGTCTTCTCTCAAGTTTGCAAAAAGCCAGTACATGGCTCGTCCTGAAACAGTCATGGAGGCACTAAAGCTCCCGGTCTCTTCAGATTCTGTACGCAACTGGATTCTAAAGCGCGATGCCTTGAATCTTTCTGATGCTATAGACAGATGGACGCGCTCGCTCGATTTTTTAGACATTCTTACTGTCGTTGATAGTGAGCAGTCTGTAATTGTCCGAAAAAGCAGGAAAAAGGAAACAAGAACTTTTCTTAAGGGGAGTCTTCTTGCGAGTGCTTTTAACAGGCGACAACCGTTTATAACAACTGAGATTGTTTCTCATGATGATTACTGTCAGGAGGTAAATGACGAAGCCTGTATGGTGCTGCCTGAAAAAAAGGAGGTAATGATTCAGCTGGTTATACTCCCGGTCATATCACAGGATGGAACCATTCTTGGTGCTGTAATAGCTGGAAATGATCTTAACAAGGATTCACATCTTCCATATCAACAGCAGAAGATTTTCGGAAAAAATGTGGAAATGCTTGTAGCGCAAAAGGGGGAGCGGATTGCAAGCACAATGGGTAAAATTGATGCTTTGCACCCAAACCTGGATCAGCGTGTAGTAGGTGCTCTTAAGGGAGGGTTCTCTTTTAATGGGACAACTACTCTGGATAATCGTCAGTTTGAAATGGTTGCCGAGCCCCTCCATAACCTTAAGGGAGAGTTTATTGGTGCTATTGCTGTTGCTCTCGAACAAGGAACATTTGACGGTATTCGTAATGAAAATATACAGAATTTGATTCTTTGTTCGGCAATAAGTCTTCCGCTCATGTTCATGCTGGCATATTTTGTGGCTCAACAGGTTGTTTTGCCGTTTCGTCGTTTTTCTGATGCTGTTGAGGGTATCGAATCGGGAGATTATACAAAAAGGGTGTCAGTTGAAGGATTTCATGAAATAAGAGCATATTACGATTCGTTCAACCTTATGCTTGAGTCTGTTGAGAAGCGTGACAAGTTGCTGACTAATCGGATTGAACAGCTTTTGACTTTGAACAAAGAGCTGGAAAACAGGATTGTTGCAAAAAAAGAAGAGTTGAACCTGGAGACCGGAACGCAGAAGGCAATCCTTGAGAGTCTTCTGGATGGCTTCCTGGTAATTGATGGCAAGCAGAGAATATTGCATGTTAACAGTGCTGCGGAAGAGCTGCTGGGGGTCAACCTGTCAGGTATGCCAGAAAAGCAGGTTCTGGCATATTTTGACAGAGTTGGATTGAAAGAGCTTGCAGCCAGCTTGAAGAGTGCTTCGGAAAGTAGTTGCACTGTCAGCGAAAAAGTAATTCAGGCAAGGCTTGGCGGTAAAAAACTAAGATTCTCAATTACTCCTCTTCTTGAGCAGGGAGAGCTTTGCAGAAGATTATTGCTCGGAATTCGCGATGTGACAAGGGATGGGGAGGTTGATCAAATGAAGAGTGAGTTCATTGCGTCAGTTTCTCATGAACTCAAAACACCTCTAACCTCCATGAAGGGTTCTCTTCAATTCATTCTTAGCAAGGGTAAATGGTTGACAGGTGTGGAGCGGGAGATGCTGGACGTCTGTAGACGTAACACAGAACGTCTTATTTTCCTCGTTAATGACATTATTGATATCTCACGTATTGAAGGTGGCAATGAAATCTTCTCGATGAGACCCGTTGATCCAGGCGAGTTGGTGCTTTATGCAATCGAAATGATGAAAAAAGGCGCACTTGCCAGAAACATCTCCCTGGTAAAAGATTTCGAGGCAGAGCTCCCGCAGATATGGGGAGATTATGATCGACTGCTCCAGGTGCTAACAAATATCCTGTCAAATGCCATAAAGTTTTCACCGCAAGATACAGTAATTACCCTTACTGCTGAACAAAAAGGGCGAATGCTGGCAATTTCTGTGGCGGATGGTGGTAAAGTTATAAAACCATCGCATAGAGAACGTTTATTTACAAAATTCCAGAAGTTCAGTAATGCTGAATCCGGCGATTCTGGTGGA
The DNA here is from genome assembly GCA_031401815.1 of Geobacteraceae bacterium. Classification (GTDB taxonomy): domain Bacteria; phylum Desulfobacterota; class Desulfuromonadia; order Geobacterales; family DSM-12255; genus JANNRW01. Next base: position 17,539 of record JANNRW010000361.1, on the reverse strand, counting down.
AGTGGTCTTGGCCTTGCTATCTGCCGGAGCATTATTGAGAAGCATGATGGCATAATTTACTACTCCCCCAGAGTAGGTGGCGGAAATATTTTCACATTTACTGTTCCTGTTTACGGAGAGAAGGATGACAAGAACCAAAATTCTCATAGCGGATGATGAAGCTGATATAGCGCTGATTCTAAAGCTTCAGCTGGAAGACGCCGGATACCGCACCGCTCGTGTCAGAGATGGTGTTGAAGCTCTTGAAATGTTGGCATCAGACCGATTTGAATTGCTTCTGCTTGATATCAAAATGCCGCGTATGGATGGTCTGCAAGTTCTTAAAAAGGTAAAAGCTGATTATCCTGAAATGGTAGTGGTCATGATGACCGCCCATGGAAGTGAGGAGATAGCGGTTGATGCGATGAAAAAGGGGGCTGTAGACTATATTTCCAAGCCATTTTCAAATGAAGATATGCTCAAGAGGGTCGAGCGGGCGATCAGCTATAACCGGACAGTTCTGGAGAATGAACGCCTTCAGCAGGAACTTGTTGCAGAGCAGAAAAAGACAGAGGCAATTCTTCATGGGATGGCCGAGCTTCTTATTGCTGTTGACATAGAAGCCAGAATAATTTCGGTTAACCGGATGGCAGAGAGTCTGCTCGGTTTCAAAATCGACGAAATACTTGGCAAAAATATAGATGAGATTCTTGATGCCGAATTGCCAGCAGGGTGCATGCTCCCTTGTCGAACGACCCTGGCAAGTGGCGAGCCTACTCTTGATGTTACCTATCTTCTCAATACCGAGGATGGAAAGAAGACGGTTCTCTCTAGTGCTGCACCTTTACTCAATAACATGGGGGTATTGATAGGAAGCGTGGAAATAATCCGGGATATTTCAAGTCTCAAAGCTCTTGAGCGTGAGCGAGAAGATTTTGTCAGCATGCTTTCCCATGACTTGAAAAATCCTATCACGGCGATAGTCGGATCGCTGGATCTGGTAAGAGAAGGTCGTTTGGGGAGCATAAACAGCGAGCAGAGAGAATTCATAGAGGCTGCTCAGGAAAGTTGTACCGAGATGGTAGATATGATCAACTCTTTGCTGGATATACATAAATTTGAGGCAGGCAGAATGATAATGAATTACAGGAGCGAGAGCCCCCGGCATCTGCTGGAAAAACTGCTCTCACAATTTTCTCCTGTAGTTAAAAAATCTGGAATAAAGCTGGTTTTTAGAGCAGAAGAAACTCTGCCTGAGTGCAGGTTTGACAAAACTACTTTTATTCGCCTTGTTGGCAATCTTATTTCAAATGCACTTAAATTCACCCCGGACAACGGAGAGATTACAATTACTGCTGATTATCCTGACTCTCTGGAGCCGATAATCAAAGGAATCCCTAACGGTCTCTATCCTGACTCCATGATTCCGAAAAGGGGAGAATTTCTCCGGATTGAAGTCAAGGATAACGGAACAGGTATTCCGGCTGAGTCTCTGAGTTATATTTTTGACAGATTTGTGCAGGCACAAAACCGCAGAGAAGGAAAAAACAAGGGGACAGGTTTGGGGTTGGCTTTCTGTAGAAAGGTAATGGATGCTCATCATGGAGTGATCTGGGCAGAGAGTCTGGAAGAGCAGGGGAGCGTATTTACAGCACTTTTCCCTCAGCATGGTGAGGCGGACAGCTCTGGTGAAGGTCAGAATTAGTGCTGACCAGAGTCTTGCCGTTGCTGTTAATATTACCGTTGCTTGCAGCTCTGCCGCTGTTTACCGGTTCAGCAGAGTTCACCGGAGACGATTATTATTACATTGTCAATAACCCATTAGTAACAACAACTGATTTCAAGTCGCTGGTTGCAATATGGCAAAAGCCGATGAAGATCGAATACTTTCCGCTAACTATCACGACTTTTGCCCTTGAATATCGATTATGGGGTGATGATGTAAAATTATTTCATCTGACTAATCTGCTTATTTTTATCTGCATCGGGTTTGCTGCTCAATCTCTGGCTTTCAGGCTGATCAGAAGGCATGACAAGGGTATTGCAGATTCTGAATCACTTCATTTCGCAGTTGTGGCTGCGACACTGCTTCTTCTGGCTCACCCGCTTAACATTGAAAGTATTGCCTCAATTTCAAACCGTAAAGAGTTGCTATACGTTTTTTTCGCCATTCTCTCCTTGCGTTGTTATCTTGCTGAAAATATGCGGCCTTTGACCATATTCGGAACTATTCTGTTTATGCTGTCAGCGCAGCTTTCAAAAGGGAGCGCAGTTATACTTCCAGCTCTTTTTCTCGTCTGTGAGCTTGGACATCTAACATGTTCAAAGCAAAGAATAGCGAGATTCCGCATGTTGGCGCTTTACTTCACTCTGGCTGCAAGCATATTTGTCATCCAGTTCAAAGTTGCCTTTTCTGCCGGAGTTGTTGACAAGAGCCAAGGCCTGGAACTTGTTGACCGTGCTGGTGGCATAGTCCGTTCTGTGAATATCATGCTGGGGAAATTCATATACCCGCTGAACCTCTCCTATGATTATGATCTTGTCTGGCCAAAAGGTTTCCCCTCTCTTTCCGAATGTGTACTCCCGGTTTCGGTGCTGCTCCTTCTGGGAGGGCTGATGTACCGCAGGGACTGGCATCTTTTCTCGATATGTTCGCTGGTGCTGTTAACCCTTCTACCATATGCCAACCTCATCCCCTTGCGTCATAATGTGAGCGGACAGATGGTGTTTTACGATCACTATCTACTCTTTGCAACCATGCTTTCTGTTCCGGTACTGGCAATTATTCTGCAAAAACTTCCGGAAAAATGGCGAGCCGGATCTATGGCAGGAGTTATCATTCTCTTTGTAACAATGACCTGTTACAACTATCACCTTTACAGCTTCTGGAGAACACGGGAAACTCTTTACAAACGAATTATAACAGTGGCACCCAATCTTCCCAAGGGATACCTTTTCCTTGGCAAAACCTATAATGAACAGGGTCGTTATGCCGAGTCGTCAGAGGTGCTTGAAAAATTACTTACCCTTGAGAACTGGTTTCCAACCTATTTTGAAGTTTACAGGGAGCTTGGCAATTCCTATGCTTTCAGTGGTCGTTATGAAGAGGCAGAGAGAGCATATATAAAATACCTGGAACATCAGCCCAAAGACCTGATATCATTGCAAAATCTCTCAACAGCTCTTTTAGAGCAAAAGAAATATCATAAAGCCATGCAGGTGATTATGCTCTGGATTTCATACTATCCTGATGATCGAAATGCTGATTTTAATAAGAAATTATGTGAACAAAAGCTGCATCTGATGTAGGTGACAGGTTTCTTGCTGATTATGCATAAGAAACAGCTTGATGTTGCAGAGATCCTGGATAGAGGCTATACTGTAAAAATGCTTAATGAAGGCAGAATCTGTCACTGTAGTTAAACTGATTATGACGAAAATTCCGGTTTTTGAACTTGAACAGATAAACTGTGGGAATATCAGGTACAAAGGGATATTGAGGTAATACGTGTCTACAGCGCTAAAGAAAATGCAGAGAGTAATCGACCTTGAGAATGAAATAGCCAAAATCAGAGATATAGACCTGCTGCTTGAAAAAGTATTGAGTGAAGCTCGCTGTTTTACAGGAGCAGATGCCGGCTCGATTTATATTCGTGAAGGAAATTCTCTCAAATTCAGCTATACACAGAACGATACGATGCAGGCGCAGCTCCCTCCCGGTAAAAAGCTTATCTATTCAACTTTTTCAACTCCAATAAACAGCTCCTCCATAGCCGGTCATGTTGCAGCTACAGGTCAGATTATAAATATTTCCGATGCATGGGAACTGCCTTGTGGCTCTCCATACTCTTTTAATCGAAGTTATGATGAAATTTCAGGATACCGGACACGTTCAATATTGACTCTTCCACTGACTTCGTTCCGAGGGGATGTAACCGGGGTGCTTCAACTGATAAATGCAAAAAATCCTCACGGGAAAGTAATGCCATTCCCGGAATCAGGGATGTCTGTTCTTTCTCATTTTGCGATTGCTGCTGCAAATGCGGTCGAGCGGGCAAAACTTACTCGTGGCATCATAATGCGAATGAACAAGATGGCCGAGCTGCGAGATCCTAAAGAGACGGGTAATCATGTCAACCGTGTTGCATCTTACTCTGTTACGCTTTATGAAGAGTGGGCGCGATCAAAAGGGGTGCCGGAGCAGGAGATTGAGCGTAACCGCGACACGCTGCGTATGGCCGCCATGCTGCATGATGTCGGTAAAGTAGCAATCTCGGATACCATTCTAAAAAAACCGGGGCGATTTACCCCTGAAGAGTTTGAAATCATGAAACAGCACACAATTCTCGGGGCTCGGCTTTTTGGAGAGACCTATTCAGATATTGATGAGATTGCAATGATGGTGACACTTAATCATCACGAGCGCTGGGATGGCAACGGCTATCCGGGTTATGTGGATTATATGACCGGTCTGCCGTTAGCCGGTTATGAAGAAGCTGGCGGTCGTGTTCGTGGTAAAAAAGAAGAAGAGATTCCTGTTTTCGGCAGGATAGTGGCAATAGCCGATGTTTATGATGCCCTTTCCAACAGACGCTGTTATAAGGAAGCCTGGGATCAGGAGGCTGTAGTCGCAGAGTTGTTGAATGAATCCGGCAAGATGTTTGATCCTGAGCTATTGAATATTTTTCTTGAAAATCTTGATACTATCCGACACATTGCATCGCTATATCAGGATGCATTGCCTTCCGAAGTTCTTTCTCCTTGAGATTATTCAGGGATTCATAGTAAACTTCAAAGATTACCAGTTTTTCCGGAGAGATCATGAGCGAAGATTTCATTCCCAAATGGATTGCCTGGGAAACAACACAAAAGTGCAATCTTAAATGTGTTCACTGTCGCTGTTCATCTGATATGTCTTCATCCGGAGGAGATTTTACCACTGAAGAAGGGAAGCGCCTTCTTAAGGAGATTGCTGATTTTTCCAAGCCTGTAGTAGTTCTGTCAGGTGGAGAACCGTTACTTCGCCCAGATATTTTTGATCTGGCTGAATACGGAACATCTTTGGGGTTAAGAATCTGTATGGCGACTAATGGCGCACTCGTTAATGACGAAGTCTGCGAAAAGATGAAAAAGGCTGACATCAAGATGGTATCACTTTCGCTGGATGGTTCTAATGCAGAAGTGCATGATGATTTTCGCTCCTGTGTCGGCGCATTTCAAGGAGTAGTGGACGCTGCCGGATATTTCCGGAAGCACGGACAGAAGTTTCTGATTAACTCGTCGTTTACAAAACGTAATCAGCACGACATTGCAAACACATTCAAGGTTGCCAAATCTCTCGGAGCAACAGCCTGGTATATGTTCATGATCGTCCCGACCGGTCGCGGCGAGGAGATCATGAGTGAGCTGATTACCAAGGAAGATTATGAAGAGATACTTGACTGGCATTACCAGCAGGAGAAGCTGGAAGACGATATCCTCATGCGTCCGACATGTGCACCCCACTACTACCGGATTGTGCCGCAGAAGGCCAAGTCCGAGGGGGTCAAGTTTGAGCGGCGCTCGCTCACCTTTTCTACTGGCGGCGGGAAAGGGTGTATAGCTGCGCAGACTATCTGCCTTATTGATTGCTTCGGAAATGTCAAGCCCTGCTCCTACTTTCATCGTACAGCCGGTAATGTTAAAACAACCTCCTTTCGTGAAATCTGGGAAAACTCCGAGATATTCAAGGATCTGCGTAACTTCAAGGCGTATAAGGGGAAGTGCGGAGAGTGCGAGTATATCAATGTTTGCGGTGGTTGCAGGGCAAGAGCCGATGCAGTGTACGGAGATTATATGGAAGAGGAGCCATTTTGTAATTATGTGCCGATTCGCGCCCAGAGACGCGAATCGGCAGATTAAGCGAAAAAATAGGTTAAGATTTTCGTTCGCTGATACTCAGAGGATGAGGTTGAGAAAATCTTAAACCGGTGAAAAATAGTTAAAGTAGCAGGTAAGGATAAAAGGTGTGCTCAACCTCAATCTTAACCTGAATCTGATTATCCTGGAGGAATTACCCATGAATACACGCTTTTTAGATGCCTGCTGGGGCAAGCCGGTTGATCGTACCCCGGTTTGGCTGATGCGCCAGGCAGGCCGCTATCTCCCTGATTACATGCGGGTCAGGAGCAGGTGCACTTTTCTTGAACTATGCAAAACACCGGAATTGGCAGCTGAAGTCACAATCCAGCCGGTTGACATACTCGGGGTTGATGCTGCCATTCTGTTTTCCGACATCCTCACTCCGGTAGAGCCTATGGGTATGAAGCTTGATTTTGTACCGGGGCCGGTTTTTGAACACCCGATCAGAACAATGGCTGATGTAGATGCGCTCAGAATTCCTGATCCGGAAGCAGATGTGCCTTATGTTCTGGATGCTATCAGAATACTCCGCAGAGAGCTGGCGTCCAAGGTTCCGCTCATCGGTTTTGGTGGAGCCCCGTTCACTCTCGCCTGTTATATGGTTGAAGGGAAAGGGTCTAAAGATTGGGCGAATATCAAAAAGATGATGTACACAGCTCCGGACGTTTATTCCGCGCTCATGGAAAAAGTGACCATGATGGACATGGAGTACCTGAATGCCCAGATCAAGGCGGGTGCCCAGGCGATCCAGATATTTGATACCTGGGGGGGGGTGCTTTCTCCTGCTGACTATACACGCTATGTCCTCCCCTATACGACCAAGCTGATTAATGGCCTCAATCGTCAAAACACACCGGTTATCCACTTTGTGAAGGGTGCTGCCACAATGCTTGAAACCGTTCAGCTTGCCGGAGGGAATGTCATGGGACTTGACTGGCATGTTAATCTTGGAAAGGCTCGTGATATTCTTGGATCAAACATGGCTGTTCAGGGGAATCTTGATCCGACGGTTCTTTATGCCCCTCACGAAATAATCGAGCGGGAAGTAAAACGTGTACTTGACGAGAACGGTGACCGACCAGGGCACATATTCAATCTTGGTCATGGGATACTGCCGACCGTGCCACCGGAAAATGCCAAATTCATGGTAGAATGCGTTCACCGGCTGTCTCAAAAATAGATCTATGAGTGATCGTATCACTGACCTTGAGATTCAGTTGACGCATCAACAGCGTCAGGTTGAAGAGCTTAACGGGTTGCTTTTTCGCCAGCAGCAGGAGATTGTTTCTCTCTCCAAAGAGCTGCGCCAGATCAAGGAGCAGCTCCAGATTATGCTCCCTTCGTTAGTCAGTGAGGAAAAAGATGAAACAGCTCCGCCTCACTACTGAAATAAAGTCAAAAAATGAAAGACCCGCCAATCACTCGGCGGGTCTCTTTGTTTTTAACTCTTTGTCCCATTTTCAAGGGTTATTCCGGCAAGTTTTTTACCGGAGTGGTAATTCCATTATTTTAGCTGAATAGCCAGGCGGAGTAGTTTCGATAGTACGTCCCTCCTTTCACCTTTTTTCTTATTACTTCTTTCTCCTTGTCTTGAATATAAACTTCCCGGAAGAAAAATAACAGTCTTGTAATAAATTATTTTTGGAGTAAGTTAAATAGATAGTTTGTAAATGACCTATTGAAGTTTTATTGTTCCACTTCCATTCTTGTCATTATGTCCACCGAAAGTTCCAAGGAGTTTTTTGATTTGAACAGGAGTTATTTGCAACCAAAACGGTTAACTGTCTTATTATATTGCCTGGTTATGATCAGTATTCATAGTTCTGAGAAAACTTTTGCCGCAGCTGCTACTGGAGAGGAAAAGATATTTCATTTTGATGATCAATATATTTTGATTGAAACAGTGAAATTAGCAGGAGAGAGTAGAAGCAGTACTGGAGTCGAGATTCGGATGACGCCAAAACCGGGATGGAAACTTCTTGCAGATAACTCCTCAGCAATAAAACCTCTTCGTATCAAGTTCTCTCCTTCGAAATGCATGAAATTGAAAGGGGTTACGAACTATTCGCAACCGGATCAGTCGGGTATGGATGATAGTGGATCGTATTCGGAGTATTTTACAAGAACGGCTTATATAAGACAGGAGTTTGCAAGAGTAAAATGCAAGGATAAAGACGAAAAAGATGTTCAGGCAACCCTTGTCTATCTGCTCTGCCAGGACAGCAGATGCGTAGGCCCTTTTTCCAGGGAGCTCAGATTAAAAGCTAATCCGTAACAATCATTAGTGATTCAAACGGCTGTTATTCCAAAGTCCTTACTACTATCCTGCTCCCCCTTTCTCCATTTTTATCAGGTCTGGGCTCCACTTCCAGCAGCAGAAGTTCCTTGCTATTCTCATCGTACGAAAAATCCGCAAGATAATTAGGGCTTTGCTCTGAGCGCCATTTTTCCTGCAAGGAGAGACCATCCCATGAGAGGCGAACCATATTGTTCTTTGTATAGTTACGCGCGATACCGTTGTCAACCAAGCCGGAGTTGCGAACAACAACAATATCATTTGCTTGAGTGACAAGTGTACGCTGAGATGCGGAGAAGCTACAGGTCAGATTGAAATGAGAGGATGATTCGCTGCTATCTTTCTTGCATACAGATGGCTCGCTGCCGCCAAACTTATCACGACTTTTCCAGAGCTGCTTTTTCTCTTTGGAGTAGACGAGCAGATAGCCATCAGGATGGGAAACAATAAATAACCGCATTCCTTTAGAGTCGGTAAATCTGTTGAAGTTGTAAAGATTGCCAAATAAAGGGAGCTGTAACGGGTTATTAACTACGAAGGAGTCACCCTTTTTTACCAGTTCATATAAATCGCCGGTTAAATGTCCGTCAGCATTTATTTTCTGTGCAAAGATCTGCTTGGTTTTTCCTTCAGGAGCTAAGCCTCTCAGAATGTATGGAAGGGGAACTCCGGTTTTTACAAGTCTGTTGTTTGCCGGGATAAACACCTGAGAAGCTGGCAGATTGCCTTTCAAAATGGTTACATATATTTCAGGTTCACCATTTTGATCAAGATCAGCTACATCTATGCCAACGATCTTTTCGTCAGGTTCAAACACAACTGCTGAAAGAAGTTTTAGCTTTTCACCTTTAAGGTAGTAACTTATATGGCGTTCACCGGATATGAAAATCTCGGTTCCTTCTGAACCCATTATTCTGCCACTGGCAATACCAATCAATTTTTCGGAGAGCCGTTGACTTGACCAGGTTTTATTGGGAGAAGTCTTCGGCTCCGGCTCTTTAGTGGGTGATAAAGTATCCGGATTCGAAGAAAGCTCTTTTATTGATAGAAGAGATAATTGCGATTCTGTAGAAGCAGAAAGGGTATTACCTGATGAATTGGCAGCCAGTTCCAGATTCCATTTAAGTATTGCACGACGAAGTAGCCTGGCCATTTCAGTAACTGAAGGAATCAGTTCATTCTGTGTGTCACCCTGAACAAAAATACGATCAACAGAAAATCCGGATTTTGTTTTGATAACTGCATCAAGGCTGTAAACCGTGCCGAATGCAATGTAACTTCCAGTTATCTGAAAATCGGCATCAGATTGATTTTCTACAGTCTGAATATCTTCGCCATTAAGACGTGACATAAGGAGTGTCTGTAAAGCAGTTTTCAACTCTTCTTTTGACTCAGGTGCACAGAGCGAGAAGCCGGATATGAATGCCTTAATCCTGGCTGCATCACAAGGGCGACTTCCCAGGATCAATATCAGCAGTATACAGAAACAATAACAATAACGGTTCATGATAACCCCTCTTAAAGGCTACTGGTTACTGTTTGATATCTATTGCTGCCCCCTTGCGGAGCTCTTCTGTCCATTGATTAAATCTCTCTTCTGATCTTTTCCTGTAAAGCAGATCATCAATCTGCCCTTTGACAGCTTCGAACGGTTTTGGACGGGCAGCACTCTTTTCGTCGAGTTTGATTATATGAAATCCGGCTGATGTGGCTACAAGGTCGCTGATCTCGCCCTGATTCATGGTTATGACAACTTTTTCTATCTCTGGCAGCATCTCCCCTTTTTTGAAAAGACCCAGATCACCACCATCTTTAGCGGCTCCGGGGTCGTCAGAATATTTTCTGGCAAGTGCTGCAAAGTCGGTGTTACTTCTTGCTTCAGCCGAAACTGAGGCAGCTTTTTGCATGACCTTTTTTATTTCGGAATTAGTTGCATCTTTGGGGATTTTAAAAAATATATGTCGTGCACGATAACTTGCCTCCTCGTTGTAAAGAGCCAAGTTAGACTCATAATATTCACGCAACTCACGCTCACTGATGTTTACTTTTGATTTGACCTCCTGGCTCATCAGGCGCAACCTTTCAAGTTGCTCTTTCATCTGTGCCTTATACTGATCAAAAGTCAATCCTTGCGCTAGAAGTGCTGAAACAAGTGCTTCCTGAGACAGTTTGTTCTGTTTTTTTATCTCTTCTATAGACTGACGAACCTCTTCCTCAGTAACAATTATGTTCAATTCCCTGATTTTTTGCTGGATCAATTTCCTGTCAATCATTGACGCTAGGAGATCTGCACGAAGTTTTGTTGCAACTGTAGGGGGTATGGATCCTTTTTTACTCTCTTCCTTCAGTACAATTGCGTATTCCCGGTTCAACTCCAAAATGGTGATAATGTCATCATTTACAATAGCAGCTATACCGCTTACAACTTCAGCATATACAAATGAAGTTGCTGAAAGAGTAATTGCAAGGAGCAGGGTGGTAATACGATTTCGCATGATGTATCCCTCATAAATTAAGGCCGGGTAATCCCGGCCTTATACACTCTTACTGAAAATGCAGGTTGAATTATTTTTTCTCTGGAGCAGCCTGTTGAAGAGGAGCAGGCGTTGGCTTTGCCTCGGGTTTTGTTTCTGCTGACGGTGCACCTCCAAGACTCTTGAGAACATCTTCCTTTATGGAGTATTTGCCGCTTTTCTTAAGATCATCCTTAAGTTTCTGAAACGCCTCCTGCTGTTTTCCAGGCAGAAGCTGTGCCTTGATCTGATCCTTTACTTCATCAAAGGAACGGTTCCCAGCAGGACGTTTAGCGGTCAGCTTGATTAGGTGATAGCCAAACTTTGTCTTCACTATACCTGATATCCCCCCCTCCTTCATTCCAAAAGCAACTTTTTCAAACTCCGGGATCATTGATCCCTTGCTGAACCAGCCGAGATCTCCACCCTTTGCAGCAGCGCCGTCAGCAGAATGTTTTTTGGCAAGCTCCTCAAAGTTGGCACCTGATTTCAACTGGGCAGCAATATCTTTGGCCTGTTTCTCATCTTTCAGAAGAATATGACTGGCCTTGACCTGGTCGCCGGTTTTGAATTTATCGGTATTGGCATCGTAGAATTTCTTTAGTTCAACATCGCTGACAGTTGCCTGCTCTTCAACTTTCTTCTTTAGATAAGCTTCTACAACCAGCCGTTTTTTTAATTCATCAATTTTATCCTTTACCGCCGGACTGTTTTCAACCCCTTCCTTGGCCGCCTCCTGAAGGATCAGTTCCCTGATAACCATTGTTTCGAGCATCTCTTTTTTCCCGTCCGCAGTTTCAGTCATCGGTTTCAGATAGGGGGGAAGGTTTTCCATCTCTTTTTTGAATGCATCAACTGTTATGGTTGTGCCTGAAACTTCAGCCAAAACAGGTCCCGAAGAGTTGGCATCTTTCTTTGCATCTCCATCTTTTTTTCCGCTGCACCCTGCCAGGGAGGCAATGCAGACCATAATAATCAGTGACTTTATAAATGAGCGTTTAAACACGATAATCTCCTTGAAATGGTTTGATAAAATCCTTTGCACGCTATCACACACCTTTAAGTTTTTTCAAGAGATTTCTGGATTCAAGCAGAACCCTTTCAAATGTACTCTCTCCAAGCTCGGCAATTAGTTTGAAATCAGGGGTAAACTGGAATTTTTTAGGTTGCTGGCGAATCATGGAGATGATCAGATCCGGCGAAACCGGCGTTTTTTCATGAAAAGAAAAGATGAGCCGCTTACCATCAAACTCTGCCTCGCGAAGATAGAGAGCTTTCATCAAAAGTCTGAGTTTCATGAGCTCAAGCAGGTATTCAACAGCAAGGGGATGTTTGCCAAAACGATCAATCAGCTCTGCCTGAATATCGTCCACCTCTTCCTCAGAGATTATCTGGGTGAGTTTTTTGTAGAGGACGAGACGCTGATTTGAATCCTTCACATAATCTTCAGGGATAAATGCAGGGACACGCAGCTTGATCTCCGGCTCTATACGTTCTGTATGCTCTTCCCCTTTCAGTCGCTGGACAGTCTCTTCCAGAAGTTCTGTAAACAGCTCAAAGCCGACGGCTGCTATCTGTCCGGACTGCTTTGCTCCGAGCAGGTCGCCAGCGCCCCTTATTTCAAGGTCGTGAGTTGCAATTCTGAAACCTGCACCAAGTTCAGATATGTCCTGGAGAATTTTGAGACGTTCTCGTGAATCCGGTGCAATTGTTCCTTCAGCAGGGATCAGAAAGTAGGCGAACGCCCTTACCTTTGCACGTCCAACCCTTCCGCGAATCTGGTAAAGCTGGGATAGACCGAATGTATCGGCACGATTTACAATAAGGGTGTTTGCACTCGGAATATCGAGACCTGACTCTATGATGGTTGTACAGAGCAGCAGATTGGTCTCCCCATGCATGAAACCGAGCATCACCTTTTCAAGGGCACCATCCTTCATCTGGCCATGAGCGATTGCAATTTTTGCTTCCGGGACGATCCTTGCCAGATGCTCAGCCATAACTCCTATAGATTGCACACGATTGTGCACAAAGAAAATTTGTCCACCACGTCGGAGTTCCCGCATGACAGCTTCCCGGATCACCTCTTCATTGAAGCGGGCAACAAAAGTTTTTATGGCAAGACGGTCAACCGGCGGGGTATCTATGATAGAGAGGTCACGCACCCCCATCATGGACATGTAGAGAGTTCGCGGAATAGGAGTTGCTGTCAGGGTCATTATGTCGATAGTAGCCCGGAACTTTTTTAGCCGTTCCTTGTGTGCTACGCCGAATCGTTGCTCTTCATCAACTACAAGCAGTCCCAGTTCGCGAAACATGACATCTTTCTGAAGGAGACGATGGGTGCCGATAATGATATCGATTTTTCCAGTTGCCAGATCTGCGAGAATTGTCTTCTGCTCTCCGGGGGTACGAAAACGGGATAACATCTCAACTTTTATCGGATAGTCACGAAAGCGCTCTCTGAATGATTCCAGGTGCTGTTGAGCGAGAATGGTTGTCGGCGCAAGCACGGCAACCTGTTTCCCGTCCATTACTGCCTTGAAGCACCCCCTGATAGCGACTTCAGTCTTGCCGTAGCCGACATCGCCACAGACTAGACGATCCATCGGCTTTTCACTCATCATGTCCTGTAGCACATCATCAATGGCAGAGAGTTGATCAGGTGTCTCATCCCAGGCAAAGGCTGCTTCGAATTCACGATACAGATCATCAGGGGGGGAAAAGGAGAACCCTTTTTGCGTCTGGCGGGCGGCATAGATTTCCAGAAGCTCGGAAGCCATCTCCTCCACTGCTTCGCGTGCCTTTGCTTTTGCCTTGTCCCAGGAGGAGCCACCCAACCGATCAACCTTGGGCTCTACCCCTTCAGCTCCGATGTAACGCTGAACCAGAGCCATTCTGTCTACAGGGAGATAAAGTCGGTCCCCCCCTGAATACTCCAGCAACAGAAAATCAGCAGCAAAGCCGGAGAGTTCGATATGCTCCAGACCACGGTAAAGAGCTACACCGAAATCAAGATGTACCATGTAATCGCCAGGCTTAAGTTCTGCCAGAGAGGTTAGAATCTGCTTTTTCCTGACCTCTGAGATGCCGCGCCTTCTGGCTCTTTTGCCGAACAGCTCTTCCTCGGCAACAACAACTGTTCTGGCAGCAGGGAGACGAAATCCTCTCGAAACCTCTCCAAGCAACAGAAGAATACTCTTTTCACGGCGAAACTGCTCTACTGCAAAAGATCTTTCGGAAATGGCAAGAGGAAGATTGTACTGTTCAAGCAGGTCAAAGAGGCGCTGTGCCTGACCCCGCTTATGGCAGGGGATAATTATTTTACAGCCATCTGCCAGCCATCCGGTTAATCTTTCGATCAGAGGTTTCAACACCCCTTCGCTATCAGCAGTCAGGTTCAGCTTGAGCTCACTGTTCTGTTCAGTGGCAAATGCAAATGTTACTACAGAAGAGTTCTCTAGGAGCTCAAGCCGAGGGATATTGATATGTCTGCCGGGGAAATTATCCGGTAACCCGGAAGCTCCGGTCAGGATAAGCTCTTCCGGTGGACAGATGATCTGATCGTTCTCCAGGGCGACATTTCTGGCAGTCTCGACTCCGGATAGCCACTCTTCACGTGCCTGAGCTATTGCATCCGGATCACAAAAGAGAGTTACGGCACGCTCTCCGGCATAGTCGAATAGAGTTTCAAGAGAGTCGTGGAAAAGTGGGAGGAGGTTCTCTATCCCTGGTGGATAGATGGAAGTATGGAGCTGTTCCACAAGTTCCCTGCGGCGCGGGACTGGAATGTCGCTGTCATCGCACAGCTTTTTGAGTCTCCCGGTAAAATCTTTTATTACATCCGGCGCAAGGATGATTTCTCGGGAAGGGAGAAGCACCAGCTCTTCCAGCGGATGCAGCGAGCGCTGTGTCAGTGGATCAAAAGCTCTGATCGTTTCAACCAAATCACCAAAAAACTCGATTCTCACTGGAGTTGGGAGGTCAGGGGGGAAAATGTCCAGTATCCCTCCCCTTACCGCAAAGGTGCCCCTGTCATTTACCATGGGCACATGTGAATAGCCAAGTTTTACCAGTTTTTCCAGTAACTCATCCCTTGGCACCTCTTCACCCGCAACCAGATATTGTGAAACGTTTCCGAGAGTCTGTCGCGGGATTAACTTCTGTACTGCCCCCTGGTAAGGGGTTACCACAATTCCGCTTTTCATATTCAGCAAACGAAAAAGAGTGCTTAATCGCTCTCCGGTTACATCCGGATGTGGAGATGAGTTTTCGAACAGCGGTGCATCAGTTGCAGGAAAAAAAAGGATTTCATCACAATTTTGTGCATAAAAACGGAGTTCGCGACAGAGTTCGGATGCCGAGTCATTATCAGCTGTCACTGCTATAAAAATCTCTCGGGTTTTGTGAAGAAGTCTGGAAAGGACAAATGCTGGTGAAGAGCCGGTAAGACCGGTCAGAAAGAGCCGGTGATCGCCATTTTTCAGTTTGTCGGCAATTTCTATCAGTTGCCTGTCAAAATCGGTCAACGAAAAACTCCTGAGCAGATGCAGAGTGAGTCAGGCAAGAGATACTGCAAATAATCACTCAACGCTTTTCAGTGCTTTCAGAAGGTTGTCGTGGGTAATATCGCCTCCACCCACGAGAGTCCTGGTTTTTTTGGTCGCGGTGTTAACAAATACAATAGTTGGTGTGGCGTTAACCTTGAATTGGGCAGAGAGCGCCTGAGCTTTTCCCATGGCTTGCGTTACTTCCATGAAGCTTAGTTGTTTGTAGGTTACTCCAAATGGTGCTACTGCTGCCTTGATATCTTCAAGCGAAGGATTTCGGTTCTTTTTTGCAAGTACAAAAAGAGCCTTCCTGATCTGCAGATATTTGGATTTTTCATTTACGAGAAAAGAGAGGTGATAAGGGACAAAGTTCATTGACTCCTGATGAATTGGTTTGTCAATGAAGAGTACTCTGGCTTTTTTCTCAATTGCAGGAAAGGCAGCCTCAATTGCCGGTTCAACCTTTACACACATTGGGCAGAGCCAGTCCGAAAAAACGTAAACTTCGATTTTGCCACTCTGTTTGCCAAGAGAGGTTTCAATAGAGGAGGCAATTGCTTCAGGGCGGGTTATACCGAAAATGCTGATCAGAAAACCGGCAACTACAGTGGCGGAAATAAGTGCTGACTTGTAAAGAAAATAACGTCTGTTCATGTCAAAAATTCTCCTTGACTCAGGCAGGGTTGTGATGACCCGGACAATGCAGAGCAGATAAACAACCACTGCAATACCAAGACAGAGCGGGCACCATGCCTGAATTACGTTTTTTTGCAGATGAAGCATCGCCAGTTCTGCGCCTGCACCTCCGGCAAGCAGTAATGACAAAAGAATGCCGGATTTTTCAATAAAAGAAAAGAGGAGAAGCGATGCCGAGATGAGGCCGAAATAGAGCATACCTGCAAGCGGGAGCGACATGGTAAAGAACCTGTAGGTGTGAGCCTCAGTGCATCCGCCGAAATTGCAGAGATCAGTTCCTGAAAGTGCTGCCAGAACCAGGCCCGATATTGTCAAAGCAGAAGGTAAAAGAGACGGTTTTTTCCAGTTCATTTATCCCTTCCTGCAAGTCGGCCTTGCCAGCCGTCACGTTTTTTTAGCTCATTCAATATAGCATACCACATCTGGTTGTTTTTTAGACCCCAGGTTGGCGCAACCCTGATATCAAGAGGTGCGGAACCGTACAGCCTCTGAATGGCGATAGCAGGTTCCAGCAGTTCAAGAAAATCGGCGGAGGCAGAAACATATTCTGACATCTCCAGAGGGGTGAATTCTCCGAGTCGATACAATTCCGCCAGAGGTGTCCCTTTTACGGCATGAAGCTGATGAAGCTTTACCGAGTTGATGCACTGATTGTTCATCAGCTCTGCTGTCTTGAGAAAATTTTCTCTTTTTTCTCCCGGAAATCCGTAGATCAAATGCGTACAGATTTCTATTCCCGTCCCTGAAATCCGCTTTACAGCATCAAGATACTCGTCAAAAGTGTGCCCTCGGTTAATTCTGTCAAGAATTACATCATCCATTGATTGAAGACCCAGCTCCACGCATACATAACGGCTGCGGGCAATTTCTGCCAACATATCGACTGTTTCGGGAGCAAGCGCGTCCGGTCGGGTACCAAGGGATATTCCGAGGACATCAGGGTGATCGAGCGCCATTGCGTAAAGCCTGCGCAGATGTTCAACCGGTGCGTAGGTATTGGTGAACTTCTGGAAGTAGATGATGAATTTTTCACTTGCGAGCCGCTTTCGATGGTATGCCATTCCTGCGCGCATCTGTTCGGATATGGGGATTGAAGGCTTTGTGTTTTCAGGAGAAAAGGAGCTGTTGTTGCAGTAGATACAGCCGCCAACCCCGCGACTTCCATCTCTGTTCGGGCAGGTGAAACCGGCGTCAACATTAACCTTGCTGACACGGAAGCCGAACCTGCTGCGAAGATACCAACCGTAGGAGTTTATCCGGAGCTCAGGATGAATGCTGCCCGGGATCTGCGTCATGTTGCCTGGGAAGAGAGAGATGGTAGCATGGCAAGCATCTCTTCTGCCGACTTGCGTGGGTTTTCATCGGCAATCAATGCGGATACAAGCGAGATGCCGGCAGCTCCGGCGGCAATGACCTCGTGAATATTCCTCTTTTTTATCCCTCCAAGGGCAAAAATAGGTATTTCAAGAAGATGCGAAATAATTTCCAGCTTGTCTATGCCTACAGGTTTTCCGTACTGGGCTTTTGAGGGGGTATAATAAACCGGGCCAAAAGTTATGAAATTGGCGCCATTCTCCTGAGCCATGATTGCATTTACCTGGTTA
>JANNRW010000360.1:0-5006 GCA_031401815.1 Geobacteraceae bacterium | reverse complement strand
AAGCAGCGGATTGCCCTTGAATTCGGGCTGAAGCCGCTGCTGACACCGGAGCAACTGAAAACCGTGCGCCGGGTATTGAATATGAAGCTGGAGGAGATTTGCGACCTCCTCCAGATCGGTCGCAATACCTATGGCCGCTGGGAGCGCGGCGAGGTGGCCATCACGCCGTCAATGAACCTGCTGGTGCACAACTTCATCGAAAGATTTCCGGAAGTTCGCCTGAAAGTTCAGAATAATATGAGCGATTCGGTAACACCTTCGACTGCCTCACTCAATCGGAAGCTTGGTAAATCACCCGTGCCCCGAATGCTGACATCATCCGAAATAGACTTGCTGCGGCGAAGCAAGCATGAGATCGCAGACAAACTCAAAAATGACAGCAGATTCGGGACGACTGAAGGTAGTTGACCGCCTAAAAACCGCTTTGTCAGCAAAAATGCTGACGGGCGGTTTTTAGTTTGTGCAGGCGTTTTACCCATGAGGGCGCGTGCAATATCGCTACCTTGCAAATTACTTAAAAGTTTGTTAATTCTGTATTCTAGGTTAAAAGGACATAAGTGACTCCAATGACACCAAAGACGATTAGCATTAGAATGTTTCCCTGTTGTCCTTGTTGTCTTTCAAGTCCCTTTTTTTGAGGTGCTCAAATGACTGAAGGCTTTATCCCGGTTCATGGCGGCTATCAGAAACTGCTTTCCTATCAAAAGTCTGAAATAGTCTATGATGCCACAGTCTATTTCTGCAACCGTTTCATTGACCGGCGCAGCCGCACCCATGACCAGATGGTGCAGGCTGCACGCTCCGGCAAGCAGAATATCATCGAAGGGAGCATGGCTTCCGGCACTTCAAAAGAGATGGAGATCAAGCTGACCAACGTGGCGCGAGCCAGTCTGGAAGAGCTGCTGGCCGATTATCGGGATTTTTTGCGGACTCGCGGCCTGACTGAGTGGAATAAGGAACATCCTTATGCGCATCGGCTGCGGGAACTTAACCAGACACCGAACTCTACGTATGAGATCTTCAAAAAGGGTATTGAGCATGATGATCCGGCAATTTGCGCCAATATGGTCATTGGCCTGATCAGGGTTGCCAGTTTTCTGCTGGACAAGCAGTTGAAGTCTCTGGAACAGACGTTTTTGAAAGAAGGCGGCCTGCGGGAACGGATGACCAGGGCGAGGCTTGAGGCGAGGAAAAAAGGGGGATGACTTGGAAGGCGGCGCCGTTGCAGGCAGCATACGCAAGGATATCGAGAAGCGCTCGGGCAAGCCGGTTGTGACTGGGGAGAATTTCAAGGGGTTGATTGGGAAGGGGCGGGAGAGGGTTGGGGAGTGATGTTCAGGTGAAAATGTGGAATGTTGACATGGTCATTAAATGTCGGATGCAACGCCTTACACGGTAGGTTTTTGGGGCTGAAGGCAGATCGACTAGAATAATATCATGTTCCGATATCAGGTGGTCACAGGAGTTTACAGCAATGTCAAAGGTCAACCAGATTCAGCAGGCCCTTCTCGAGCTAGATGGGGGGCAGTTCCAGAAGCTGGCAGACGCATATCTTGTCGGGATAGGCGTTGGACGTGTTAACTCGATCGGTTCTGTTGTGGCTGCGAATAAGGTAAGGAAAGGTACACCAGACGCACTTTTTGCTACACCAAGAGGAACCTTCATCTTTGCTGAACATACCACACAACAGGCTGACCTGTTGGCAAAGATGAAGGGAGACCTCAGCAAGTGCTTTGATGAAAGTAAGACCGGTATCGGGATCGAAAAGATTGAACGAGTCATTTTTTGCTTTACGGGAAGGCTAACCTCTACGGAGGAGAACGAACTGGCTGAAGAGTGCCAAGAAAAGGGGGTTAATCTCGATCTATTCGGTATTGACGCTCTCGCTTTTGACCTGTACAGCAAGTATCCCGGTCTCGCGCTTGACTTCTTGGGAGTAGAAATCGATACAGGCCAGATAGTTTCCCCCGAGCAGTTCATCTCACTCTACAACAAAGGGAAGTTGGCGACCCGTCTCGATCTCGGTTTCCACTTCCGGGAGGAAGAACTCACACGACTGCTCGACGCACTTGAAGCAGAGCGGCTGGTTGTTGTATCAGGACGGGCTGGAGTTGGAAAATCGCGGTTAGTGCTAGAATTATGCAGGAAGTTTACGGAAACTCACCCGGAGTATGAGGTGTTCTGCATTTTCGGACGCAACCGCGATTTATGGGAAGACCTCCAAAGCCACTTTAGGAGACCTGGCAAGTTTCTCATACTCGTCGATGACGCAAATAGGGTGAGCAAATTCGACTATATCGTCGATTTGATCTTGCATCAGCGCGAAGATCAACAGATTAAGGTGATCGCCACTGTTCGTGACTACGCGCTCGCAAAAGTCCGAGATACAGCGCGTCCTTTGGGTGGTTGTGCTGAGGAGGAGATCGGACCTTTTACCGACGATCAGATCAAAGGGCTTATCACTGACGAATACGATATCCATAACTACCATTATTTGAATCGCATCGTTGACATCGCGAGAGGCAATCCAAGGTTGGCAGTCATGGCTGCTGAGGTTGCAAAGGCAGCATCCTTGAGCAGTATCTACGATGTGTCCGGGCTCTACGACAGCTACTTTTCGTCAATCCGAGACGATCTAAAAGGTGAGGGTGCCGACTTACGAAGCACTGATCTTTTGAAGGTATCCGGCATCGTCTCCTTCTTCAAAGCAGTGGACCGCACAAACGACGAGTTAATGTGTTCGATCGAGAAGGCATTCGGCATAACTCGACTTGCCTTTTGGGAAGCGGCCGATCGCCTTCACGACCTAGAGGTGCTCGACATGCACGAGGATGAGGTTGTCCGCGTTTCCGATCAAGTCCTCGGGGCCTACCTCTTCTATCTAGCTGTTTTCAAAGAACGTGCCATTGATTTTGGTGCCATCCTTGAGCATTTTTTCCCAAGGCTGAGACAACGGCTGATCGACTCAATCAACCCTGTTCTCAATGCTTTCGACACATTGTACATCATCAATGAAATGAGTCCTTTTATCGAGGCGGTATACGCAAAACTGGAGGAGGAGCAGGACTCGCAGGGAATACTTCTCCTCCTAGATGTCTTTTGGTTTGTAAAGCGGACAGATACACTGCTTTGGGCTCGGGAGATGATTGAGAGGTTGGATGCGGAGACGGTGGATGTTGTTGACGTCTCTTTCGAAAAAAGCTCTGACGCGGTGCCCTCACCCTCCATTTTGAGCATTCTTAGGCATTTTGCTTTCTCTGAGGAAGAAGAGGCCAAGATTGCGCTGGACCTCCTTTTACGTTATGCAATCAAGCGGGCCAGAGAGACCCCGCTTATACTTCGGGTTCTCACCGAGGACTACGGCTTCATGCCGGAATCCTATCTCCGGAAGTTCGAAATACAGCGCGCCGTTGTCGATGTGGTCTCTACTCATACGAAGGACGGGAATCCCTTTGTTTCGCGGCTGTTTATGTCCATCGCGTTCGATTTTCTTGGTACCCACTTCAGTAGTCACAGAACTAAAGATACGCGGACCATTACTATATGCCGGTTCGACTTGCATGCTACGCCGGAACTGGTTTCCCTGCGGAAGGCGATCTGGGTGACACTGGCAAGTCTTTACATGCATTTGGATCTACAAAAAGATGTGTTGCGGTTAATTGCACGCTACTGCTCTGGTCGTTACAGGCTAAGGGACAGCGACTTCGTAAAGAGTGATGCAAAGGAGGCGCTTCCTTTTCTGGAGTCAGTTCTCACCCAAGAGGACTATCGACAATGTATCATACTACACGACTACCTCGACTTACTTGAACGACATGAGATTGAGATCCCGGAAGGGTTAAGAGAGCTATTTTGCAACAACACCTATCAAGTTGCCAGCACCCTCCTTGAGGAGTACCTCGACCGGAAGACTGACGTGGAGTTATCTTACCAAGAATTCGAGCAGCACAAGCGGGAGAGATTGGAGCAACTAACAGCTGGCTATACTTTTGACGATTACGCACGCTTTTTTGACCACTGCGTGGTTATACAAGATGCACTGACCGAGAAACAAAACTCGTACCAATTCACCCTTGCGATCGTGAATGCACTTTACCCGCTGGCGGAGCGGGACAGTGATCTCTTTGGGCAGGTGTTGGGGTATTACCTCAGACTTCAAGATCCAATAAGACTCCCCGGCTACCCGCTGGCAAAGAAACTTTATGATATTCGAGGGTTCGACGGCGCCATTCGACTTCTGTCTGGGCCAGAATACCCGACAAAGCGACGTTGGCTTTTCTATCTTCATGAGATCCTCCCGGAAGATGCTGTGGACCATGAGAAGCTTGCTCACCTCTACAGCCTCTATACGACAATGAATGCCGTGGACCTCCCTTATGGATTCGACTATCTCGTCAAATACCTTCCACTCGATTCACGGATCATCGCGAGGGTTGTGGATACGATCATGGCGAAGTTGGCCCAACAGCCCGAATTCGTGGGGATTCTGGAGCCGTTGTTCAATCCACATATGGAAGTGGGCAAAAAGGTACTTGATGTGTTTGCGAATGATCATCAACTGCTTAAAAAGACATATCTGGCCGTGGAGGCGAGTAAACGCCATAGTGACCACGACGGTAAGTTGTTTTCTTATCTTCTCGACATCGACCTAGCGTTCGCCGAGGAGTACGTCACTTGGAAATACAAGAATTCCGGAAAGGGATGGCTAAGTAGTCACGATGACAGTAGGGATTACACTTTCATCTGGGTTCGTGAGGATCATCAAGAAGTCATCAATCGACTAATAAATGCCGTATACGAACAAGAAAAGGATGACTATCTTTCAATCTATCCCTATATCATGGCGTTTTTTGCGTGCAGAGAGGGCCGCAGCGATTCGACCATAGACATTATGAGGAGACAGGATGACTACCTACTCCGGCTCATCGCCGAACGAAATAAGGACGTCCATTTCATGCGCTACATCTTCGGAGTCATTTCTGAGTTCTTACCGGAGAGGAGGCGGG
>JANNRW010000359.1:0-2503 GCA_031401815.1 Geobacteraceae bacterium | reverse complement strand
TCCTGCTGTTCGCGGTGCAGTTGCGCTGGCTGCCTTCTGCATCGACCTACGTGTCGCTCTGGGAGTCGCCGTTGCTGGCGATCAAGAACACCTTCCTGCCGGGTGAGGATTTTTTCCAGCTTCAGGGCATCGGCACTGTCCTGAAGACCGGTAACCGGCAGATCCAGCCTGCCGGTCGCAACGCCATAGCCGATTCGCCTGACAGAGGCTATGAGCTCCTTTTCGCTTGTCACTTCCGGGTCAAAGGAGATGGTCAGTTTTTCAGTCGCAAAATCAACAACTGCTTCACTGACACCAGGAAGAGCAGGCATAGTTGTCTCTATTCTCAAGGCGCAGTTGACACAGGTCATCCCGGTGATTGGCAAGGTGGAGTTTTTCAGATGGGTCATCTTTTACCTCAAGCAGTTGAATCACTCCTTCAGGAGCCTTTTGATCGTATGCAGGAAAATTTCAAGATCAAACGGTTTGGGCATGGCGGCATCTGCTCCGAAATCCTCGGCCATGTTGAACATCTCGGATATGCTCATGTGCGGCAAACCCCCTGATATCGCAAGTATCGGAACAAGCGTATCCATCTGCCGCAATTCGATTATTGTCTCAAGCCCCTCTTTTTCAGGCATGTAAAGATCTGTTATCACCAGATCAGGGCGCTCTTTTCTGAACATTCCAAGCCCTTCTGCGCCGTTGAATGCCGCTCTGGCCTGATAACCGCTCCCTTCTAGCAGAGAGCAGATCATCTGATTGCACTGAATGTCATCATCAATCACAAGTATATTTTTCATAGTGACTCCACCTGCAAATTATAACCGGTGATTGTCAGATTACAATTTCTGGGGATTTATTTGGGTGAGAAGATAAATCGCAATAGAATTGAGGTAAAACAGGAAGGAATCAGGATAACGGTCAACTCCGGCTAAACCAGCGGCGCTGAAACCAGAACGCCACATGCACCAGGCCGATCATTACCGGAACTTCTACCAGCGGGCCGATTACGGCGGCAAAAGCGGCACCGGAATTCAGGCCAAAGACCGCAATTGCCACGGCAATGGCCAGTTCGAAGTTGTTGCTGGCAGCGGTAAAAGCCAGTGTTGTGGTCTTGCTGTAGTCGGCGCCCAGCTTTTTGCCCATCCAGAACGAAACCAGAAACATGACGATGAAGTAGACGCCAAGAGGAATGGCGATGCGTACCACATCCAGCGGCAACTGCACAATCAGGCCACCCTTCAGACTGAACATTACCACGATGGTGAAGAGCAGGGCAATCAGGGTCAGCGGGCTGATTTTCGGGACGAACTCGCGGTGATAGCGCTCTTTGCCCATAACTTTCACGCCGATGAAGCGGGTCAGGGCACCGGCTATACAGGGAATTCCAAGATAGATGAAAACAGATTCAGCTATCTGTCGGATACTTACATCCACCACCACGCCTTTGAGCCCGACCAGTGGCGGCAGCACAGTAATAAAGAACCAGGCATAGACGCTGTAGAAGAGCACCTGGAAGATGCTGTTGAAGGCCACCAGACCAGCAGCGTATTCGGTGTTCCCCTTGGCCAGTTCGTTCCAGACAATCACCATGGCGATGCAACGAGCCAGGCCGATCATGATCAGACCCACCATGTACTCCGGCTTGTCAGGCAGCAGTAGTGCCGCCAGCACGAACATCAACACCGGACCGATCACCCAGTTCTGTAGCAGCGATATCCCCAGTATCTGCCGGTTCCGGAAAACCTCCGGCATATCCTCATATTTCACCTTGGCAAAAGGGGGGTACATCATGACGATAAGGCCGATGGCTATCGGAATATTGGTGGTGCCGACCTGGAAGGAGTTGATGAAGGATTCAGTGCCAGGGGCGAAATAACCGAGGCCGACTCCCAGTGCCATGGCAACAAAGATCCAGAGGGTGAGCCAGCGATCGAGGAAAGAGAGTTTTTGGGAAAGATGTTCGCTCATTGGAAACGGTCTCCAAGGTAGTGATTGACCAGATCTTCGGCCATCTGGGAACGGCAAGAATTGCGGGTACAAAGGAAAAGGATACGTTGCTTCATGAAAGGAATTATATCCGCTTTAGCGGATACATCAAGCAGAAAATCAAGAGCATCCTTCAAGTTTGTTTTTCAGTGAGATAGCCAGTGTCCTGCTGTCGGATTCAGCCTCAGGAAGATTGCCGGCATGCCGCTTGAGGATCAGGAGCAGTTCTTTGCAGATGTCGCAGCTTTCCCGGCTGAGTGTGTAATGCATCCAGACCCCCTCGCGACGGATATCAACCCAGCAGCTGCGCTTGAGATAGGCCAGGTGGCGCGAAACAGTGGACTGAGGGAGTTTCAAAACTGCCATCAGATCGCAGACGCAGAGTTCGCCTTCAGACTGGAGGAGCAGGACGATACGCAGGCGGATCGGATCGGAAAGGGCTTTGAGGGTTTGGGCGAGATGTTTCATTCATTTAATCCTTAATGCATCGGCACCCAGTAGTGTCCGGTTTGGTATTTGCAGTTGCCTTATA
>JANNRW010000358.1:0-6515 GCA_031401815.1 Geobacteraceae bacterium | reverse complement strand
TAAGGCAAAAAAGGGTTGCAAGGAGTGTATTGCGCTGGGTTATCCAGGCTACCACTTCACTTCTAGTCGGGTGCATGGCAAAAAAGAGAGCAGTCATGAGCGGGACAAACAGTGCCCGGCTTTCAGGGGCTGCTACCGGGGAGCAGAGGGCATGAAGCTCGCGGGCAATTCGATAGACCAGCAGCACGATAGCGGTAAAGAGCAGCAGATTTGTCAGGTGAAAGCCGAACGGGCGATCACCCCAGAGTGCAATGTCGAAGAGGAAGGAGAGATCCCTCACCGGCTGGTATTCAAGGCCGTTGGCCAGAGAGAGGAAGATGGTGCGAAGATCGTACTGCCAGTAGACCTGGTTGGCTGAAAAGAGATTGTCATCCCAGACAAAGCCCCCGGCAAGGGTATTTGCATAAACCGCAAGGACAACGACTGTGAGCAGAAGATACGGAAACAGAGTGGGAAATATCGAAGGGCGCTCGCCAATCAGGCTGTTCATGGCAGATAGACCCGTGGCACCCGCTCGCTGATGCCACAGAAGAGCTCGTAAGGGATGGTGTCTGACCAGGCTGCAAGCTCTTCAGCCCGGACGCAGTTCCCCTTGCCGTCGCACCCCATAAGGATGACTTCGTCGCCAACAGTCACTTCAGGGAGTGCAGTTACATCCATCATGATCCAGTCCATGCAGACCGTACCGATGACCGGCACCCGCTGACCGCGCACCAGAGCCTCTGCCCGGTTGGTCAGGGAGCGGCGGTAGCCGTCGGCATATCCAACCGGCACGCTTGCTACGAGAGTTTTTTCGCTGGCAGTATATCTGCGGGCGTAGCTTATGCTGGTTCCGGGCTCAACCCATTTGAGCATGGCGATCCGGCTTTTCAGAGACATTACCGGCTTTAAATCCATGACCCCTGAAAAATCGGGCGACGGGAGTGCGCCATACAGGGTGATTCCGGGTCTGATCAGGTTGCACTCCGGCAATTCCAGACCAAGGGCAGCAGCGCTGTTGGCTATATGAAGGTATCTGGGGTTGAAACCGGCATCATGAACAATGTCCATTGCCTGGGCAAAGAGTTCAGTTTGATGTCTGGTGTAGTCACGTCCTGACTGGTCGAGTTCATCCGCAGAGGCAAAGTGGGAAATCACCCCTTCAATATCAAGATGAAGCAGGGCAGCAAGCTCCCGAAAAAACTCCGGGACATCTGCAAAAGGGATTCCGAGGCGACCCATGCCGGTATCGATCTTCACATGGATTTTTGCCTTGCGATAGAGCCTTGCCGCAGCCTGATTCAGGGCTCTGGCCTGGCTTATATCGAAAACCGTGGTGGAGAGGTTGAATCCGACACACTGCTTTTCCTGACCGGGATAGATGCCTCCGAGAATCAGTATTGTCCGGTCTATACCGCTCTTTCTGAGCTGGATACCTTCAGCCAGAAAGGCGACTCCGTATGCTGTCACCCCCAGCTTCTCCAGCTCTTTTGCAATATATTCGAAACCGTGTCCATAGGCATCGGCCTTCACTACAGCCAGAATGCCGCAATCTGGTCGAATTGCCCGGCGAATCTGTCCGTAGTTGTAGCGCAGGGAGGCAAGATCTATTTCGGCTATTGTCGGGCGGCTGTCGGACATGGATGCTCCTTTTTCATGACTTGACCGATCATCAGCTTTCTATCACTTATCTCTTAAGTATGTAAAGGAAAACCGGCTATAAAATCTGCCATTTCAAGGCTGACCCGACTGCTTCTGCAAGATAATCTTCGTTGACTTTCAGCCCTTTATAGTCTAGGTTGACCAACACATGCCAGCTGGGGGAGTTCAAGACGAACTGAGATGAGGCAAGCCTCGAACCCCGAATACCTGATCCGGGTCATGCCGGCGGAGGGAAGCGGCCAGAAGACATCTGATTCATCTTTTTCTGGAAGCCGTGACTTTTTGTCGCGGCTTTTTTTATGGAGCACCATGACGGCAAGAGACAGATTGAGAGAACGGATGAACGGGGTCTACCTCATAACCGATCACGGGGATAACCTGGTCGAGCGGGTCAGGGCTGCCATCCCCTGGATTACAGCTCTCCAGTTCCGCTCCAAAACGCACGATACTGCTGAAAGAGTGCAACTGGGGAGAGAGCTCGGAAAGCTTTGCCGTGAGGCCGGTGTCATCTTTATTGTCAACGATGACTCTGCCCTTGCCAAAGAGCTTGATGCCGACGGAGTTCATCTTGGTCAGGATGATGGCGATATCATGGAGGCTCGACGTATTCTGGGTGAGGGGAAGCTTGTAGGGATCTCCACGCATGATCTGCCAGAAGCGCTCGCCGCCCAGAGCGCCGGCGCAGACTACATCGGTTTTGGCGCCATGTTTCAGTCAGCAAGCAAGGAGATCACCCATCTTGCAGAGCCTTCACTTCTGGCAAAGGTGAGACCCGGCATCAACATACCGATAGTCGCCATTGGCGGTATTACACGTGACAACGCAGCGCAGGTGATTGATGCAGGGGCTGATTGCCTGGCGGTCATCTCGGCAGTAATGTCTCACGATGAACCGGCTCTGGCGGCAGCAGAGTTGAAAACCCTGTTCAACAGGCAGCAGCCGTACCCCAGAGGGAGCGTCCTGACTGTAGCCGGGAGCGACTCAGGGGGTGGCGCAGGGATTCAGGCTGACCTTAAGACAATCACCCTGCTCGGCTCTTATGGCGCTTCGGTCATAACCGCACTTACTGCCCAGAATACCCTTGGAGTAACCGGTATCCAGGCAGCCACTCCGGAGTTTGTCTCCCTTCAACTGGAGACTGTTTTAACTGATATCCCGGTTGATCTGATCAAGACCGGCATGCTCTTTTCATCTGATATCATCTGCTCACTGGCTCGAAAGATTGTCGACCACAATATAAAAATGGTGGTAGTCGATCCGGTGATGATCGCCAAAGGGGGCGCAAGCCTTGTAGACGACTCTGCCGTAGCGGCGTTCAGATCAGGGCTGCTCCCGCTTGCATATCTTCTCACCCCCAACGTACCCGAGGCTGAGGCGCTATCCGGCATGAAGATCACTGATGAGAGAAGCATGGAAAAGGCTGCTGAAGCGCTTCATCAGTCAGGTGCCCGCAACGTCCTGATCAAGGGGGGGCATATGGGAGGTGGAGAATCAGTAGATCTGTTTTTCGACGGGAGCAACTTCACCCGCTACTGCTCGATCCGGCTTGAGTCGCACAACACGCACGGCACAGGCTGCACTCTCGCATCGGCAATAGCAACATTTCTGGCGCAGGGAGAGCCGCTCCCGGTCGCCATTGCAAGAGCCAAGGATTTTATTACTGAAGCAATCCGGCTTGCCCGTCCACTTGGGCAGGGGCACGGGCCGGTGAATCATTTTCTCGCAGCAAAAGTAATGCAGCAACAACATGGTGAGTAGTCGAGTAGTTTAAAGGTAAGACTTGCCTCAATCACTCAACAACTCAACGACTCAACAACTCAACGACTCCCAGGAGTACCTAATGACCCAGCTAGACTACGCCCGCCAGGGGATAATCACCGATAAAATGAAGGCCGCTGCCCTTGCCGAAGGGGTGACGCCTGAATTCATCCGGGACGGCATAGCTCAAGGCAATATCATCATCTGTCACAATCTGAAGCATTTAAATGGCACACCTCTCCCGGTCGGAAAGGGGCTTCGCACCAAGGTGAACGCCAATATCGGCTCTTCAGCAGATGACCTTGATATTTCAAAAGAGCTGGAAAAAGCCCGCACTGCCGTGAAATACGGTGCCGACGCCATCATGGATCTCTCGACCGGCGGGCCTGTGGACGAGATCAGGCGGGCTATCATTGCCGAAACAGGCGCATGTATCGGTTCGGTGCCTCTTTATCAGGCCGCCCTTGATGCGGTGAGGGTGAAGAAGAAGGCGATTGTCGATATGACGGTTGATGATATTTTTGCCGGAATTGTGAAGCATGCCGAAGACGGGGTCGATTTCATCACCGTGCATTGCGGTGTAACGAGAAGCACCGTGGAGCGGATGAAAAACGAAGGGCGGATCATGGATGTAGTCTCGCGTGGTGGTGCTTTCACCATCGAGTGGATGGCGTACAATAACATGGAGAATCCCCTGTTCGAGCACTACGACCAGCTTTTGCAGATCGTCAGGCAGTACGACATCACCCTCTCACTGGGGGATGGTTTTCGCCCCGGCTGTCTGGCGGATGCTACTGACCGGGCTCAGATTCATGAACTTATCATTCTGGGCGAACTGACCCAGCGAGCCTGGGATGCTGGGGTACAGGTCATGATAGAGGGGCCTGGGCATATGCCGCTTAACCAGATAAAAGCCAACATCATGTTGCAGAAGCGGCTCTGCCACGGTGCTCCGTTTTATGTGCTGGGCCCTCTGGTGACCGATATAGCTCCGGGCTACGATCATATAACATGTGCCATCGGCGGGACAGTTGCAGCAGCAGCAGGTGCCGACTTTCTCTGCTACGTAACCCCTTCAGAGCACCTTAAGCTGCCGTCGGTACAGGATGTGCGCGACGGGGTCATTGCCTCCCGGATCGCAGCTCATGCCGGTGACATTGTCAAAGGGGTGAAAGGGGCGATAGAGCAGGACATTGCCATGGCAAAATGCCGCAAGAAGCTCGACTGGGAGGGGCAGTTCGCCCTGGCGCTAGATCCTGACAAGGCCAGACAGCTTCGCGCCGAATCAGGGGTTGCAGATCACGGTGCCTGCACCATGTGCGGAGAGTTCTGCGCTTACAAGGTGATGGATGACGCCATGGAAAAAGAGCAAAGGAAAGATTGACGACAAGAGAGAAATCCTTTAAAAAAGTCCGTAAGTCCGATTTGAAATCGTAATAAGCCGATGTAGCACAGGGGTAGTGCAGCTGATTCGTAATCAGCAGGTCAGCGGTTCAAATCCGCTCATCGGCTCCAGAAATTCAAGGGGTTACAGTTTAAGGCTGTAGCCCTTTTTGTTTATCTGGTTGAAGTGTAACCTCTGGTAACTTTCATCCTACAGAAAAATCCGGTAATCAGTTTCAAGCGCCTTTGCAAGCTTTCTGGCGCTCTCCTTGCCAATGGGTCTTTTGCCCTGCTCCATCTCACTGATATGCCTTTGCGGAATTCCGGTAAGTTCAGAAAGCCTTGTCTGTGTCAGTGCTGCCTTGTCACGTGCCCCACGAAGGATACCCGCAACTACAGGCTCATTCGGGCGCAGTTCCTGGATAACTTCACGCCATGGACGCGATGGGCTCTCCTTTTCCGCCTCAATAGTTTTTACGTAGCTAAGAACACGGTTGACGTTAGAGGGGTGAACCATAACCTTGAGAGGGATAAGCCCTTTTTTAGTAGGGTGCTTTTTCGTGTGTTCCAACATATTTAACCTCCACAAGCTGGATGCTTTTGTCAATTTCTTCCCATACTGCAACGTATGTGGGATTTCCCTTCTTTATGTGGCAATGGTGCTTGTTGCCGGTAAGTTTTGAGTAGTTTTGCCAGTTACCACGCACCGGGCCGGAAACTTCGATTTCAGCTATCAGTAGTCCCAGCCGATCAATTATTTTTGATGGGAGCTTAGATAGCTGTTTTGCAACGTTATTGTGTATCTCAACAGTCCAGTTCATAATTCACCTTATACTATTATTTAGTATAGAGTCAAGGGAGTTTTCTATACAGCTTTCCGCCGTCCCTGTAGACTGACAACCTTTCCTGAAGGTACGCCGGTGATGATGTTATTAATCCGGCGCTCGAAAGTCTCCATTGCCATCTGCTTTTCATCATCAAAATCATGTTGGTTATAAGTTCTGTCCAGCTTAGAAATAGTATGGTTTAAAACTCTTTCCCGGCTCTCATAAGGTACTTTTATTGAAGCAAGGAGTGTTGCCGCCGATCTTCTCAAATCATGCGGCGAAACTGATTCAATGCCGATCCTGTTCGGGTTCTCCGGCAAGGCTTTGTCTGTCTTATACGGCCCCCGCTTGTAAGCCTCTCCTTTACGGCACTTGGTTTGAAAGACATCTATCGCAAAAAGGGATGTGCAGGTTTGATCAATTGTAGTGCGCATCTCTCTCCATCTCTTCTCCAGGCTCCTCTCCTGCCAACTCCCACTTGACACGCACCCTTTTTTGAACGATTGTTTCACCAGCAAATATGTCTAAAAAACAGTAACTATTCAGCGTTTCAAGCCGCCGTTGGCGACCCTTTATCAAAGAGTAACTTGATGTGCTTCGACAAGCTCAGCACGAACGGTATAAAAAGCCGTTCACCCTGAGCCTGTCGAAGGGTGCAATTCTTGAAGTTACTCAAGAGCTAATATTGCAATAAAGCAGATTAACCAAAGACATTTTTACAGGGATGAATGAAGTGGTTGCGCTTTCTGAGACATGTACGATGTTGTTGCATTGAACTCTCCTTTTGAAATAGCGAGGTTCATTGCTTACACACATGTCTCAGAAAGCGCAACCACTTCATTCATCCCTGTAAAAATGTCTTTGGTTAATCTGCTTTATTGCAATATTAGCTCTTGAGTAACTTCA
>JANNRW010000357.1:0-6008 GCA_031401815.1 Geobacteraceae bacterium | reverse complement strand
TTAACCCAGCGGCGCACCCCTCAGGGGTGGCCGACTTCGATCGGAATGCCCGGCTGAGATCAATCGGAATAGGTGGCCGACTTCCGTCGGAATAGGTGGCCGACTTCATCGGAATACGCAGCCACACGGATGAATCAGCTTGAGTGGTCATGCTCTTATAAAACATTGCAGATGAAAGCGACATGATAACTGCTACGGACTGAACAGCAGAAAGCCCCATCAAACGGGCATTGGTAAGAGCCGAAAGCGTGAATGCATCGCCCTTTTTGACAGCAACAAGAGCTTGAATATCACGCAGCAAATAATGTGGCCGACGTTTTTCCATACGGGAATACTAACGGAATCCGTTATATTACGCAAGTTATATATTGACAAGATATTGCATGTTTCGGAGATTACCCATGCCCCACAATCACTCGTCACTCTCGATATCCACTGATACATCCCCTTCGGCTTCAGATAAAGTCACTTGTCATCGCCCCCTTGCTTCTTTAATTTGCTGAAAAGCTGAAAAACTCTGCTGATCGCTTGCTATGCTGATAATGCATGGTATTTTTTTAACGACATAGGCGCAAAAAACGACATGCGAGTTTAAAACAGCTCTCTCTCTTGACTTAGGTCAAATAAATCTCCCGGCTTGAAGATTAATGTATCAGTATTATTTATTTGCAATCTGGTATCCCACAGCAGGAATTAACTTGAAAGGAGAAGCGTATGTGGAAAAAGAAGCTGTTTTTAGGGGGAATTATTGGTGGGGCATCTCTGCTGCTGGCTGTTCCGGGTGTCCTGACAGCTGCAAAGGCAAAGCCTGAAGCAAAGATGATTAATGATGGCAGAGCGAAATGTTACGAGTGTCACGACGAAGTAAAAGCCATGAAAGAGGGTTCAAAGCACGCCAAACTTGCCTGTACAGTCTGTCATGACAAGCTGGCTCCCCACATGGACGACCCGGAAAAGAACAAGCCTGTGACCATCATCGATCAGGCGCTCTGCGGCAAGTGCCACAAAAACCAGTATGACAGCTTCTATTCGGTCAGCACCGAAGGGGGGGCAAGGAAAGAGAAAGGGATTCCGGCTGGACGTTCACCTCAACAGGACAAGCTTCTGGCACCTCACGGGTTCACTTTCGAGCATAACGAGCCACGCGGACATGCCTTCATGGTGACTGACCAGTTTGTTGTTGACCGTTTTCAGGGGGGGCGCTACCAGTACAAGAACGGCTGGAAGGATGTGAATCGCACCGGCAAGACCTGGGATATCCTTGAAGACAAGGGAGCTGACAAGAAACTTGCGGAAACCGCTATGGCTGGTAATGCGACCTGTATCCAGTGCAAGACATCCGACCACCTTCTTAACTGGAAATTTCTTGGCGACAAGGACCCAAAAGCCAGGTTCGACAGAACCACCAATGTTAATGATGTGGCAAAGGCTACCAATAATCCTGTCGGCTGCGTACATTGCCACGACCCGCACGGCACCCAGCCGCGAGTTGTGCGCGATGCCCTTATTCAGGCAATTGAACGGGAAGGCGCAAATAACATCTTTGCCAAAAACGGGAAGACAGATCTGAAAGTGGTCGATTTCAGGGGCTTCAGGAAGATCGGCGTAATGGCGAAAACAGACTCCCGCATGATGTGCGCCCAGTGCCATGTGGAGTACAACTGCAATGCCGGCTCACAGTGGAGTGACGGCAAGAAGGTCGATTTTGATGATCAGCGCACGAACCATTTCCCGCTGAAAAATGCAAAAGAGCTCCTTGCGCACTACAAGAAGCTCGACTTTTTCGACTTTAAACATGCGGTTACAGGCGCACGTCTGATAAAGATGCAGCACCCTGAAGCCGAAGCGTATGCAGGAAGTATTCATGACAAGGCAGGTGTTCAGTGTCATCAGTGTCACATGCCGAAGTTGAAGGGTAAAGACGGAAAGATGTACTCAGCCCACAATGTTTCAAGGCCACTAAATACAGTCAAGGAGTCATGTCTTGGGTGTCACCCGAAAAAAAGCGTGGATGACAAGAAATACGAAATCGAATCAGTTCGTAACTATGTAAAGGGAAAGATGCGCAAATCCGAATACTGGATTGGCAAGCTGATCGATACATATGCAGTAGCCAAAAAAGCCGGTGTGCCTGAAGAGACACTTGCCCTTGCTCGTGGAAAGCATGAAGAGGCTCATGCGTTCTGGGAGTTCTGGACTGCCGAGAATTCAGACGGTTTCCATAACCCTGATCTGGCGCGCGAGACCCTTACAGGCGCAATCAAGGCAGGCAAGGATGGTGTAAAGCTGCTTGAAGATGCAATGGTGCCGAAGAAACCGTGAAGAGTGAATGGTGAATAGTGAAGAGTGAATAGTGAAAAAGAGCCCGCTTCAGCAGATGAAGCGGGCTCTTTTGCGTCATAAAGCCGTTAAGCGGCTCGTTCAAAGCGAACTTCAACCTCAAGGCCGAGAAGGGCTGTTGCGTGAAGTACAGCGCGGATATGGCTTTGGTGTTTGGGATCCAGAAGCCTGCGGACAATTTTTTCATCCACACCGAGTCTGGCAGCAAGATCTGTGCGTGTATGACCGGTGTCAAGCATGACGTTGTTCAATGCAGCTTTAGCTGCAAGAAGCGGATCAAGGGAGATAAAAGGGCCACCCTGCTTATAAGTGGGCTCCGGTACGCGCTCACGGCGTACGAGGTATCCCGCCACAGCTTCAGCAAGGCAATCCTGGGCTTCTGCAATTGCTTCTTCCCGTGTCATTCCGTCAGTAGCCGCACCTGGGAGATCGGGGAATTTAATAAGATAAAAACCCGATTCATCGCATGTAATGCTATAGGGATAGCGGTAGGTGCTCATCGTAAATCCTCCTTAGTGAGTCCCAAGTCTGCAAGCATTGAGGAGAGAAGACCAGGGCCAATTTCTTTCTTTCGATCCTTGACAATGGTAAAGCTGTCTCCGAAATAAAGGGTGGCATGGCTACCTTTGCCACGAGAGAAATCCAAATGACATGGAAGCCCTTTTAACTTAGCAGCAGCCTATATTTTTTTGACAAACTCGGAACCGTTCATAAAAGTGATTATCGGACATAACTGTCCGCCAGTCAAACAAAAACACAGGATTGTGTCATCAACCCATAAATAAATTGACACTTATTAGCCGCAGTTATAAAGTGAGCGAGATTTCGATGATATGAGGTGAATAATGATGAAGGCGGGCGAAATTCTGAATTATTTAGAGCCGCACTACCGGGAAACCGGCAGTGCGGCTTTTTGCGTTTGAAGGGGAGGGAGAGGATTTTTCTAAATCCCACAAAAAAAATAACAAGCCGTATTACCTGGTGGCTGCCTAGGCAAAAGGGTTGATGATAGTGAGCTTGTCGTCGATTTTCTGCTCATGATGCAGGTCTTCGGTGTACAGGAAGTCACAGCGGTTCTGTAGAGCAGTGGCGATGATAAGGCTATCCCAATATGAATAGCCGGTTTTACTTTTGATTGTCAGAGCAGCTGCGATCTCTGCTACGCCAACCGGAAAGACCTGAAGCGATGTTGTCAGAACATTGCAGACTTCTTGTGCCTGCTCGTGATTAAAGCTGAACTTGCGGTAGAGTACACTCAGTACTTCGCTTACTACCTGAACGCTGATACAGGGTTTGGCGGCAAGGATTTCAATCGCTGCATGTTTTCTCACATCTTCATTTTTGGCAAAAGCATAGAGTACAACATTGGAATCGGCCATGATTCTTTTACCTTTCATGGGCCGCATCCCTGTCAAAATTGAAATTGCTCATGTCCAGTTGATAGCGCTGGAAGAGCTGCTCAAAAGCTGATTTATTGCTGGATAACACACTCTTTACACGGTGTTTTCGCATTATAAAACGGTAAAAATCAGTGACTTCCTTACGTGCATGTTCTGGGAGGGTTGAAAGGTCAAGCACTGTTGCTCCCGATGTTTTCATGATTTACCTCGTGGTACGCCTTATTGTTAATAGTAAAAATAGCTTACGATATAATATGGTTAGAAGCAACCATGTACTTTAAGTCTGAACTTTTCCATGTTTCCGGATAAATAAATTGACACTTATTAGCCGCAGTTATAATCTGTGCGAGAAATTAACCTGGAAAAGCAGTTGTCCACGAAAAGCACGAAAAACACGAACAAAAATAGCGAATAGACAACATCATGGTCTAACCTGTTTGGTGAATTACTGTTTTGATGTAACGTTTTTATTTTCGTGTCCTTTCGTGTCTTTCGTGGACCCAAAAGCCGTTTTTGGATTAATGCTATGAGGTGGGTGATGATAAAGGCGGGCGAAATTTAAGGATTATTAAAGCCGCATTACCGGGAAACCGGCAGTGCGGCTTTTTGCGTTTGAAGGGGGGAGAGAGGGCTTTAGATTTTCTAAATCCCCCAATAGAAAAATGACAAGCAGCGTTCCTCTCGGGGTGCGCGGGTGTCAGAAATATTGTCGCTATTGGCAAGATAAAGAGCAGGTTGGCTTTGCAAGAGGTTACGAGAATAAAGGGCAGGCTTAAAATGTGTGGAATGCAGGCTTCCCTTTATGGATCCTCTTTGCCTATTTCAGGTAATGGTAACTGGGTTATA
Organism: Geobacteraceae bacterium; assembly: GCA_031401815.1. Taxonomy (GTDB): domain Bacteria; phylum Desulfobacterota; class Desulfuromonadia; order Geobacterales; family DSM-12255; genus JANNRW01. The sequence continues at coordinate 1,422 of JANNRW010000357.1, read as the reverse complement.
TGGAGATAGTGGCATGAGCAACATAAAACTATTTGAATCGAAGCAGGTTCGCACTGAATGGGATCCAAAAGCGCAAAAATGGTACTTTGCCATTGTTGATGTTATGGCGGTTCTTACTGAAAGCGCAGAACCAGGTGCCTATTGGCGGAAGCTGAAAGAGCGTCTGAAAAAAGAAGGAAATGAAACCGAGACAAATTGTCACGGTTTGAAAATGACTGCGGCTGATGGTAAGCAACGGTTGATCTTCACCATGCTGTGAGAAGCATCGACTACTGAAATCGCCCGTAACAAGGATGCCCTGGGGTATGATGAGAACCTGGAGTCAGCCGTGGAGGGGGGAGCAGTCGCCGGTAATGCCCGGCATGATCTGGAGAAGAAGTCAGGTCGGCGCGTATCCACGAAAGAGAATTTCAAGGAGATCCCGGAGGTGGACAAGCGCAAGCAGGTCAAGAGGGGCATCAGGCCGGAAGAGTAGCCGGAACGGAAGTAAAAGTGTTTGACCCCATGGGCTCGGTTAAGCACTTGAAAAAATAGGGGAAGCTGCAGAGAAGCTGGCAATACAAATTAAGCAGTAGCTTATTTACTGACAGCTATGAGGATCAAATGAAAAACGAAATAATCATCCAGCTGCACAAAAACTTTGAGGATTACGCCCATCAGCTCGATGGGGAAGATTTTTGGTTTGCCAGAGAACTGCAATCTCTTTTGGGTTATTCGCAATGGCGCAATTTCGAGCAAGTTATTGATAAAGCAAAGATGGCATGCCAAACCGCCGGGCACTCTGTGGCCGATCATTTTGCTGACGTCAGCAAAACGATCCCGATGCCAAAGGGCGCGGAAAAAGCAATAGATGACCTCATGCTTACCCGCTATGCCTCTTATCTCATTGCGCAGAACGGCGATCCGCGCAAGGTTGAAATTGCCTTTGCCCAGACCTACTTTGCAGTACAAACCCGAAAAATTGAATTGATCGAAAAACGTCTGGACGAACAGGAACGGTTGTCGGTACGACAGAAACTGTCTCATTCTGAAAAGGAACTCTCAGGTCTGATTTTCGAGCGCATCGGCGATAACAGCGGTTTTGCACGAATCCGCAGCAAAGGAGATACAGCGCTGTTTGGTGGCAAAAGCACCCAGCAAATGAAAGACCGTCTCTGTATACCCGACAGCCGAGCCCTTGCCGACTTCCTTCCTGTCATAACCATAAAGGCCAAAGACTTTGCAACAGAGATAACCAACTTCAATATCAAGCGTGACGATCTCCGCCTCGAAGGGGAGATTGCCAACGAGCACGTGAAGAACAATCAGGATGTGCGCAAGGTGCTGACTGACAGAGGCATTAAACCTGAAGAATTGCCCCCTGCCGAAGATATCAAGAAGCTGGATGTGATTTTTCACGACCATTCCGCCACCTGTTTTTCA
>JANNRW010000356.1:0-4365 GCA_031401815.1 Geobacteraceae bacterium | reverse complement strand
ATTGAATTCACGATTGAAAAGGGTGTTCTCTACATGTTGCAGACAAGAAACGGCAAGCGGACTGCTCCGGCTGCCATCAAGATTGCTGTAGATATGGTCAGGGAAGGGCTGATAGATGAAAAAACCGCTGTCCTGCGCGTTGCCCCTTCCCAGCTTGATCAGCTGCTGCACCCTTCACTGGATCCCAAAGCTGAAAAGAAAATAATCGCAAAAGGGCTCCCTGCCTCACCCGGCGCTGCTTCCGGAGCAGTTGTGTTTACGGCTGATGCTGCAGAAGCTGAGGCCAAAAGCGGCAAGCGGGTAATTCTGGTACGGATTGAGACCAGCCCCGAAGATATTCACGGCATGAACGCTGCACAGGGGATTCTGACTGCCCGTGGCGGAATGACTTCCCATGCTGCTGTTGTTGCAAGAGGGATGGGGAAGTGCTGCGTAGCAGGCTGCGGCGAGATAAAAGTCGATTATATTGGAGAGAAGTTTGCTGCCAGAAACGGCGTAGTTGTTAAAAAGGGGGACATCATCACTCTGGACGGCTCAACCGGTGAAGTCATGCTCGGCGAAGTCGCGACTGTCTCCCCGGAGATGACCGGCGATTTCGGCACACTGATGGGGTGGGTTGACCAGATGAGAAGGTTGAAAGTGCGAGCCAACGCCGATACTCCGCACGACTCGAAAGTCGCCCGCGAATTTGGTGCCGAAGGGATCGGTCTCTGCCGTACCGAGCATATGTTCTTTGATGCAACCAGGATAGCAGCAGTCCGCGAGATGATCCTGGCTGAGGATCTGGAAGGGCGCCTGAAAGCGCTTGCCAAGATCCTGCCGATGCAGAAAGGCGATTTCATCGGTATTTTCAGAGAGATGAAAGGTCTGCCGGTTACCATCCGGCTTCTTGATCCACCCCTGCACGAGTTCCTCCCACAGGAAGAGAAAGATATCCTTGCCCTTGCTTCAACAATGGGGGTATCTCCGCAGCAGATCAGGCACAAGGTTGAGTTCCTCCATGAATTCAACCCGATGCTCGGGCATCGTGGCTGTCGGCTCGGTCTTACCTATCCGGAAATTTATGACATGCAGGTGCAGGCAATCATGGAGGCGGCCTGTGAACTTGTGAAAAACGAAGATTTCACCATCATTCCTGAAATCATGATTCCGCTGATTGCCACCGTGGCTGAACTCAGAGTGCTCCGTGCCAATGCCATCAGGGTATGCGATGAAGTGATAACCAGATACGGGGTTGAGGTCCAGTACCTCATCGGCACAATGATAGAGCTGCCCCGGGCAGCCCTTACAGCTGACGAGATTGCAGCCGAGGCAGAATTCTTCTCATTTGGCACCAACGACCTGACCCAGACAACCTTTGGGCTCTCCCGCGACGATGCAGGAACCTTCCTCCCATTTTACGTCGAGAACAATCTGCTCCCTGAAGATCCGTTCGTCTCGCTGGATCAGGGGGGGGTTGGCAAGCTGGTAAAAATGGCCTGCGAACTTGGTCGATCGGCGCGTCCGGAGATCAAGCTCGGCATCTGCGGAGAGCATGGGGGCGACCCCGAATCTGTAATCTTCTGCCACAAGGTAGGTCTTGACTACGTCTCCTGCTCCCCCTTCCGGGTGCCGATAGCCCGCCTGGCCGCTGCTCATGCAGCGCTGGGAGGGGGGACGGATACAACGAAGTAAGGGCAAGGCTGGAGTCAGGAACCCCCTCAATAACAATAAGCGACCCCCAAAAAGGGGGTCGCTTATTGTTATTGCAAATGAAAGAAGGAGCCGCATCCTCGATATTCCGGATCGGAATATCAATCGGCAGTTCACAGGCTCATTTACTAGGACTGTCTACTGTTTTTACTAGACCACTTTTTCAAGTATAGGAAAATCACCTTAACCTCCGATAATTCTCTCCAATTTCAACGAATAATAGAACGACACCCTTTCCGTTTCCTGCGCATTTCTTGGCTTATACCGGCCTTGGACAAATTCTACAAAGTACATAAGATCAAATGAATATCCCTGATCTTCAGCTAACCAGGATGTCATCCCCGAAATCCTTAGTCGGGGATCCGGATTTCAGGACTTTAGAGCTGGATTCCGATTAGAATCGCTTCTGGAATGACAATTCCGGGGTATGGCTGAAAATGAGGGATAATCAGGTAAGATCTTAATCCAAAGGTAGCCAATAGCTTCAATTGGTCTTTTCGGCCATTCCATTCCTTGACACCATTAAACGATTGGCCTAATATGCCAACTATGAAATCAAATTTACTTGTTCACAGGAAAGAGCGGAACGAAGCCGGCCACATCACGGAGTTGAAAGCTTGGATCGTACCTGTAACCGACCACACCCCGCACGGACTTAAATACTCCGTGGTTTACATTGTAAATGGTGTCAGGGTTGTCGGGTATGACAACGAACGTGGAAAAGGCGACCATCGGCATTTTGCTGGTATTGAAAAGCCATATGCCTTTATCAGCATGGCGCAGCTTGTAACAGACTTCAATGCCGATGTCACCCGTTACCTCGAAGGAGACGACAATGAAAACGACCTTTAAAACCATCACCATCAAATCACAAGAACAGACAATGGACGAATTTGCAGCAATCTGTGACGCAGTAATCAAAGGGGAAAAAGTCAAGCCGGAAGAACCTGAATATAGCTTCACCAGCTTTGAAGCGTTCCGGAAGGCAATGACTCCGCAGCGCTTTGCCCTGCTTAAAGTTATTCGTGAAAAACAGCCAGAATCAATTAAAGAGCTGGCTACTATTACACGCCGCGACATGAAGAACATTTCTGAAGATGTTAAAATTCTCTTGGATATGGATCTGATTGAAATGGAGAAACACGGCAAAAACAAAGCCCCCAGATTGCACTACGACGGTTTCAGGCTTGAGGTTGCAGTTTAAATCGCCAAGAGGAATAACCAGAGTGATACACAGGGGCGCATCTCAACTTCAGTCAGTATGAAGAGTTGGCGCACGTCCTTTGTTCTTCTCAACAGAGAAAATGTTCAATTTGGGAAAAGTTGAGGGGTCTGCCGTTGACACGACATTTTTCACTAACCTGCACGCAGTAACGCCTTTTATTGTAGTGTATTACGGCGCTATTACAAAAAATAGAGAGTCAATGGCAGTTATGAGAGGTCAATTTTTGGCAATTGATATTATAATATTTTAGCATGTTGCGAATTCATATTATCTCATGTCAAGGGCGACCCCTTGTACGCCCTTGAGCCCGTTTTTTTAGCTAATTTCAATTTATCTGGTATGATTTAAAAAAACAAATTCAAGGAGGTTTTATCATGTTCCGCAAACTATCCGTTCTCATCTGCTTCTTATCCTTTGCCCCTGTAGCTGTCAATGCCCAAGGAATTACCACATTTGCAGCACCAACAAATTATTTTGAATCAACGTCTACACCATCGTCACAACCAGAGGGGGGATTAAATCTGTCACTGCCTACCGAACGTACTGTAACTGTATTGATGGCGGCTACAGAAACATCTCAAGGTATTGCTATGGCAAGTCCTGTAGAAAATAAAAAAGAAGTGCAACGCTCTTCTTTTAACTGGGGGAATTTTGCTGAAGTGCATCTGGGTGATTACCGGTGGGTATGGTGGGCTGCTGCTGGTGTCGCACTGATCGCAATACATGCCGGTGCAGACTGAAAACACCGATTAGGACAGAAACTTGGGACAGAAACTTGGAGAAACTTGGGGACGCCCTTCACATGGAGAAACTTGGGGACGCCCTTCACATATTCACATTTGGCCGAATTCTTTATAAGAAATCTATGAATGTGAATATACGAAGGGCGTCCCCCCTCTGTATTCCCGGGGGGTGCTAAGTAATCGGTATCCCTACCGTAACTCGCGTATTCACATTTAAGGAAAAGTGATGCCCCAACTTGCACTTGGATCGTGTCCGGGCGATAAGGCTGTCCGTCAGGTCAAGTGCGGCCCCGTTCGATCTTTGTCAACTTCCCATGAATCTGATAATTCCAACCCCCCGCCTGACAACAATTAAATAATAGCGATTGAAATATCTTTATTAAATTTATCTAGCATGATATACAGGGAGAGTCATATGAATCATAACTAACAATAGGGCAGGGCGTAGCATTGGAGGGGTGATGCTGGCATTGAAGAGAAAAAGGCTCCTCGTTCTTATTTCAGGAGCAATTATTGCTCTTAATATTGTTCGCTGCCCCAAGCTCATTATCTCTCCCCGCTTCTTTGCAGAAGAGGGGGCAACCTACTTTGCCTCTGCTGCTCAAAAATCATTCCTGGACACACCCAGCTCGGTACCCGGGAACGCGCACAGCTCGCGCACGTCGCCCTGCGCATCGGCGCGCAGGCGGTCGCGTACGTTCCTGC
>JANNRW010000355.1:0-4362 GCA_031401815.1 Geobacteraceae bacterium | reverse complement strand
ACCCGATACAGCAGCAGACTGGATGAAAAAGCAAAAGAGATGATCCGGATTTTCTCTTCTCTAGGAGATAGAAATTTCCTGGTTCGAGGGTACTTTATTCTTAAATTCAGGTTTCTCTACTCTGATCCACTTATGAATGTCGCACTGCTCCTGTTCAGGTGATATGTGAAAGAAACAGCCCTGCAAAATTTCCTGAAACAGGTGCTTGCCGTACTTGTAATTTACAAGAAGAGGGCTAGCAACTCCGAAACTTATATTTCAACAGGCGATGCGCTGTCGGCCAGCAACTCCTGCCTTGATATCCTGATCTTTGACAACAGCCCTGAACCGATGTTCAGGGAGGATGACAACTGCTCCTGGTGGCGCACCCGGTACATTCATGATCCTGCCAACCCCGGTGTCAGCAAGGCTTACAACGAGGGGTTCAGGATTGCAACAGAGATGGGGAAGAAATGGCTCCTCTTGCTTGATCAGGATACCCTCTTTCCGCCGGATGCTTTTGACTCCTACTGCAAGGGGGTGGCGGAGAATCCCGGGATTCAGATGTTTGCGCCGGTGCTTCGTGCCGGAGGGAGGATCTACTCTCCCTGCCGCTTTTTTGGTGGTGCCGGTTTTCACCTGCGGAGCATTCGGTACGGGGTGCAGCAGCTTAAGGGGCGAGCGGTTCTGAACAGCGGAATGCTGGTAAATGTTGCTGCCTTTGGGGAGTGCTCGGGTTTTGATGAACGGATAGGTCTGGATTTCGCTGATTTCGCCTTCAACAAACGGTTCCGGCGCTACCATGACAGTTTCTGTCTGCTCCCGGTTGAATGTTCACACAGCTTTTCCGATATTGAGAATAACGACACTGAGAAGGGACTAAGCCGTTTCGCCAGTTACTGCAAAGGGGGGAGAAGGTCGGTTTCAGGGGCTTTCACAGTGATATTCCTGGCTTTCATTCTCCTTGTCAGGAGCCTGGTACTTGCTCTTCGCTTCAGGTCGCCCGGTTTTCTTGCAGGATACTGGCGGGATTTTATTCAGGCAAATGAGCCGGGTACAAAGAATACTGAAATCCATGAACAGGCTGGATCTGGCGATAAAATCCATTCCAGCTCGCGAAATGCAAGAATTTCAGTCTGCATGGCAACATACAATGGCGAACGTTTTCTGCGGCGGCAACTGGAGACCATACTGCCGCAGATGGGAGCTGAAGACGAGCTGGTCATAAGTGATGACTCTTCAACTGATGGCACTCTTGAGTTGATTAGGGGAGTTGATGATCCACGTATCCGCCTCTATGCAGGGCAGCTGTTCCATAGTCCGGTCTTCAATTTTGAGCATGCCCTCAAGAGGGCTCGTGGTGAATTAATCGTACTTGCTGACCAGGACGATATCTGGCTTCCCGGAAAGCTACAGATAATTCGGGATAGCTTTTCGAAAGAGCATGCAAGGCCGTATCTGATAGTGCTTGATGCCGAAGTTGTTGATGAAGATGAAAATGTAATCTGCCCGTCAGTGCTTCAGAAGCTTGACGCAGGCCCGGGCTTCTGGAAAAATCTGTATGATAACAGATATCTTGGCTGCTGCATGGCGTTCAGCCGGGATCTGCTTGAGCAGGCGCTCCCTTTTCCGCAGCAGATTCCGATGCATGATATCTGGCTCGGGCAGCTTTGTGAGCGGGTTGGCAAAACTGCATTCATACCAGTAGTGACCATGAAGTACAGAAAACACAGAGCCAGCCTGACTGACTTCAAAATAGAGTTTCGACCGTTGCTACAGATCAGGCGACGGATCATTCTCGCATGGAACCTCATATGCCGCTCATATCTATCGTAATGCCTTCATTCAATCAGGCGAGGTTCCTGGAAGAGGCGGTTCGCTCGGTTCTCGACCAGCAGGGGGCGGATATGGAGCTTCTGGTCATGGATCCCGGTTCGACAGATGGTTCGCGGGAGCTGCTTCTGACTCTTCAGGCAGAGTACGGAGAGAAACTCCGTCTCTTTTTTGAGCCGGACAAGGGGCAGTCTGATGCAGTAAACAGGGGGATGGCGGAAGCTAAAGGGTCGCTGCTCGGATGGCTTAATTCAGATGACCGGATGAGGCCGGGCACTTTGGCAACTATCAGCAGGCTGCTTGATCCGGGTCGTCCGGCGTGGCTTTACGGGCGGGCTGGAATGATTGGAGCTGATGGCGAAAATGTTACCAGTCTGATTGTGAAGTATAAAAACTGGCGCGGAGCATCTTTTTCCAGGCTCAAGTTGTTGACGGAAAACTTTATCCCCCAGATGGCTGTTTTCTGGACGCGCAAGATATGGGATATTGCCGGAGGCCTTGATGTAGCCAGAGAGCTTGACATGGATTATGACCTCTGGTTAAAATTTGCGGCTATTGCTGATCCACTGGTGATAGCACATGAGTTTTCGGATTTCCGGGTGCATGGCGCTGCAAAGGGGAGCAGAAGGAGCGGGGAGCAGCTTGAGGCGGCCAGTGAAACTGCAAAAGCACACGCCGCAGAGCTTGGGCTTGGAGGCTGGGCAGCTGTTGTCCTGCATAAGCTGCTAGGGCTGCGTACAAGATTAGTTTACCTTTTTATTAAACCATGAAGCCTTGGGCACAGACTGTGCACATAAACGTCAAGGGGATAAAACCAATCGGCTGTATTCTGTCTAAGTATAGATACAGGAAGACGTATAAAAACCCTATTTACTCTGGTTTACTGACTTCGGTTGCGAAATAGCGTGTCTGGCGCTGTTATTTCACTGCAAAATCACGGTTATTTATTACATGATTAAAAATAATAGATATAAGGCTTACTCACGGACGGAGGATACAGGTATGAAAAACAGGCAAGCGAGATGGAGTTTATCATTGCTGCTGACAGTCCTGATGACTGTTATTGCCGGATATGCATTTGCAGCCGGTGAAACATTGCTGCACAACAGTAACAACCTCGGAGAGAAGTATGGAAAATGGGGTGTTATTGGCGGCAAGTATGGTGAGATAACCTGTGCTACCTGTCATAACAAGACGACAGGTAACGTAAAGCGGGTAGCTCAAAACATTACCGCCCCCCTCGGCAGCTGGTCATCCTCCAAGAGCCCGAGCGTTTCAGTTACGTTCAACAATATGACCGCCTTTGGCAATGATGCTGGCGGACATGTGACTTCAGCGCGAGTCTGCGAGGTTTGCCACAGCAAGACTACTGTCCATAAGTACAATACAACCGGCCAGGTTGATCTTGACCACAAAGGCGCAAATAATACTGATTGTACAAGCTGTCACTCGCATGCCGATGCTTTCAAGGGTAAAGGGTGTACTTCCTGTCACGGTTCAACAGCTGCCAGCGCCACTCCCATGGTATCAGGTCAGCACTCGGCGCATATGAACAACGTCGGTGTTCTCGGGCAGAATTACGGCTGCGCCGACTGTCATGCCAAATCCGTTACAGATGATGAAACCATCAAAAGTGCGCCGACTGCACATCAAAATACATTCTTTGGCGACTTTTCGGGCGCTCGTGCCGGTGGCAGTTATTCTGCCGGTAACTGTTCGAATGTTTACTGCCATACCAATGGCAAGGGCGGAGCCCCGGCTACCGCCGTCAACTGGACTACCGGCCCGGCGCTTGATTGCAAGGGTTGTCATGGTGGTACCGGTCAGGTTGGTGAGCCTTCCTACGCCAATGGTGGTGCCGGAGCAGCCAATGCCAATACGCACCCCAAGCACGTCCTGACATCTAGTGCCACCTGCCAGAACTGCCACGGAACAACCATGAGCGGCACCAGCCTTGGTGCTGGTGGCAAGCATACTGATAAAGTCATTGATGTTGTTCAGGGCAACAGCAAAACCTTCACCTACACCGCAGGTACAAAAACCTGTTCAGCAGCTTCCTGCCATGGCGGGAACGGCCTTTTCACCGCTGTGGATGCCCAGTGGGGCGCAACCCTTGGCTGCAATGGCTGCCATGCTGCCGGCGGAGCAACTCTTACTACCGGCAAGCACCAGGCTCACATCAACAACGGCAACCTCGCAACATTTGGCTGCGTCGACTGCCATGCCAAAACGGTCAGCAATAACACAACCATCAGCACCCCTGCCAACCACATGAATAACTTTGGCGACTACTCCGGACTCAAGGCAGGCAGGAGCAGCACCTACGCAGCGGGTAACTGTTCCGCCACCTACTGCCACACCGACGGTAAAGGCACCCAGAAGAGCATGGCAGCCGCCCTCTGGAGTGGAGCTGCAACTCTTGACTGCAAAGGCTGCCACGGCTCTGACGCGGCACCGGCCTTCACCAGCAGCGCCGGTGGCGAGCCTAACTACGCCAATACCGGTGCCAACCTGCCTAAATCGAACAGCCACGAGAAGCACACCGTAGCC
>JANNRW010000354.1:0-17404 GCA_031401815.1 Geobacteraceae bacterium | reverse complement strand
GGGGGTTGCGCCATACATTACGTGGGTTCTGTGATTCCCCACAAACCCCCCGGAGCTGACATTGCGATACGACCGGTCTTCAGGTCTTATATCTTCTGTACTGTTTGTCCCGTGGCAGCTGTGGCATTTGAGGGCTGCTTCTGAAGATTCATTATAAACCAATATACAGAGCGCAATCAGTAGAAACCTGATGAACATTGAGTGCTTCATTCCGAACCTTCCTGTATGATTTTGAGGCTCTGCTGTATTTGAAAAGCGGTTAATTAGAAATTGGATGCAAGACCAAGGCCTTTATAATGAAAGGTTGCTTGTAAGATAATTATATTTCTGACGTAAAAAGTCAAGAATTAGATGTGGTTAAATGCTACGGAAACTGTATACAATATATTTCAGTTTTGCGAGCTCGTACTGCTTGGAATTTGTTCATTAGATGGCGGGGCTTCAAAAGCGGATTTGCTACAGTTACGAATCAGGTTTTTTGCTCCAGAAGCCGTAGCAGATCAGTTCTGCTTTTTCGGTTTCCACTCTTTAAGCAACTGCTCTGCCTCTGATCGCTGAGATGGTGTCATTTTTGAAGCAAGGGCTCTTTTTTGATCTGCCGCCTCTGTATTCCCCTGCGCCTCTGCAAGAGCCAGATACATGAAGGCCAGAGAGTGATCTTCAGGCAACCCTTTTCCAGCTGCATACATGGCTCCAAGGTTGAACTGGGCAGCTGCATGCCCCTGATCTGCTGATTTTCGATACCATGTCATTGCCTCAATGAAGTCCTGCAAGACCCCGTTGCCGCTGTAATACATGACACCCAGATTATACTGGGCACGGGCGCTGCCAAGTTCAGCTGCACGGCGATACCAGTTGAATGCCTCGCTCTGATCCTCCGGAACTCCACGGCCAGTGGCATACATGACCCCCAGGTTAAATCTCGCATTGGCATGCCCCATTTCAGCCGCCTTGCGATAGCATCTGACAGCCTCTTCATGATTTTTCTCCACCCCCTGACCGTTAGCGTGGATAACCCCCATATTATAATGGACGCTGGCGCCGCCAGCCCCCTGTTCAGCCGCCTTGCGATACCAGTTTAATGCTTCCCTGTTATCCTGTGGCACACCCTGGCCATTGGCATACATCACACCAAGATTATACCAGGCACCGGTGTGCCCCTTGTCAGCCGCTCTCCGATACCAGTTCAGCGCCTCCGGAAAATCCTGTGATGTCCCCTGTCCACTGGCATACATGACCCCCAGATTGTACAACAGGCTGACACCCCCCTCCCCCTGATCAGCTGCCTTGCGATACCACTTTAAAGCCTCTTTGTGATCCTGCTGACACCCCTGACCATTGGCATACATGACCCCCAGATTATACTGTGCGCCTGGGTGCCCCTGTTCCGCCGCCTTACGATACCAGTTCATTGCCTCCTGAAAATCCTGAGTCACCCCCTGACCATTACTATACATGACCCCCAGATTATACTGAACAGTTGCACCCCCTTCACCCTGATCAGCAGCCTTTTTATACCACTTTAACGCCTCTGCAAAGTTCTGTTGAACCCCCTGACCATTGGCATACATAACTCCAAGATTATATCCTGCCGCAGCATGACCAAGTTCTGCGGCCGTTTGATAATGGTTAAACGCCTCCCGGAAATTCTGTTCCACCCCCTGGCCGTTACTATACATGATGCCAAGAGCATACTGGAGGTTACTCCCCCCCTGATCCTGTTCAGCTACCTTGCTGTACCACTTGAACGCCTCATTGAAATCCTGCGGCACCCCCTGGCCATTGGCGTATATTACCCCCAGATTATACTGAGCACCGCCATGACCCTGTTCAGCGGCTTTTCGATACCACAGCACTGCTTCACTGTAATCCTGCTTGACCCCATTGCCATTATCATACATGACCCCGAGATTGAACTGCGCATAGACATGCCCCTGTTCAGCCGCCTTGCGGTACCATTTGCAAGCCTCTACGTAGTCCCTGGCCAAACCACGGCCATTTGCATACATGACACCAAGATTATACTGGGCATCTGCATAGCCCTGCGCTGCAGCTTTTAGATACCACTGGCATGCTTCCTGATCGTTTTGCACCAGACCCTGGCCATTTGCATACATGAGACCCAGATTATGCTGGGATCCTGCATGCCCCTGGCCAGCTGCCTTGCGATACCACTCCAGAGCCTCTGCATGGTTCTGCGAAACCCCAACCCCTGAATCGTAGAGAAGTCCAAGATTATACTGTGCAGCAGCATGATTATTCTCAGCAGCCTTGCGGTATAAGTTGACTGCCTCGCTGTAATCCTTCGGAACCCCATGGCCATTGGCGTACATGAGACCCAGGTTATACTGGGCCGCAGTATAACCCTTGTCCACCAATGGCTTGAACTCCTTATACGCCTGCGAATAATCACCGGCCTTATATGCCTTGACCCCTTCATCCAGACCCGCTTGAGCTGGCAGAGTCAAAAACAGAATACCCGATGCAAAAATACATATAACAGTAGCTGTAACTATCTTCATAACTCAACGACCCTCCGACCTTCCAGCCTTCTGACCCTCCGACCTTCCGACCCTCCAACCCTCCAGTCTTCCGACCTTCCGACCCTCCGACCTTCCATCCCTCCGGCCCTCCAACCTTCATTCAGTATAAAACACCTCTTCAAGACAGAGACCGTGCGCCGGGGCAGTTGGGCCGGGCTTCTGTGAGGGGTCTAGCAGGCACGCGCTGACATGCTCCGGCTTCATCTTCCCGAGGCCAATCTCAACAAGTGTACCGACCATGATCCTCACCATGTTGCGCATGAAACCTGTACCGAAAACATCAAGCTGCACAATTTCATTGCCAGAAGTTACAGTCAGCGCATCAATTTTTCTGATTGTCCCTTTTGCCGCACAGCCGCTCGTCCTGAAAGCCGCAAAATCATGTTCTCCACAGAAAAGCTCAGCCCCCTGTCGCATCAGCTCCAGATCAGGTTTTTCACGAAGATGCCAGGCATAGAGTCTTGAGATTGGTGAGCGCCTGAAAGCCGTGAGAATCGTGTAGCGGTAATGCTTGCCAGCTGCATCATGCCTCGGATTGAACTTTAGTGAGACCTCTTCAGCTTCGCGCACCGAAATGTCATACGGCAGGAGACAGTTCATTCCGTCCGTATAAGCTGTCATCGGAAGAAGCTTTTCCGTTGTGAAGCAGGCAACCATTCCCCTCGCATGCACTCCCGCATCAGTCCGACCGGAAGAGTGGAGCCTGGCGGGCTCTCCCAGAAGCCTTGTCAGCGCTCCCTCCATAACCTGCTGAATAGCAAGGCCATTAGGCTGGTTCTGCCAGCCGACGTAATTTGTGCCGTCGTATTCAATGATCAGTTTTATCTGGTGCATGGTTTCCGTAATGTATCATACAAAAATAAAAAGCGCCTGATACAGGCGCTTGATTAACCAACCTAAGATGCATGTGCAATAAGGATTATCCCCCTCCCTTGACGGGAGGGGGTCAGGGGGTGGGTGAAGTTGCAACATACTGATATCATAACGGCTTCCCCCCCACCCTGACCCTCCCCCGCCAAGGGGGAGGGGACTTTTTTGTAAGTCGCGTTATCCCCCTACTTCTCCATCAGGATCCGGAGCATCCGTCTCAACGGCTCCGCAGCCCCCCAGAGAAGCTGATCTCCACAGGTGAACGCCTGAATAAACTCCGGCCCCATTTTCATCTTGCGAACCCTGCCGACCGGAACAGTCAGCTTGCCGGAGACTGCTGCCGGAGTAAGCCCGGACAGAGAGTCCGCCTTGTTGTTGGGGATCAGTTTTACCCACTCGTTATCATTGGCAATCAGAGCCTCAATCTCGGCGATCGGCAGATCTTTTTTGAGTTTGATGGTAATCGCCTGGCTATGGCAGCGCATTGCTCCTACGCGAACGCAGATTCCGTCAACCGGAATCGGTGATTTAGTGCCGAGAATCTTGTTGGTTTCTGAAAAACCCTTCAACTCCTCGCGGCTCTGACCGTCCTCGACTTCCCTGTCAATCCAGGGGAGAAGGTTTCCGGCAAGCGGGAATCCAAACTCTTTTGTCGGCATGGAGCCGTCACGAAGGGTTGCAGTAACCTTCTGATCAATCTCAAGAATTGCCGAGCCCGGATTTTTCAGCTCTTCGGCAACTACACTGCTCAACACCCCCATCTGCAGAAGGAGTTCGCGCATATTCGGTGCACCTGCACCACTGGCGGCCTGATAGGTCATTGTGGAAATCCACTCAACCAGATTGGCGCGGAAAAGCCCGGCCAGAGCCATGAGCATGAGGCTAACCGTGCAGTTGCCCCCTATGAAATCCTTCTGCCCGTTTGCAAGAGCCTTGTCAATGACGTTTCTGTTCACCGGATCAAGGATTATAACTGCATTGTCCTCCATCCTTAAGGTGGAGGCTGCATCGATCCAGTACCCGTTCCACCCCTGCTTGCGCAGCTCCGGGTGCACAGCCTTGGTGTAGTCGCCACCCTGACAGGTGATGATAATGTCGAGTTTCTTGAGCTCTTCAATATCCTCTGCAACCTTCAATACGCCTGCATTCATCGGAGCAGGCTGACCAGCCTGCGATGTGGAGAAGAAAACCGGCTCAAACCCCAGAGCAAAATCGTTTTCCTCCTCCATCCGCTGCATGAGAACCGAACCAACCATACCGCGCCAACCTACTATTCCTACTTTCATGGTCTTTTCCTTTTAAAAAAGAGATAGATAGAGAAAGAGATATAGATACCCCCTTCTCCGTATTAATTTTCAGACGGCTGTCTAAGCCTTCTAAGTTCTGCAACGATCTTGTTGATTTGATGATAGAGTTTCGTTAATTCATTATCAAGCGGGTCAGCATCTTCAATCTGCAAATAACCTACCCGTTTACCGTACTCAATATGACTCTGTGTTTCGGTTAACGAACCACGAGCATGATAATAAAAATTTATTTTGTCCAGCAAATGCTTCCGTCCATAAGCTTCGGCGATATTGGCGGAAATACTTAAGGCAGCACGACGAATCTGAGATGTGAAGCCATAATCTTCCTTCTTTGGCAGCGCTTCGGTCAGAGAGTGAAGAGTTTCAGCTACCTCCATAGCCTTCTGCCATACAGGCATCTGTCGGAAACTACCGTATGCCAAGCCGTCCACCACTACTCATTCTGATTCTCACTCTCTTTCTCTATATTTTCCTGCCTCTACATCTTCTCCTCATTCTCTTTCTCTATCTGCTTCTCTTTCTCTACCTCTTTCTCAACCTTAACCTCAACCTCAACCTAAGTTTTCAATAACAGCTGCGCCCATCTCTTTCGTATTAACCAGCTTCTCACCTGGCAGGTTCTGATAGATATCCCTTGTCCTGTACCCCTGATCCAGAACCTTTGCCACGGCATTGTCGATTGCATCAGCCGCATCAAGCATGCCGAAAGAGAATTTGAGCATCATCCCGGTGGAGAGTATCTGCGCAATCGGATTGGCAATCCCCTGACCGGCGATGTCCGGCGCGGAACCGCCTGATGGTTCGTACATGCCGAAAGTCCCTTCAGCAAGTGAGGCACTGGGAAGCATGCCGAGCGATCCGGTAAGCATGGCAGCCTCGTCTGAGAGGATGTCGCCGAACATGTTCTCGCAGAGTATGACGTCGAACTGTTTGGGCCACTTTACAAGCTGCATGGCAGCATTATCGACATACATGTGGGAAAGGACTACATCCGGATACTCCTTTGCAATACCGGTAACGATCTCTCGCCAGAGAACCGAGGATGAGAGAACATTGGCCTTGTCGATAGAGCAGACTTTTTTGTCACGTTTGAGGGCAGCCTGGAAGGCGACATGGGTAATACGCTCGATTTCCGGTACAGAGTAGCGCATCGTATCAAATCCAACCCGCTCGCGACCAACCCCCTCAATCCCTTTTGGCTGGGCAAAGTAGATACCCCCGGTCAGTTCGCGGATAACCAGTATATTGAAACCGCCGCCGATAACCTCTTCTTTCAGAGACGAAGCCCCGGTAAGAGAGGGGAAGATAATGGCTGGGCGGAGATTGGCGTACAGACCGAAGATTTTTCTTAGCGGCAGCAGAGCTCCCCGTTCCGGCTGTTCATCAGGAGGGAGTGTCTCCCATTTCGGTCCACCTACGGAACCGAAAAGGATTGCGTCGGAGCTCTTGCAGATATTGACCGTGGTCTCAGGAAGAGCCTTCCCTTCAAGATCAATACCAGCGCCCCCTACATTGGCGTGGGTTCGCTCAAACCTGACGTCATATTTCATCTCGACCGCATCAAGCAACCGAAGCGCCTCTGCCATGACTTCCGGGCCGATACCGTCTCCCGGCAGAACCGCAACTTTAAATACCTTACCCATCTCTTATTACCTCCAGGAATTAGCAGCTTATTTGAATGGAAAATACTATTGACCCGAATGACAGCTGTCAACAAAAAAGGGGATGCAATTATTCCAGCGTTGTCCGGTTAAGTTTTTGCACTGATAACTCATAGCCCTGTAGGGGCGTTAGAATGTAGCCGTGGGATTTATCCCACGGGTAAAAATGTCAAATATTCATTCGTCACGTACGTGACGAGGTGACATTTAACCATCATTTCCGGGGAATGAATTCCCCGGCTACCTTCATCCTGTCCTTACAGGACGGAAGCAAAAACCAAACCGGACAACGCTGGGTTTCATCCTGTTCATCCTGTTCATCCCTGTAAAAATGTTTTTGATTCTGTTTTCTGTTTCGATTGTGCTTCTCAGTTACAAGGGGATTTGCTTATACAAAAGATTTCCCGGCTTTTTCAAACTGCTCTGACTTGAGATACTCTGCAAGAACAAGCAGAGGGACTATCCAGAGAGCTGCCAGCAGCACCCCTCCCAGAATTCCGGTAGCATAATAGCCAATTGAAGCACTGTCTGAGGCTCTGCGGCACCAGGCAATCATATCTGTCAACTCCATGACAGCCGCCAGACATATCCCTGCCCACGCCCCAAATCCGAGCGCCTTGAGAGACCAGCGCTTGAGCAGCAGAAACTGGCTGCCGAAAAAAATCATCGTCAGGGAATAAACAATTATGATTGCAGGAATAATTCCGAATTCAAGCACCAGATTGCTGGTTGTCAATGCTTCGTCTCCTGCCTGGATGGCTACTTTTGCCTCCTTGAGTTTCCCGGCAAATTCAAGGAGCCCACTGACACCGTAGATAATCAGCAGAATCCCTGCAATTACGGTTATCCAGCCGACAATCATAACCGGAAGAGGGGTACTGTCATAAGAGTTAACTGCTAGAACTTCCGGAGGCAACTGGCTTTCAGCAACCTTGTCAATGCCGTATTTCCGACGCGACTCCTCTTCCTTTTTGCGCTGCTCTACAGAGAGTTCCACTGGCGGCGGCTGATGCGCAGGTCTCCCTGAAGCTGGAGCCTGGGGGCGACTCTTCTGCACATCCCTTGCCTCCTGCTGCTTTCGAAGGTAGTCAGCTACAACCAGTCCGCACTTGGGGCAGGTCGAAAACTTCTCTTCCGAAAAAGTGGCATACTGGCAAGAGGGGCAGCTGTCAACCATTGCACCGGCAGACCCGGAGCCTGCAACAGGTCGCAAGGCAGTGAAATTAGCCTTGCATCTGGGACAGGTCATTGCCAGACCGGTAGCCGGGACAGTAGCCTCATTAATGTTTCCGGTAAGCTTGCAGCTGGGACACTCGATTTTCATGGCAAGTCACTTTCTGACGGAAGAGGTTTATGCAGTATAGAAGGATGCCAAAAGAGGGGCAAGAGATTTAATCCTGACATTAAACCCGGGTTTAGACATAATTCTTAGCTAAATGGCGCTAAACAGCCGATTTTCATACTCTTCCCCACCGGTTACCAAATAGTCCGGACATGAGGATATGCCCTTATCTTTTCATCCCTCGTCACCAGTTGCGCCCCAATAAACAAGGCCGTAGCAACGATAATCCGGTCTGCCGGGTCGGCATTGGGAAATCCGGGCAGCCTGACCGACTCAATGGCAATGGCATTGTTTACCGGAACAAACGAGACAAACGGCAGCTTTTCACAGCGCACCAGCCAGTCACTGACATCAAGCGTCAATTGAAGTCTCCCCCGCTCTGCAAGGATAGCAAGCTCCCAGGCGCTGAAGCAGGAAACATGCACCTTCCCGGCCTGCACCGCCTGTTCGATAGCTGCGCCAGCTGCTTTGCTCAAGAGCGTCGGATCGTCAAGCCACCAGACGAGCGCATGGGTATCGAGGACTATCACTTGAGGACTTCCCACTCTTCAGGAGCAACCGCCGGCTCGAACGGGTCATCGTATTTGAGGACTGTTCCCCGCAGAGCCGCCAGCTGCTCCTGCGCACTCTGGCGTTCATCAAGTGGCGGCAAAAGCCTGGCAACAACCTTGCCTCGCGAGGTAAGAGAGATATCCTCCCCTTTTTGAACCTTGCTGAGGTAATCCGGAATATGCTTGCGAAATGTGGTGACAGGAACTGTAATCATGGCAGCCTCCTTAAGTGTACATTTCAAGTGTACACATGCAGCAGGGGAAGGTCAAGATGCAATTAACCGCGTGATTCGTCGTCCGTTGTCCGTGTCCGTTATTTTAAAGATGAATACAACTGCTTCACTTAACTTTCACCAGATAGTCTGCATCTTACGATAAAGGCGGACACACTGCTGAAACTATTGAACCGTCACCCCGAACTGCTAATTGAAATCCAGGGTAGAAGTGTGGCGTAGATTTGCTGGCAACACGAAATCAAGCTGCCAAATCTAATTCAATAGTCAGCTTTTTGTATGGAGCAGCAACATGCTGCTTGCTATCACGCTCTATCAGGCCTGAATCCTCCAGAATCTTTACGTCCTGATGAACATTCTTGTAATCCCTCCCCAAAAGAGCGGCAAGCGCCCTGACACTCAAGGCGCCATTTAGATGAAGGATATGCAGAAGGTTTTGTCTTTGCCTGGTAAGGACTCGTGAAAGGGCTTCAGCAGATTCAAAGTAAATCCTGCATACCGGCTCCGGTGCTGTTTCGCCACTATCAACGGCCAACCAGTCACGTTCTACATCCTTGAAAAAATCATCTGTACTTTTAATGCCGATCTTTGCCGTCATGGTTGCACCTCGTTCTCCTGAATTGCTTTTCTGAAATCGCGCAGTAGCCCAGGAATATCTCTGAATAAATATGACCGTTCAATCCCGTTGATGTGCTGATGATCCCCCTTGCCCAGCTCATTATCGAAACGTACAATGCAAATGCCATCTTTGCCAAAATAAAGTCTGTACTTGTACCGGTGAGGTGAATCTTTGAGCGGCACAGGCAATCGCCAGACAACGACCTCTTGAGTAACTACCGTAATTGACTCTTTGATAAAGGGCACCAACGGCGGTTGAAACGCTGAATAGCTGAAAGAAAGAGAAAGAGAAAAAGCAGAAAGACCTTTTTTTATCTCTATCTATTTCTCTATCTCTTTCTCATGAATAACTACCGCAAGGTTACTTTTTGATACATGGTCGACCAACGGCGGCTTGAAGCGCTGAATAATACTGCCATCATTACGGGTGATTTTGTCATTTATCACAAGGGCTGCTTTTCGAGTCATTATGGTATCCTATACCATCAAAATTAAATGGTCAAATGATTGAGCAAAAAATCAAACAGCTTAAAAACTGGATGCCGGACAGAACATTTCCGGCATGACGATCCTGCTGGCTGAAGATCATTACATATCAGGTAAGTTTTTACGGATAACGCAGAACGAAATACACATGAAATTCCGTGAACCGTGTCCGTTAATCGTGTCCGTTATTTATTTTCGGATAACGCACGGCAGTACGGACAACCAGATAAACTACAGCGCCTTTTTTTGCCGTTATACTGCTTCTGTTTTTACGGATAACGCAGAACCTTTTCACGAGGATATCGTGATGAGGGTAATTGGAGAGCAGAGTTATACTGCTTCTGTTTTTACGGATAACGCAGAACGGACACGAATTACGGTTTCTCCATCCAGTCCTTTATTAATCAAGTCAATGATCTTCCTCCTTGATATCATTGGGTTTATTCAAATCGACCCTCCTTTCAATCTGCCGGATTTCCTTTGTTATCTCTGTAAATACGGCCACTTGCCTCACCTCCATTATTTTTCTCGCAAATCGTTTCTTTTGGAAATCCGAAAACCGGAGAAATTCCGTTAATCGTGTCCGTTAACCGTGTCCGTTATTTAATAGAACCATGTAGTCTGGAAAGCATCATGCAGACTCTTTCTGCTAGCTCTACAAGTTGTTGATACACGTCATTCTCGATATAACCGAGATCTTTTGACAACAACAGATGATATTTCATCTCCCCTGCTGAACCCTTGGCAATACTAACGAAGTGTTTGTACTCGTTCTTGCCAAATCTGTGGCCACCTTCCATGAGATTTGCACAAATGGATGAAGCGGCTCGTCTCATCTGCGACACCAACCCAAATCGCTCAGCTTGAGGGAATGTTTCCGTTGCTTTGTACACCTTCAAAGTGAACTCGTGCGCAAGTTTAAAAACATCCATTTCTTCAATATTCATTTCATACCCTCACCGAAACCGTGTCCGTTAATCGTGTCCGTTATTTATTTTCGGATAATGCACGGCAGAACGGACAACCAGATAAACTACAGCGCCTTTTTTTGCCGTTATACTGCTTCTGTTTTTACGGATAACGCAGAACCTTTTCACGAGGATATCGTGATGAGGGAAATTGGTGAGCAGAGTTATACTGCTTCTGTTTTTACGGATAACGCAGAACGGACACGAATTACGGTTTCTCCATCCAGTCCTTTATTAATCAAGTCAACGATCTTCCAGGTTGATACTATTTGCAATCAAGGAGGCGTCTTCAGTTTCAGTCCTTTATTAATCAAGTCAATGATCTTCCGAAAGATACAGGTGGTTTGTTAGATTGGGTATTATGTTTCAGTCCTTTATTAATCAAGTCAATGATCTTCCAAAGGATTTTCGGCCTTTGCGTAAGCCGAGATGATGGGGCGTTTCAGTCCTTTATTAATCAAGTCAATGATCTTCCGAAAAATTTGCTTTTTGTGAGCGCATGTTTATTCTTTGTTTCAGTCCTTTATTAATCAAGTCAATGATCTTCCTCCCTGATATCATTGGGTTTATTCAAATCGACCCTCCTTTCAATCTGCCGGATTTCCTTTGTTATCTCTGTAAATACGGCCACTTGCCTCACCTCCATTATTTTTCTCGCAAATCGTTTCTTTTGGAAATCCGAAAACCTCTTCGTTTACAACCTGAAAATCGTAACCTCCTTAATTTATTAACATCCTCTTGGAGAAAAACTTCGCAAATGATTTTCAGGTTTTCCATAGAAAACGATTTGCGAAGTTTCCATATTTGAACCTTTCGTGGCGCTTCGTAACATACCGTAATTTCGATAATATTTCATGCCCAAAATATGTTGCAAACAAGATTTTCGCAAATGATTTTGAGTGGTGCCGCCGGATGGCGATATGCGAGTTTGGGGTAAGCCAAAAAGTTGCACAAAAACCGGCCTTGTCGCGCAACCTGCTGAATTGATTGACAACACCGCCAAGACATATTTTCGCAAATCAAAAAAGCCATGCCGCCCCTTCAGGGCTGAATCATATGTGGTGTAATCAACCCGTGGCTCACGCCACGGGCTATGATATGCCGCCCTTACAGGGCTCAGAATTAGCCCCAAAGGGGCGATATGTTATAGCCAGTGGTGTGAACCACGGGGGTTAAATCGAAAATGCCCTTCACCCTTCACTCTTCACGTTTAAGCCTTAACCTTCAGCCTTCTACCTTCAGCCTGCCTCTCAGCCTGCCTCTCACCCTGCCCCTCAAAAAACCTTCACCATCTCTTCCGCTGCAACATACCCCTGCCGCTCCCGCTTGTCGAGACAGGACGGGCAGAGCGGGTAATATAGAATCACATCATCGCTGGCCTTCACCTTATGTTGCAGCTCCTCTTTCAGCACGCCCAGGTTCCTGGCGGAAATATAGCATTCGAACACACTCTTGTTGACCCGCTTGCCGTGGGCTGCCAGCAGATCGCTGACAACGCGGCGCTTTTTATTGTTTTCAATATCGTAGGCAATGACCACGAATTTCTTTTTCATTACCATTTCCCCCGGTAAGGCGCATAGCGGCTGCTCTCTCCCAGCAGATAATCGGCCACGCCCCGTGCCTGCCCCTTGATGATCTCGCCCAGCCGCAGCTCCTTGCCGTGAAACTCCTCCACCGTGTTGAGCCGCTCCAGTACCCCCGTTGCCAGCTTGTTGCGGCACTCAACCGAGAGCATATCGTCGTCCCTGGTGAACTCAACCCCTTTGTTAATCATGGAGAAAACCACCCGGTCAACCGCCTGGGGCCGGAACTCCTCAATCAGGTCGAAAATAAGCGTCGGCTTGCCGCTCTGGGGTTTGTGCAGATAGCTGATATAGGGTGACAGGCCGGAGCGGATTACCGCACTCCAGATCTTGCTGTAAAGAATGCCGTAGCCGTAATTGAGCAGGGAATTAACCAGATCCTTCGCCCCCTGCCGCTCCCGGCCATCAAAGGCAACCTCCCCGTCAAGCAAAATGGTGGCAAGCTGCCAGTATTCATTGGCTGCCCGCCCTTCAATGGAAAAGAGCAGGCCACGCAGCGTCTCATTATCAGTCGCGCTCAGCGCCTTCGCCTCCTCCGCCAGACCGTCCATAACCTCAATCCTGGTAGTAAACGCCGCCACATAATCGGCATCAAACGCTTTGCGGTATTTGTGATAATACTTCGCCAGGTTAATCTGGTTCTTGATCTTGCCATGCACAATGGACGTGGCCAGATGCGCCCCCCGGCTGTCCTCAACTGCGCTTAGCTGTGCCAGTTGCAGCGGCACATTGCCGGAATGCAGGGGGTAGAGCCGGGCATAGGGCATGCCGCCATGCTCCATGAAATCAATCGGAATCTTCTTCTCCGCGCAAAAAGCAATGACATTGGACGACAGGGTAACACTCGGCGAGGTAACGAAAATATGCTGGAGGTTGCCTAGCGGCGCTTCATGAACCACCACCCCCTTGTTCTTGATCACCACCCCTTTCTTTGTCTTGCCGATAAACGCCCCCGGCGTGGAGACCACCAGCTCGAACCCTTCTGACTCCAGCTTCTCATACTCCCTTTTGCGCTGTTTGACCGGGTCCTTTTTGCTCGGCACAACCCGCACCGCCTGCTGCACCACCTTGTCCCGAATGGCCGGCAGCCCCAACGTGCGAAATTCATCATCATCCTTGGGTATCCGCAACTCCTTGTACGGCAGCGGAATAAAGCGGCCACTTTCCAGCTCCGCCGCCAGACTCGCCAGATTCCCCTCCAGCTCCGCTGCAAACTTCTCCAGAGAAACGCCGTCGATCCCGCCCGCTGAGCCCTTGTCCCGCACCGCTTCCCAGGCATTGAGGAGGTTTTGTTGCTGGTGGATTTGCTGATAGAGAGTCGGCATGAGCAAAGTCTCCGTGCTGTGGAGCGGGTTAATATTTTTCTTCGCGGCACAACGCCGCGGCCTGTAGTACGCCGCCCCTATAGCGGCCCCGCAGGGGCACGCCGGATAGCCCAGCAGGGGCGCGTCGGTAAGCCCCGAAGGGGCGGCTTGTTATAGCCCGTGGTGTGAACCACGGGCATTTAACATTTTAAAATATGGAGCCCTGAAGGGGCGGCATGAGTGGGGAGAAATCGTTGCCCATCATCGGTAAAAGCTTCTGACAACCGCATTATGTCACGTTAACCGGACACGCAACACGGTCTTTACCGTTCTTTTTCGTGAAT
Organism: Geobacteraceae bacterium; assembly: GCA_031401815.1. Lineage (GTDB taxonomy): Bacteria > Desulfobacterota > Desulfuromonadia > Geobacterales > DSM-12255 > JANNRW01. Next base: position 3,594 of record JANNRW010000354.1, on the reverse strand, counting down.
CGTCGTCCATCGAACGTGTCCGTTATTACGATTCGTCTTTCTGATTTTACGGACACGATAACCGGACACGTGACACGGTCTTTACCGTTTCAGTCCTTTATTAATCAAGTCAAAATCCCGGTATGCTTAAGCCCTCACTTACCAATGTTGTAATAGATTCGGCGTTTCAGTCCTTTATTAATCAAGTCAAAATCCCGGTCTTATGAGTGTGGCCACTGTAGCAAAGAGCATACATTTTGTTTCAGTCCTTTATTAATCAAGTCAAAATCCCGGTTGAGTCCGCATCTTATCAGCAGCAACTTACCACTGAAGAAAGTTTCAGTCCTTTATTAATCAAGTCAAAATCCCGGTGCAAAAATGCCCCGGCAGTCTGATGATGATGTTTCGGAGTTTCAGTCCTTTATTAATCAAGTCAAAATCCCGGTCGTCGAAAATGCCAAGCTCGCTCTGGAGGCGCAGCGCTGTGTTTCAGTCCTTTATTAATCAAGTCAAAATCCCGGTAACAGATTGATGTACTTGTAATAGATCCATGGAATGAGTTTCAGTCCTTTATTAATCAAGTCAAAATCCCGGTCATATCAAAGGCACAGATGTCTTGTTTAGGAATTTCACCGTTTCAGTCCTTTATTAATCAAGTCAAAATCCCGGTGATATCTGAACTCTGCTGTACCTACAAAAATGAAAACCATCGTTTCAGTCCTTTATTAATCAAGTCAAAATCCCGGTTGGTGTGGCTGCGATGGTAGCCAACAGCGCAACAGGCCGTTTCAGTCCTTTATTAATCAAGTCAAAATCCCGGTTTAAAAGTATAACTAGGAAGGGCACGAAGGCAACTTGGTTTCAGTCCTTTATTAATCAAGTCAAAATCCCGGTACCGGCATTTGGTGTATTGATGGTGAAATTAGGAATAGTTTCAGTCCTTTATTAATCAAGTCAAAATCCCGGTAGCGGCCCTGGCGGGCCACGCCAGCCGTGGTCTGGCAAGGTCAAAAACGCAAACCAGCCTGCATGTAGCATCAAAATCATCACGAAAAAACACCTCCTTTTATATTTACCTTATATTTCCAGCAGTTGAACCATGCGCAGATCCCCCGTGTTTTGAAAGGGTCAGCAGGTTTGCGCACCAATCCTGAAACGAGTTCAAATAATCACGCAATCCGGCTCAACAGCAACTCGGCCCAGGCCGGACACGCGTACATGACCGAGGCACTCGCGACAGAGACGATACACTTTTACGGCATCCTCTTAAATATTAAAGCCCGTGGTGTGTAAATCACTGGAAGTCCATCCATATTTTCCAGAGCCCCGAAGGGAGGGCATGGGGGGGATGTGCCAACTCCTTCCACCTGCCGGATTTCAGGCGTTAGTAACTACAGCTTCACAGGTAAGGATAGGGATGCTTCATATGAGCCTCCCTTATGACCTTCAAAATCGAATTCGTATAATGTCAGCTTCCCAAGGCTTGGTTGCCTCTGTCCAAGAAAAAAGTTAAACGCATTGGGGCCGGCAATGAAAAGGTGAGTTACTATTCCAGCTTGCCACCGCTCTTCTTTAATCCGAAAGGAAAGTTTTTCTGCAAGTTCAAATGCATGCCTACCGTTCGCCACTGCACGAGCCCCGGCTCCACTGGTCAATCTGGCTATCAGCAGCCGGCCAACAGTTGGAAGATTGTCTTCGGCAAATTTTTTCACTGCTGTTGCCACATCATGCGTCAGGCAAACAGCCACTGCCACGTCCTCCCTATTTTCACAAAACGATTCAACATCGAATATCCATGTCGGCAAAGCCGGGTCAGACAACGAATCATCCGGTGACCATATCTGAGAACCTATCGTTCTTTGCTCCAACTCAACCATTCGACCGGATTTGATATTAAGAATCGATCCGGCAGCGAACGCGAGCGTGATATGAGCATCTAACGCCAACCGGATGCGTTCATAGCTTTTTGCAGCGTCAATGAGAAAACTTTTTAGTTGCGGGTATAATGTGGTCTGCCAATCTTCTTGCCGCCGAATAGGGCGTTCATCGAAGAAATGGATTAAATCCAGGACAGCGGCGCAACGATCTTCAAGTCGATCAAACGCATGCTCAAACGACTTTACGCCAATAACAAGTTGACTTCGGCTGCTTTTCTCAACTAGCGATTGTTGCTTGCACGATTCAAGTAGCGATTGCCGGTCAAATTCTAGTCGCCCCTGCTCTAACCACTTAAACACTAAATGATCATACGGAAAGACACTTTCATTGGCGGGAATACGTCGAAGACCGACAACCGCAAACCGCCAGTCAAGCGATTCCCGCAGATCATCAAGAGAATCGGATACTGTACTAAACGCCAATGTTCTTGCTAAAACTCGTAGCTCATCCTCGTTTATACTCAGGTGTTCTCGCCATAGCTTCCTGATTGCGCCAGATTTGCTCTTATCGGTATCTGTGCCAAATAAGTCAGTGAGACGTAGGGTACCGTTTCTCGTGCGGATCAGCGGGCGGAGTGCGTCATCCTTATCGATATGCCAATTCGTAACCAGCTTGAACCGTGCGCCGAACCCGTCCGGTGCGTAAGACAATTGGGCTTTGTGGGCGCGTTGAAGAAGTGATTGCGAATTGGCATTGATAAATTCAGGATTAATCAAATCGGCGTGAGCATAGCTGTTAGGTCTAACATGCCATTTGCATTGCAGATGCTCTCGCAGTAACGGCCTTCCCTCTTGATCATGGGGACTGCGGTCGGGCTCATATTCGACCCATATATCGTCAAATCCTTTTGGCCCTATTTCAAAACCGACTTTCGTGATTGGGCTAAAAGGATCAAGCAGGCAAACAGCCTTACGCCAGAACATTCTGGCCTGGAACGTATCGCCTTCCATCCTTACTGCAACAGCTTGTGTCATTTCGGATCTCCTCTGGTCTATTGAACCACTTCTTCCCAAAACTGCTTCTCAAGTGAAACCCTTGCCAACTTGGCAATCCTGGCCTTTTCATTGTCAGTCAAATCATCGGAAATTGTATTATTGCTGTTTGCCGGATCTATATGCCTCGCTGTTTGAAAATCATCGGCAAGATAAGTAAGGGCAGTCGCAAAATTTGACGGTAAATTTCCATACCGGCATCCATGCAGCGCATCGATTACGCATAGCTCCAGATAAAATGATGGAAAGTCCAGCCCATGGAGCTTTCTCCAAATCTTCATAAGCCTTATTTCACTGATCCTTCTGGAATTTTTGACCAATTGAATGTGCTTGTTGATATTGGTTTTAGTCCACGAATCAGCCTTACGCCTATAAATGCTATGGTCTGTCATGGAGAGTGGCTGACGTGTTCCAGGAACTAAATCGACGGAAATTCCTTTATAATCCAAGTTAACAGAAACATTCTGTTTTCTGATTTTGTAGCCACGTGAGTCAAAATAATCATGCAGGTTGCAAAATATTTCGCTCAGGGTAAGTGGCGTCTTGTGAGGTGGCCGGGCTTAGTGAGACAGCCTGAAGGGTGAAATAAGCAATGCCCCTTGGTTGTTGTGGTTTTCTGGTTTCAGGCTACCAGTTTCAGTTTTTCAAGTCCTTGGAAATAAGCCTCATCCGGTGTCAGTTTGTC
>JANNRW010000353.1:0-12396 GCA_031401815.1 Geobacteraceae bacterium | reverse complement strand
CAATTAAAGCCTTTTTAACGCAGAAAAACACCCCCTCCCCCCGGGGGGGGGTGGGTTAGGGGGGGGGGGAAGGTGCCAAGATATCAGCAGGTTGCAACTTCACCCACCCCTCGATCCCCTCCCGTCAAGGGAGGGGAGGATATTTTACTCGCCAGCGGTACAGGATCGGCGCATCTTTCAGAAAAGCTATGGGGAAAAAGAGCAGATGTACCAGCTTGGTGAACGGCAAGATCGCAATAATCAGGAACGCCCCAGCCGAGTGAAGCTTGAAGATCAATGGGAAATCAGCCACATATCCCAGTTCCGGATTGAATGAGAGGAGGGAGTAAAAATATGGCACTGCCGTATGAAGATACCAGACCGACCCCCAGCGCATGAAAGTTGCTATATAGATGCCTGTCGCTACCTGCATTATCAGCAGATAGAGCAGCACCCAGTCGCTACAAAAAGTGACCTTTTTGAGCATCCCTTCATTTACCCGCCTAAGAAGGAGGAGAACGCTCCCCAGAAGTGCAAGGAGACCTGCGGCAAGGCCAATGCTCTCCAGCAGAACAAGCATCTGCTGGTTGGCCAGCAACTTTTTCATTCCACCGGGACAGACAACTCCTGCAAAATGACCAAAGAGCACCAGCAGAATGCCGAAGTGCCATGGCAAAGAGCCCCAGTAAAGGGTCTTGCTCTCAAGAAACTGTGTCGAATAGGCTGTCCAGGTCAGCCTGTTCGTGTAGTAGCGATAAGGCGTTACAAAAATCAACAACGCCAGGGCGGCGTAGGGCATGACGACAAAAATAAAGCTGTTTAACATGAGTGTACCTCCTTGCAATCTTCAGCACAGAGCAGCCTGGCCGTTTCTACAAGAGTTTTCCAGGGAGAATCCTGCCGGTCAGCAAAGGCGCTGTTCATACGTTCCATCCCCGGCAAAACTGCATCAGCAATGAATTTTTGCCGTGAGAGAGCCCCATCCTGCCGCGCCAAATGAGCCAGGAACCCCAGCACCACTGCAAGATGATCCGGAAGTTCGACTCCGCCCGGGCTGTATCCAAAGCGTTCAAACTCCTGCTTCAGCATGATCATGTAGCTACCCTTTTTCTGGTTGTCGCCAAACAGGTGGTGGCCAAGATATGGAGCAGTAGCCGGGTTGAAGTCAAAGGTGGCGACGTACTCTTCCTGAAGCAGAGCCAGAGGTGATCTTTTTGCGAAATCAGCAAAGGAAGAGAGTGGCTTGTGAGCCATCTTCTGTTTTTTCATGAAGGCAGTCACCAGATCGCAGTCACTCTGTAGCCCGGTTTTTTCCGATGGATAGTCGATCATCCTGGAAAGCGCTTCGTAGCTGTCAGCTATCGTCATTTCGACCTCCTGCTCTTCTTCAGAATACCAAACCCACTGGCGCCCTTGCGCACTTCCGGATCCTGCGCCTCCCGCTGTTGCGTCGGGACGATAAAGCGTTCACGGTACGGGGCGATGGTGAAGAGGCGGTATAACTTGTTGGCTCCTGCTTCATCAAGCCCGGCATTTTTCAGAATGGATGGTTCGATACTCTGGCCTAGATTTTCAGCGCGCTTGAACAGACGCAGAGCGATCTGCTTGCGCAGCACTTCGGCAATTATCTCCTGATTCCCCCCTGAGAGCAGGCTTGCCAGGAAGCTGATCGGCGCGCGCATCTTTTCGAGCAGCGGGAACGTGCCATGATCTGCAAGTTTATGGAGATCTCCTCCACTGGAGATAACCGGGGAGAGTGACGGAATATAGTAGGCCATCGGCATGGTTCTGAATTCGGGATGAAGCGGCAGAGCAACTTTAAACTCCTTCACCAGAGCGTATACCGGGGACTTTTCTGCTGCCTCCAGCCACTGGTCAGTGACTCCGTTTTTGCGGGCAGCCTCCCGAACCTGCGGGTCGCGAGGATCCAGGATAACGTCGCGGTGAGCTGCTACCAGCTGGTCATTCTCTTTTAAAAGCGACTCTTCCACGCGGTCTGCATCGTACAGAAGTACGCCGACATGGCGAATCCTGCCGACACAGCTGTGCGCGCAGGCATTACACTGGCCGGTCTCGGTGCGAGGGAAGCAGAAGATACACTTCTCAGCCTTGCCGCTCTGCCAGTTGAAATAGACCTTCTTGTACGGACAGGCGCTGGTGCAGAACCGCCACCCCTTGCAAACCTCCTGATCCACCAGCACGACTCCGTCCTCGCCCCGCTTGTAGATGGCTCTGGACGGGCAGGAGGCGACGCAGGCCGGGTTCAGGCAGTGGTTGCAGATACGGGGGAGGTAATGCATGAACATCCGGCCATAATCTTCCACAAGGGTACGATCTTCCAGATTGGAGTCATTGGCAGCGTAGATCTGTGAACCGGAGAGATCATCGTCCCAGTTGGGTCCCCCCTTGATCTCATCCATACGTTTGCCCGAGATTTGTGAAATTGCCTCGGCAACTGGCTGGTCACTGCCGGGAGGTGCCTTGTAGAGATTGCTGTAGTCAAAATCGAAAGGCTCGTAATAATCATCGAGCTTCGGCATATTGGGCTGGAAGAACATATTGAGGAGTGTCGACCCCTTGCCCAGAGCCCTGAGCTTCAGCCTGCCATCATCACGCCGCCACCCCCCCTTGAATTTGTCCTGGTTTTCCCATTTTTTGGGATAACCAACACCGGGCTTGGTCTCCACATTGTTCCACCACATGTACTCGGCGCCCTTCCTGTCAGTCCAGATATTCTTGCAGGAGATGCTGCAGGCGTGGCAGCCGATGCATTTGTCAAGATTGAATACCATAACCAGTTGTGCTCTGACGTTCATGATTATCTCCGAATCTCATAACCCCTCCCAACCTCCCCTTAACTTAAGGGGAGGAGCTTGTTCTCCCCCTCTTAAGTTACTTACCTTTCCCCATAAGTTATAGGGTCTACGGAGGGGGGTGGAAATATACTGGAGAATAGCAAGAAGTTATCTTCCATGTTTCAGTGATGTCATCAAGGCGTTGCAGTCCGAGCCAGAGGCTCTTTGTACCTGGCTCACCGTCGCAATTTCGTCCAAGAAATCCTCCAAGACTTGCTACCTGCCTGATTGCATCACGTAGAGAAGGAGGATTTGATGGGGGGACAGGAGTTTTGTTTATATATGCATTAAGCGCCTTCCATTCGGCGTCATCGAAAAAAACCGTGCAAGGGACATCCGGAGTTTCACGTCCCAGTTTTGTAAGATGGTGGATGCGCCATGCGACCACCATGTCAATGGCAAGGCAAGCTTCAATACGATCAGCGGCTCCAAGTTGCCTTTGTTCTATTTGGCAGCCGCTCTTAAGGGTGCGATGATAGACTTCTATACCCCATCTTTTGGCATACCAGTCGAGTTTTTCCACTGCCAGGTCGAAATCGGAAACCGGGCAGGTGGTCAAAAGCATCCATTCAAGGGGTTCAATGCCTACAGGTACTTCAATTTCCTGTGCCAGCACCGCCCAGACTTTGATAGGCCGGAGTTTTTTATGGCGTTTCGGCGAATTGAGACAAACCTCTGTAAATCGGACTCCCAGCCGGGCAATCCGTGCCGGTCTGTTCTTCTGGCGGGGAATAGAGATTTCCTGAATGCCGGCAGACGGCATGGTTCCCAAGTATTCCCACAAATGCCCCTGTCCGTCTGCAAGCGCCCGATCCCTTTCGGCACGCACCAGAAGCTTGGGAGCAGAGTCTGTATCGGTGGCCTTGCAGAACAACTCATAGATGTCCGCTTCCCGGTCTCCGACACTTACAAAAACAGTATTTGGGATCTCTTTTTGCGCAGCTGTAACTTTCTCAAAACTTTTAAACCACTTGTAGCTTTCTTTCTCTTCAATCGGGAGATCATGCCTTTTATGTTTCTTGCCGAAATCATCAGGATTGCGCGCCCAACTCTGAACGTCGAGCAGTCCGAGAGGGGTTCCTTCCAGGTTGAAAACCATGGTGTCATGTACCAACAGACCGATTGCGCCATTCTTGCTGGAGCCGATGAGACCAATGTTGGCAGTTTGAGGATGCGCACTGTAGTTAAGCGAGGTTGTGTCCTGGACAGCCAGAACTACCGGTTCCGCTTTACAGCGATTTACAGTTGCATTGTAATGTTGGCTCAACAATGTTTCCATATCTGTTTCCGGATGATCAAAAAATCGATATGCTGCCTTGGCCTCAGCCCGCGTCCGGCAGGCTTGGGGAATGGCAGCCTGAGGACGGGCATAAAAATCACGGGCGATGCTTACGAGTCGTTTCGTCAAGCGTTCGTCCCCAAGACTTACCATTCCGAACTCTTCATCCGCCCAGTCAACCGGTGTGCGAACTTCCGACACCGGCGCGACAACAGGGGTAGTAGCCGTTCTTCTGCACAGGATTTCCTTTACATCAACGCTCAAAGGGTAAAGATAGATATCCTTTACCGTTACATGACAAGTCCTTTCTCTATCCTGCCTACCACGGCCTCGTGTCTCACCAACCCGAATCCAGTTGGCGGCTCGGTAGCAGGTACCCCTGAAACGTTCCTGCTCAACGTAGGTTTCCAGAAGAAACGGAGTATAGCCGTATCGTTGCTGCCAATCCTGCCCGAGGCGTTTCACACATCTGGCAAGGGCATGCGAAGCCAGATGGGGAACCCGGACTATGGGATTAATCAGAAAACGACTATTGCATACCACTTGATGCAGATTCTCGCTTCGTACTTCGTCGCTCCAGCCAATCCAGCAGTCGCGCCCTTCCACTCGCCATGCGGCGGCGCTAAAAGAAAGACCCCCCAGCCAGCCATAGACAGAACTCTTTATCAGATAACGAATTTGAGCCCCACACAACGGACCACGTCCCAAATAATGATACCGCTCCATCATAGTATTCCAGATGGACGATGCCTCACGGTTGCCCAAAGCAACAGGCTCAATCTCAATAACACCAAGGCTGGCCAAGTCAGACTCAACGACAGGAAACTCAAGGGAAATGTCCTTTGGTTTCCCAAGTGTGAACATGTTTGCTTTATTTCTGATGATCGGCAGCCGGATTTGTCTCTTACGACCAAGCCGCGACAGAGCAACACGGCAGCTCATCTCTTTGGCCTTGCCATTTCGACCTCTCCAGCCAAGCCATTCACAAACTTGCAAAGAGAGCGCCCGCAGGGAAATGCTAGGTTCCATAGCAATCGTTTCATTGATACGATTTATTACGGCAGCACTAAATTCTTTCCCGCATATCTTCATGCGGAAAATCTATCATTAACCTCCCCCTGTGTCCAGAAAAAAATTTATGGGACATAGTCAGCTTAAGTTAAGAGGGGGCAGGGGGGAGTTATGGTTTTGTAGTTATTCCTTTAATTTCCTCACAACCACGTAGCTGTCCCGGTTCACTCCGGTCGGCCCCCAGTAGTTGAAGTAGTAGCTGAACTGGGCATAACCGCCAAGCATCAGCGTAGGTTTCAGGCGAATGCGCGAAAGGCTGTTGTGTACGCCGCCACGCTTGCCGCTTTTCCGGGACTTTTTGATATCGAGCGTTCGCTCCGGAGCGTGATACATGATCGCCGCGCCGCGCGGTATGCGTGATGAGACACAGGCTCTGCTGGTCACAACACCGTTGGCGTTAAAGACCTCGATAGCCTCGTTGTCTTCTATCCCGGCAGTGGCGGCATCTTCATGATTGAGCCAGACAACAGGGCCGCCCCGTGAGAGTGTCAGCATCCGCAGATTATCGGTGTAGGTGGAGTGAATCCCCCACTTTCCGTGAGGGGTCAGAAAATTCAGGATCAGACCGGTTTCACCCTCTGTTTCATCCAGAATGGCCGGGTTGAGCTTGGCTTTGAACGTTGGTAACCCTTCGTGGAACTCACCATAGTATGGATGGTCGAGGTAGAGGGATTGCCTTCCGGAAAGGGTGCGCCAGGGGACGCCATGCTCCACGTTCAGAGTGTATGGCGCATAAGGGCGATTCTCGTTGACCAGGCCGCTCCAGACCGGAGTGCTGAGGAAGCGCTGCGGTTTCTGGGTGATATCTTCCCAGCTGATTCGCAAGTCCCGGTTACCGGCAGAGATCTGGCTGAGCGGCTTCCCTACACGCTTCTCCAGATTCTGATAAGCGCGATGCGCCAGTTCGCCGTTGGTCTCCGGTGCAAATGACATCAGCACGTCGGCTACAATCCGTGCATCTTCAAGGTCTACGCAGGTTTTGCCCCCCCATGTACGGGTCGGCATCTCTTTCAAGAGCTTTTCGTGAACATCTTCCGCCTCAAAATGCACACCATGGGCATGCAGGTGGCCGATGTGCGGGCCTAGAGACATGAAGCGGTTGTAGAGGTTGACATAGTCCCGCTCCACTATGGGAAGATTCGGCATGGTCTTGCCAGGAACAGCCTCACATTCACCCAGCTTCCAGTCCTTGACACTCCGCTGGGCGATTTCGCCAGGTGTGTCGTGCAAGAGAGGGGTCGCCAATATATCCTTGAACGGTACCGGGAAATGTGTGGGCGCAAGTTCGCTGACCTTTTTGGCGATACCGGCGAAAATATTCCAGTCAGATTTCGATTCCCAGGCAGGATCAACTGCTGCGTCCATGCAGTTGACAAATGAATGCATGTCAGTGGTATTAAGGTCAGATTTCTCGTACCAGGTAGCGGCAGGCAAAACTATATCGGAATAAAGGGTAGAGGTGTCCATCCGGAAGTTTAGGTCAACTACCAGATCCATTTTTCCTGTAGGGGCTTTTTCGTGCCAGACGATATCCTTGACCTGCCCTTTGGCTGCCTCGTGTGCAGTAAAACTGCTGTTGGGAGCGCCGATTACATGTTTTAAGAAAAATTCATGCCCTTTGGCGCTGGAAGAGATGGCATTGCCGCGCCAGATAAACCAGACTTTTGGAGAATTACCCTCCCCGTCCGGATCTTCAATGGCAAAACGTGTTTCGCCGCTCTTGAGACGCTTGATCAGCCAGGCGCGAACCTCGTCATCAGTTGTCGCACCAGCGCTGGCCGCCTGCTCCATCAGGCGGATCGGGCTCTCGTTAAAGTGCGGAGAAAAGGGAAGCCAGCCGAGCCGGGCAGCCTTGGCGTTGAAATCAGCTGTGTGCATCGGCATGTTCTCACCGGTCTCCGGCTTGAAATAGTCGACAAAACTCCGGTCATAACGCCACTGATCAGAGTGCATGTACCAGAAACTCGGTGTATTTTGCAAACGCGATGCCTTGGTCCAGTCCTGTGCCATGGCAATGGTAGTCCATGGAGCCAGCGGCACGACCTTCTCCTGACCGACATAATGGCCGAGTCCGGCACCGTTCCTGCCGACGCTCCCTGTCAGGATCAGGGCAGTAATGGCAGCTCGGTAGATCAGGTCGTTGTGGTACCAGTGGTTGATACCGGCACCGACTATGATCATGTTGCGGCCACTGCTCTGTTCCCCGTTCAGAGCCCATTCACGAGCCATTGTTATCAGGGTATCTGCTGCAATGCCTGTGTATTTCTCCTGCCAGGCCGGGGTAAAGGGTTTGTCATCCGAGTAGTTTTTCGGATAATCACCGTCAAGCCCCCGCGCAACACCGAACTGTGCCATCATGAGGTCGAAGACTGTTGCGACAATCACTTCGCCATCTCTCGTCATGATGCGCCGGATCGGGACATTTCTGACAATGTTGCCGTCAGCTTCAAAGGTAAAGCGGACAGCAGCTGCTTCCTCTCCCAGGAAAGTCAGGCAGCAGTCGATTTCATTGCCATCAACCAGATCGACCATATCCAGGTTCCAGTTACCCTCCTGTTTGCTCCAGCGCGAACCGAGGCTCCCGTGCGGAATCCGGACATCTCCGGCACTGTCTCCGACACAGAGCGTCCAGTCGGCATTCTCGATGTCAGAGGCTCGCTCCAGTTCAGAGGCGCGGAGGAATTCCCCCTGCCGCAGGGTGCCATCTTTCTCGGACAACTTCACGAGGAATGGCAGATCAGTGTACTTGCGGATATATTCATCAAAAAATGGAACCTGACGCTCAGCATAGAACTCAGTCAGGATGACATGGTTTACCGCCATCCAGAAGGCACCGTCATGCCCCTGCTCTACCGGCATCCAGGCATCTGCAAACTTGCAGGCCATATTGTAATCCGGCGACATGACCACAACCTTGGTGCCACGATAGCGAGCCTCGGTCATGAAATGAGCATCCGGTGTACGTGTCATTGGAACATTTGAACCGCACAGGACAATGTAGGAGGCGTTGTACCAGTCAGCAGATTCGTTGACATCGGTCTGCTCCCCCCAGACCTGCGGTGAGGCTGGCGGCAGATCGCAGTACCAGTCATAAAAGCTCATGGCTACACCCCCCAGCAGCTGGAGAAAGCGCGTACCCGCTGCATAACTGATCATCGACATGGCCGGGATTGGAGAAAAACCGATGACCCGGTCAGGGCCATGCTTCCATGCTGTGTAGAGGGTTGATGCCGCAATCAGTTCATTCGCCTCGTCCCATGATGCGCGACGAAATCCCCCCATACCCCGCTTGCTGACGTAGCTCTCGCGCGACTCAGGGTTCTCGACAATGCTTTTCCATGCTTCTACAGGGTCAACATGAACTGCGCGAGCCTCACGCCATAGATCGATCAGAACGCCGCGCATGTACGGATGCTTGACCCTCAAAGGGCTGTAGAGATACCAGGAGAAACTGATCCCCCTAGGGCAGCCGCGTGGCTCATGGTTGGGGAGATCACCGTTGATCTGCGGATAATCGTTTGCCTGTAGTTCCCAGCCAACGATCCCGTCCTTGACATAAACCATCCAGCTGCAGGCACCTGTGCAGTTAACCCCGTGGGCGCTCCGCACTACCTTGTCATACTGCCAGCGATTACGGTAAAACTCTTCCCACTCGCGGCCTGCCGGACATACCTCATCTTTAATTCTATCTCGCGACATTAGCCGATCCTCCTCTTGTAGATGCTGAGAGCTATGATTGCAAAGACCAGAAGACCAATACCCATAAGCGGAAAGCTCCCCCCTGTTGCCGCATCCTTTCTGATTGCTCCATCCTTGGCAAAAGCTGTTAATGCCGTAATCTCCTCCTCTGTCAGCGGTCTATCGGCATAAATCTTTTTCATTGTCGGAAACTTTAGCCCTTTCAGAACACCTCTTACCCCCTGCTCACCCATTTTGCTGTACATCAGCGAAAGATCGGCTGCCAGATTACCGCTGACCACCCCTTGATAGCCGAAAGCATGGCAGGAGGCGCAGGGAGCCCCCCCCTTGTCGAATTTCTTCTCGCCAGTAAACAGGGCTCGTCCAACTGCTATAAGCTCCGGTGTCAGTGTCAATTCAGCAGGCTTTTCCGCTGCCACTCCCGATGCTTGCGGGATAAAAGTAGTAACAGCTCTCTCTTTACCAGCTGTTTCCGAGGCGCTTTTTTCACCCTTGACCGTAGTTTTGATCAGAGGGTCTACTGCACCACCACTTTTTTTCAGATAAGCGATTATCTTTTTTGCATCATCACGGGTAACACCAACATTAGGCATCTCATAGCCGTATTTTTTTACCAGCCCATCCTGCACAGCGTCCTTTTCCGCCGTCAGCTTCTCCGGTTCAACAATAACGCGCACCAGCCAGGCCTCGCCTCTTTTGTCTGTCACCCCTTTAAGGTCAGGGCCGCCATCTTCCCCCTTGCCAATGGTGTGACAACTGGAGCACTGCTTGTCAAACAGATCCTTGCCTTCGTCGGCAAAGGCAACAGAACTCCAGAGAACAAACAGGTATATGCCCATTTTCATACATGCCCGGCTAATGATCTCTGTCATCGAATAACCTCCTTGTTAAACTGTTTTTAAACTATATCAATTTTTAACAAATATACATCTGACCCTGTAATAATTTTCAATGTCTGACCTATCGATAATCTGTAGTCACCATATTTTGTAATATCGAGTCTGATTATGACTCAAGTCAAAAATATCCATTTTGTTTCAAGGTAACTATCCAGCATAAGCAGAAAAAGCGAAATAACTGTCATCCCCGAGTGATCCTGTCGGGGATCCATGGCTTTACAATCTGGATTCCCGATTAAACCCTCGGGAATGACAACCTATTGCATCTTGCTGAATAGTCACGTTTTAAAGAATATGCTCATGGTTTCAAGCTTTGAATTATTGATATCCAAAAAAAATCCCCTGCTCGATAAATCGGGCAGGGGACAGGATCAGCTATTGGAGCGGGTAAACCGCTATACTTTCAGATTACAACTGGTTGTGGCAGTCCATACACTTGTTAGGATCGTTCCAGTTTGCAAGATTCCATTTTACAGGCTTGGCGTTGTGGCAGGCAATATTTGAGCAGTTGCTCTCCATCGGTGTACTTGGATGCCACATGGTTGCCGTATCAAGTGCAGTTTTTGCGGTATCGAATGAAAGTGACGACATGTTCTTGTACGAAGTACGCTGCCAGACACCGCTGTAGAACTTGAAGCTTGAATCCCTGATCTGAGCCTTGCTTATGACCTTGACAGGGAGGAACTGAATGTCACGCAGACCGTTAACATGGCTCCTCAGATTACTAATTGCGCCTTCACCCTTGATATCAGCCTGTACACCGTTATGACAGCTGACGCACTTGGTGTTTTTATCATTAGCCTTGCTCGTCATTGTTCCGTTATGACAGATGTAGCAGCCGATGGTGGTAGAGTTGTTCGGATTACCGTGTGCTGTATTTCTGGTTCTGTTAACAGATACTTTACCTGACTTGCCAGTGAAAATGTTATCGGTGTGATTACCTACAGAGTGTGCAGCATGTGCGCCGGTAGTCGGCTGATTGCCGTGACACATTGCGCATCTGTCAAGTTCCGGGTGAGCGGCAAAGGTATCATTCCATGCAAGGGATGTATTGGACTTGACATTTGACTCTGCTTCAACTCTGGATGCATTGCTGTGGCAGTACATGTTGGAGCACTTCTTGGTACTTCCCATGTCGTACCCAGCTGTTGAGTGATTCAGGAAACGGAGATGGCTGACGCCAGCAACATTAACGCGATTCAGATCAACATCAATTGAGCCGTTAATGTGGTTCCCATCACCCATTGGATGGCAGTTTGCACAACCAAAACCATGTTTTCTGGCAATGCTCTCGTCCTGAGCAGGTGTGCGGTTGGCAGTCATGTTGTAGTAAACGCTGGCGCTTGTCAGGTCGAGTGAACCCATGTGTACACCATGTGCTCCTGAGAGCCCAGCTTTAGGATGGCAGGTCTCACAAGTTGCTGCTACACCCCATGTTGCGCTGTTGACCGGGCTGCCGTAAGGGGAGTGGCAGGAGATGTTGCTACAGGAGCTGCCGCCACCGGTAAAGCTTACTGATTTGGAATTGTAGGTAAGTGAAGTACCAACCTGAATATTTACAGATCCATCAATGTGAACTGCGCCGGTAATGGTAGAACCGGTGGTGGTTGTGGAACTGTGGCAGTAATTACAGGTAAAGCCCTTGGCAACAACGTGAGTTGTGTGCGCATAGGTTGTAGTGAGTGTTCCGTGGCAGCCGTTGCAATCAAGAGTTGTTCCGCTTGTCCATGCCGGGATTGCTGCAAATGATCCTTTACCATTGGAGTGGCAGTAGATGGTGGCGCAGGTAACATTTTTACCTGCCCTTGCACCAGAGAAGTTTTTCAGACTGTTCAGGTGATTTGCGGCATTACTGATAGTGGTGTCATTGGAAACCGTATTGGCATGACAAGCAACGCAGCCATAATTACCGCCGGTTGCCGTGAAGTTCATATGAACATTATGTGCTCCGGACAAGCCGGTTGCAGCATTAGCCTTGTTACCATGGCATCCGTCGCATCCAAGGGTGGCGCCCCACTGGGCTGCTGCTACACCGGAGACAATGCCGCCGCCGCTGTGGCAGTTGCTGGTTGAACAGGTCTTGGTGCCACTCACGTACGTCAGGGTTGCTGTGCCCCCCTGAACTACGGTGATCGCCTTGTCAAGGTGGATGCCGCCGGCAAGGATGGCTCCGGTTCCGTTAACGGTGGTTCCGTGGCAGCTTACGCAGCTGGTTGCACCGGCTACGGTGTGCTTCTGGTGACTGTTGGATTTCGGCTGGTTGGCACCGGTGCTGGTGTAGTTAGGCTCACCGCCTGCGCTACTGGTGAAGGCCGGTGCAGCGTCTGAGCCGTGGCAGCCTTTGCAGTCAAGGGTTGCTGCGCCGGTCCAGAGGGCGGCAGCCATGCTCTTCTGTGTACCTTTACCATCGGTGTGGCAGTAGCTGGCGGAACAGTTGCCGGCTGCGTAGGTGCTCGGCTTACCGGCTTTGGCGCCGGAGTAGTTCATAAGGTTATTGAGGTGCATTGCAGGTGTGCTGACAACGGTATCGCTTGATACTGTCTTGGAGTGACATTCAACGCAGCCAAATGTTGCGAGGTTGCCGTTGTTGATGTGCGCTGTGTGCTTGCCGGTG
>JANNRW010000352.1:0-3668 GCA_031401815.1 Geobacteraceae bacterium | reverse complement strand
CCCAGATTCGGGTAGAGGACATCGATGTGGAAAAAAGATTAGTGAATATATACAGCCCATTTGATCGGCCAAATCCTGGGATAACTGAAAGTGAATTCGAGCTGTTGAGATGGAAGGGAAGAGAAACATCAGACACGTTTCTTATAGAACCTTGGGCGACTAGATTTTTTGATGCGTTAATTGACTACTTCCGCTTTGAATATATTCCAGGATCTGGTCATCCATTCGTATTCCAAACACTGTCCGGTGAGGCAAGAGGGCGGCCCTACTTTGCTGGTGACAGAGGCGCTCGGATAAAGCAATTTCGAATGCGAGCAGAAAAGGCTGATGTGAAATTACCCCAGGGCATTGCTGTCCACTCTTTGAGACATAGTTATGGAATCTATGTGCTTAATTATCTCCCGACACCATTCGGGCTCGGAATGAACATAGCGCTTGTTTCTAATCTGATGGGGCATGCAGACATTAAAAGCACAAAAGTTTACGCCAGACATGAAGAGGAAATAATCAGGGCTGAACTTGATTATGCGAACAGACTCATTAAAGGTTTAGGGCCAATCACAACAGAGCAAATGCTGATTGGTTATTACCAGCAACGGATTAAAGAGTTGGAGGCAAAGTGATCAATCTCACCAAGGACATGGTAATTATTGTTGATGACGCGCAGTTGAGCATCGCTATTAAAACTGCAATAAAAGCGACTCATCAAACTCTCTTGTCAACTTACGCCCCGCTACAAGAACGCGTATCGCCCGATCTTATTACCGCTACCAAGGACAATAGGCTAAAGGCGTTGGCATTTTGTCGTTACTTCCCTGAGTACAGTCCGACTTTGGACAGAGCATGGGTGAATACTGTGTTTTCAGCAGTTCACGATCATACGGGAAGTGAGGTGACAAAGAATCACCGTCAAATCATGACGAGTATTGGGCTGCCTGATGACATTCCAAATACTCTTGCCAGAGAAGTGTGGCGAGGGCTAAGAATATTTCTAATTGCGCTATGGGGTAGTAAAGCAATACTGCTACCAATGAGCTTTTCGCTTCCAGCATCCAAATATAGAAGAGATATTTCCAAGCAGTTATACACAGAAGTGTTGGCAATAGTGAGGCGCCCATTCATTGGTGAAAACCTTGCTGTGCCGGACATATCTGGCTTCATCACAACTACAAGCTTGAGGAATTACGATTGGTACGGATGGCGTCCGATTATCGCCAGTGACTGGCACTCTGTCGAAGATATAAATGATTGTGATTTGGCTGAGTTATTCTCAGAGTTGACTAAGAGGAAGTCTGGTGAAAGTAAACTGCCTGCATATCCGCTATCTCCTAGAGCTTTTCTTGGTCCAATTCTGTCAGCGATTCCAGACCGATGCCATTTCGATACCGCAAAATTATCAATTTATCATCAGCTTGTTCAGACTCCCGCTAAGCTGGAGGAAGAAGTAACGGGAAAGAATTACAGGACATCGTATCCGGAAATTAAGGAGGTATGGATGCGGTATCAACAACGTTACATCACCTATCTCGTAGAAGTTAAGAGGATAAAGAGTACTAAGCAAGAGCAGAAGACGCTTGGCAGATTGAACGAGTATCTATTCTCAGTGCTTCCCAAAGAAGGAGAGCAGCCTCCCTTACCGTTGGAATTCGGGAGAAAGCATATGGAAGGGGTCGGTGTGACCCCATTGCGAAAAGTTATTATTAAGCGCGACCACATCACCGCTATTGAACGATTCTTTGACTATTTGGAGAACATTGCCAATGACGAAGATGATCTAAGAGGGTTCGTTAATCCAATACTGTCAATAGATAAGCCGAGAGAAAGGCGCTCACGTGGAACACGAAAAAAGACTTTCCGCATAAACGATTTCAGGCTTTTCTACGAGTTAATTCATGCAATAGGGGAATTTTCTTGGTATTTGGCCCAGAAAATTGGAGATGGAACTGCTCCAGAAAACTGGTATTCAATACTCAATGACAAGTCAGAAAACACTGTCATTAATACTGAGGACTTTGGTTTTGTCCCAATCATAAGATTCACGAAGATGGATGGAACTCCAGTCAGTTGCATTTTGCTTTGGCTTCCGATTACTGTAGTTCCAACAAAGTATGTCCGGCTAAATCGCTCCCCGCAAAAACTTACTCCGATAGTAAGTTTGCACGGTATCCATCAAGTGATCGTAGGGAGCGAAACAGGTCTCCGTCATATTCATATCAGATGGCTAGACAAACGAACCTTTAAAGCGCAGCCAGTCGATCCCTATTACTCAAGTTTTGACTTGCTTGTAAATACAGACAAGGTGACTTACGAGTGGATTAGACCAACAGCAATTCCAGTTCTTAAGGCGCTTGAAAGACAAATTGAAAGCCAGTCGTGGATATCAGCGTCTCATTTTGAGACTGAGCTTTTTTACGATTATCACGAGCTAAGCGATTTCGGAAAAATTAGTCCAATTTTCATGAAATATGATGTTGCAAAAACATATGATGCATCGGCTTTAGCTTTGTTCTTTCACAATATCATCTATTTTTTCAATCAAATTAAAGTAAGCCTAGGTCAGGATGCGACTGACCCTATGCCTTATGAAGTAACTGGTCTTTCGTTCAAAGTGAA
The DNA here is from genome assembly GCA_031401815.1 of Geobacteraceae bacterium. Classification (GTDB taxonomy): domain Bacteria; phylum Desulfobacterota; class Desulfuromonadia; order Geobacterales; family DSM-12255; genus JANNRW01. The sequence continues at coordinate 1,055 of JANNRW010000352.1, read as the reverse complement.
GGAGGACTTCAAGCAGGCGATGATATATCGCGGTGAATTCAGTACGAATTACACCCCCCACGGATTGCGAGCAACGGTGGTGTCAGTTCATGCGCCAATCCTCCCGCCGCACATTATTGGTAAATACATAACTGGCCATACAAGCCCAAACATGGTTAGGTATTACACAGTTGTTGATAGTGATTATATGGAAGTTGTGAAGGCATTCAATCGGGAACGGAGTAGTCATAGTGAATATCGACAAAGCAAGGTGTTATCTATTGATGCAGATAGAGAAAATTCGAATTTGAAAAGAGATCTAGCTACGTCACCAATTATTGATGTACTTAGAGATTACGGTGCATTTTCCATTTCAAATGAAGAGGCTTCTGGTGAGATCAAATCCGGTATGAGTATCATCCGCGGAATTGCTCTTGAAGAAATTAGAATAAATTCGACACACATTTGTCCGTTAAGCAACGAGTGTCCTCCTGAAATCGCTATTGGGATTGGGCGTAGAGCATGCGGCCAATGTCCCTATAGCATCAAGACCGTTGATCACCTACCGAGGATACTTGCGCACTGTCGTGCATTGTCGAGAAAGTTGGATAAATCAAAAGTCCAATTAAAGTTGGCCGGAGATAGAAATGTTTCCGAAGAAGTACTTGAAGCTCTCGAAGAAGAAATACTATTTTCCGCTGGGGAGCTCAGTGCTTGGACTCTTACGGCGGAGGTCCTTGCAAGAAATGTTGAGGAACTAAAGGGCCGGATTCTAGTTAATACTCCAGAGATGCTCTCCAAAGATTTAAAGAAATGCCTTGTGCCAGATTCTGAGTTGGAAAATTTACTTATTCAATGTGAGGAGGCAGTTGCTTATCCAGAACTAGCCGATTCACCTTTGTTGGCCGATATTGCAATGGTGCGGCCACGTATTCTTGCAATGACAGGCTCAATGGAAGAGCTCTTTGCTCCGACAGATCAATATCAACTGGTGGATAACTTCAGAGGGTTAATACGCGGAATCTGCATAGCAACAGGTATGCGCCCAAAGGAATTGGCGGAGCACATGGAAAAGG
>JANNRW010000351.1:0-30259 GCA_031401815.1 Geobacteraceae bacterium | reverse complement strand
GACAAACTGACACCGGATGAGGCTTATTTCCAAGGACTTGAAAAACTGAAACTGGTAGCCTGAAACCAGAAAACCACAACAACCAAGGGGCATTGCTTATTTCACCCTTCAGGCTGTCTCACTAAGCCCGGCCACCTCACTTCCCTATTTTATCCTCGGATTCCATGGCTGCGATAAAGATGTCGCAGAACGGGTTCTGGCTGGCAAAGACAATCTTAAACGTAGTGAAAATGACTATGACTGGCTTGGTCATGGCATCTATTTCTGGGAAAGTAACCCGCAAAGAGCACTCCAATACGCCAAGCACCTGAAACAGAATCCCCACCTGTGTAAATCCCGAATTAAGAACGAGGCGGTTATCGGAGCAGTCATTGACCTCGGCAACTGCCTTAATCTCCTCGAAGCAGAATCTCTGCAAATCCTGAAATCAAGTTATGGTTTTCTCCAGCAGTTCACAGAAAATGAAGGTACACCTCTGCCGCGAAATTCAAAACCATTGGGAGAAGAGGAGGATATTCTCATTCGCCGACTGGACTGCGCCGTGGTGGAAATGACTCATACCTTGTACGCAGATATGGGTATGAAGCCATTTGACGCCGTCAGAGGGGTCTTCTGGGAGGGGAATGAACTGTATCCCAATGCCGGATTCCGCGAAAAGAACCACATTCAGATTTGTGTCCGCAATCTCAACTGCATCAAGGGATACTTCCGCCCTCGCAAGGCGATGGACTCGTTTCCGATACCATAAAGCTGGATTCGATGTTCGGTGAATTGTTTCATGGAATTTCAAGCACATTGTCAGACTTGACAAGATGAAAGCCTATAATCAGGTAAATCTCTTGAATGGTTACGGTATTTTGACTATCATCTCTCCGGTGGAGGTTATGACCGATGAAGAAGAGTGAAAAAACATTCGACTGTATTGCCTTTAAACGAGAGGCCCAGCTGCAAATATACGAAGAAATCAAAGTATGAGTAGAGAAGAGGAGCTTGCATATTTCCACAACAGGGCTGAAACCGGATCATTAGGCAACTGGTGGCTGCGTCAGAAAAGCCATGAGGCGCATACATGCTGTTGCGCTGAAAATGGAACGGCATATACCGCTGAGAACAATAAGAATCAGTAGCAAATCCGTTTATTTCTCACCAACTGATTGAAACAGGAACGCTTGAGCTTTTCGGGGGTGCAGAGTATGGAAACCTATAAGAACAGTTATTCGGTCAAAGAAGATGAAGTCTTGTGGGAGTTGCATGAGATCCGTCACGCACTGCATCAGGAGCTGAGGGGACGATCTTTGTCCGACATTAATATTTCTGCTCGTGAAAAATTTGCCGCGTGGAAGGATGCGGAGGATTCAACCCCGAGGGGCCTACAAATGGGGCAAGTTTCAACATCTGACAAATATGGCCCGGCATATCCTCAATCCTGAACCAGAGGCTCCCCGCATGAACACAAAAAAGCGAATCTTCATAAGCTCCGTGCAGAAGGAACTGGAACTGGAGCGGGTCGCCGTGACTGGTCTCATCTCGACCGACCCATTCCTGCTGCAACACTGCACGCCGGTGCTGTTCGAGAAGGAACCACCTCCTCCGCATCCGGCCTCCAGGCCCTACCTTGCCACCCTTCGTGGCTGTGCTGTGTATGTTCTGCTCATAGCCAACGAATACGGCCACCCGGATGAGGGCATCTCTGCCATGCATCACGAGTATCGCCTCGCCCAGGAGTTGCAGCTCCCGACTATCGTCTTTCTCAGGGGGGCCACTGACGCTGGCCGGTCAGAAGAAACCAACGAGTTGATCAAAGAGATTAAGCAGGCCGGACACTCTTACAAACGCTTTCACGACCGGGAGGATTTGAAACCGGAAATGCTCCGGGCTCTCTTGCGCACTCTGACGGAAGAGTTCGGGGTTGAAGCCACCGGCGCCGAGGTGGACGAAGGGGAGCACCAGATTGAGTCTGCCTCCGCATTTGAAACCGCCGTGCTGAGCGATGTTACGGCGGCATCGCTCGATCAGGATCTTCTCGCGGCATTCAATCAACGGATCAACGCGGGCGATACGGATCATGCCGGGCTTTCCGCTGCCGAGGCGCTCCACGCACGCGGTCTTGCCATTAGAGGCGATACGCCCGACATGTACCTTGCCACCGCTGGTGCATTTGTACTGTTCGGCCTTCACCCGGCCCATCGTTTCCCGCAGTGCGAAATACTTGTTGATGCCTATGACGATATCCGCATCACCGGTCGCCCCAAGGGGCAGCTCAATGTCAATGCCCCTCTGCCCCGCACCCTGGAGCAGGTGCTAAAGTTCATTGACGACCACACTTTCCATCCCCGCCGCGTCGTGGGTCTCAACAACATCCGTCTTGACGAATACCCTATGGCTGCCCTCCGCGAAGCCCTGCTTAACGCCGTTGCTCATCGCAGCTATGACGATGCTTCACGCAAGGTATTCGTGCGCATTTTCCGCGACCGCATCGAGATCGCCAGCCCCGGCTATCCGCTCAAGCCCCTTACCCTGGCCAAGCTCCGCCGGGGTGGATATCGCCCTTGTTCACGCAATCCGCTCATCGCTCAGACACTTGCCACCCTGGACAAGATGGAGCAACGCGGCAGCGGCTTCGCCCGCATGCGCGACGCCATGCTTGATCATGGGCTCAACGAGGCAAAGATTGACCAGCAGGACGGTTTCTTTGTCGTCACGCTCCCCGGTCCGGATGGCAATTATGATCGGATAAAGACGCCAACCACAGCGACCGGCTCCATTACCCCGGCCATGGAGGCGCGACTGAACGAGCGGCAGAAACGGATCATTTTGCATGTTCAGGAATATGGTGAGATTACCAGCGGCTGGTGTCGAAAAGAGTTCGGGGTAACCTATGATACCGCCAATCGCGACCTTCTGGAGCTGGTAGAATCAGGATTATTGGTTCGTGTTGGCAAAGGACGAGGCACCCGTTTTCATTTCACCCAGCTAAGATCATGATCTTCCGAAAATCTTCCGATATTTTGAGGAAATCTTCCGATAAAGGAATCTTCTCGGGGGGGCAAGCGCATTGGCGCTGGACGGGCCACCCGCTACATTTTCCGGCCCAGGGCATAATCATAAGGTAATCATTAGGTCATGGAGGGGCAGCGGGACGTTGTTGATTTGTTGACTAACTCGCTATAACTTACTGAATTTACAGTTGACTGTGTCCAAGTGCTGAAGAAGTCAGGAGCATAGGCCCTCCGCATGAAAACTATCAAAAAGCGAATCTACATAAGCTCCGTGCAAGAGGAGCCGGAACTGGAGCGGGCCGCCGTGGCTGGCCTTATTTCGACCGACCCATTCCTGCTGCCATTCTCCATGATTACATTAAAAACCTCAGGAGTTTGTAACCATGTCAACCAGTAGATCCAAAACAGTCCGCCAAAAAGATCAATCCTCTAAAACTGGAAAGCCGGAATCAGCAGCATCCATAAATGTGCGTGGTGACGGTTTGATGGATCGTGTTGTCTCCATTTTGGAGCAGGCACGGGCGAATGTAGTGCGTGCGGTCAATAGCAATATGGTGATTGCCTATTGGTTGATCGGGCGTGAGATAGTACAGGACTTGCAACGTGGTGAAGAACGGGCAGAGTATGGTCAGCGGGTGTTGGAAGAGTTGTCCGGGCAATTGACGCTGCGCTACGGGCGCGGGTTTTCCACGACCAACCTGCGCTATTTTCGTACTTTTTACACCGTTTATGCTGATCGCAATCCTGAAATTCGCCACATTGCATGTGGCGAATTGGACACCAATAAAAAACGCCACATTCAAGGTGGCGTTTTGGATGCTCTGGCACAGGCCGTTGAACATGTAGATGCTGTCATGGGCTTTTCGCCAAAACTTGGCTGGACTCATTATCGGGCTTTGATGAATGTTGAACATCGGAATGAACGGATTTTTTATGAAATAGAGGCGGAAAAGGAGGGGTGGGAGGTAAAACATCTTGAACGCCAGATTCATACGTTTTTGTTTGCCCGGCTCCTGAAAAGCCGCGACAAGGCCGGGGTTATGGAGTTAAGCCGTGAAGGAAACATTCTAAAAACTCCTTCCGATGCGATAAAGAGCCCATATGTCCTCGATTTTTTGGGTTTGCCGGATGCAGATGCATTACATGAAACCAAACTTGAGCTGGCTATAATTTCCAATTTGCAATCATTTCTGCTTGAGCTCGGTAAAGGCTTTGCCTTTGTTGGCCGTCAGAAAAGGATGCAGTTCGATGATGGTTATTTTTATATAGATCTGGTTTTTACAATTGCATCCTGAAGTGCTACCTGCTGATCGACTTGAAAATCGGCGAGTTGACGCATCAGGACGTGGGGCAGATGGACAGCTATGTCCGTATGTTTGATGACAAATATCTGACCGATGGGGACAGTCCGACTATCGGCTTGATCCTTTGTGCCAAGAAAAACGAAACCATTGCGAAATACTCGGTGCTGAAAGAGAGCAAGCAGTTATTCGCCTCAAAATATATGCTTTACCTGCCAACCGAAGAAGAGCTGCAACAAGAGCTGGCACGCGAACGTGCGCTGATTGAAGCCAGGGGGGGGTTGTGGTCAGGCGAGTCTGATGCAGATTAAAAAGGAAAGGCGGGGTCTGCCACGGACATGAGCCTCAACTCCCTACAAAGAGGCAGCATAATGTTGTTGATTTGCTGACTAAAGCGTCATAACCAGCTGAATATTAACTTGACTTTGACCAAGCGCTAAAGAAGTCGGTAGCAGAGGCTGTCCTCATGAACACAAAAAAACGAATCTTCATAAGCTCCGTGCAGAAGGAGCTGGAACTGGCGCGGGCCGCCGCCCCACTGTCGATCTCGCTCTTGACAAGCAATATCTTACGGGCTAACATGGACTAACATGAACCCATAGGAGGTTCCCCATGCAAGTTCTTAATATCCACGAAACCAAAACCAATTTTTCAAAACTCATAGAGCGGGTAACTTGCGGCGAAGAGATTATCATCAGCAAGTCCGGTATCCCTGTTGCAAAGCTGGTCTCCTATCACGAAGAGTCCACTCCGCGTGAACCGGGTTTATGGAAGAACCGTGTTGTTATCTCACCGGATTTCGATGAGCTGCCGTCGGCTGTTTCTGCTGCTTTCCGGGGCGAACTGTTGTGAAAGTGCTCCTCGACACGCACACACTGCTCTGGTGGCTCGCTAATGATGAAACTCTCTCTGCAAAGGCGCGACAGGTTATCGCTTCACCGAAAACGACAGTATATGTCAGTGCTGCAACTGCCTGGGAGATTGCCATAAAGAAAGCAATCGGCAAGCTTCAATCTCCGGACGATCTGGTCGACGCACTCGCTGCAAACCGTTTTCAGCAGCTTCCAGTAACCATCGAGCATGCTCTTTTTGCTGGCGCACTTCCCCGTCACCATGACGACCCTTTTGATCGAATGCTGGTTGCACAGGCATTGATGGAAAAATTGACCATCATTACCCGTGACAAATCGATACCGGCTTACAATCCCGCCTTGATCGTTGCCTGATACTCTGCTGGTCGTGCCAGCCAAGGATTTTGACGAGTAATATGCAGTTACATAAATTCTAATTACTTACGGAGGTTTACATGAATATCAGAAACAACCACGGCTTTACCCTCATAGAGATCATGGTCGTCATCGTCATTCTGGCGCTGCTCGCGGCACTTGTCGGCCCAAGGCTCATTGGCCGCAGCGATGACGCCAAGGTTGCTGATGTGAAGGTGCAGATCAGAAATCTGGAGACAGCCCTGAAACTGTACAAACTTGACAACGGACTGTACCCGACTACCGAGCAGGGTCTGATATCCCTGATTACCAAGCCGACTGTCGGCGTCATCCCCAAAAACTACAAGGCAGAAGGTTATCTGGAGAGCAAGAAAGTTCCCCAGGACCCTTGGGGTGGCGACTACATCCTTATTTCACCAGGCTCAAATGGTGATTATGATCTCTGCTCTTTTGGCGCAGACGGTGTAAGAGGGGGCGAAGGGAAGGGAGCTGATATCTGCAATTACAATATACAGTGAAATTGATAGAGCAGGGGTCAGGGGTCAGGGGTCAGGGGTCAGTACAAGCTGAAAGGCCGTATATTGATGCACTCGCAAATTCTCTAAACAAGTCCCCTCCCCCTTGGCGGGGGTGGGTTAGGGTGGGGGGGAGGATGCCATGATATCAGCATGTTGCAGCTTCACCCACCCCCTGACCCCCTCCCGTCAAGGGAGGGGGAAAAGATTTTTTGCGAGAGCATCACGTATTCGCAGCCTTTCCGGATCCCGGTTCTCGAAGGGTTTCACGCTCCTGGAGCTGATAATAGTTATTACGGTGCTCTCCGTGGTAGTGATGCTGGTAGCTCCCCGGCTCCCCTCAACCAACAGCTCTGCCTTAAAGAGTTCTGCCAGGGCGCTTGCTTCAACAGTTCGCTATCTGGGAGAAACGTCGGTAACCGGCAAGAAGTATTACCGTTTGCACCTGAACATTTCGGCAAACTCTATCCGGATAACCCGCAAACTGCCAAGTGGCGAGGAGTTGCCGCCTGACGACACCCTGTTTGACAGAAAGATTCTGGGGAGCCAGGTCTTTATCTCCGATGTCCATACTCCAAGACTTGGTAAAGTAACCGAAGGGGAAGTGTTGATCGACTTCAATAGCGCCGGACTTTCAGAATTTCTCACCATTCACCTGAATGCCGGAGCTGGCAAGGAGTTCACGGTGATCGGATTCCCGGCCAACGGCAAGGTGAAGATTCTCGAAGGTTATCAGGAGTTCTCCCTGTGAAAGGCTTTACCCTGCTCGAAGTGCTGATCTCCCTTGCGATCATGGCAGGGGTAATTCTTACGACCATTGTCTCATTCAATTATCACTTGGGGGTAGTTGCAAGGGACAAGGCAGAAGGGACTGCAACTCTCGTCGCACGGGCAAAGATGGATGACCCGGCCTTTGACCTGCTCCCTGCTGGCAAGGGGAACTTTGCTCCGGCCTACCCTGAGCTTAGCTGGGAAAAGGTTATTTTCCCGACAGAGCTCCCCGGCGTTGCGAAAATGGTCTTTACTGTAAGCTGGGATAATGAGAAAAAAAAGGTGGCGCTTGTCCGCTATATTGCCAAAACCATCTAGCCTCGCAACTGGCAGCCAGGGGGGATTTACCCTGCTGGAGCTGCTCCTTGCGCTTGCTCTGCTCGTAATTCTTTCCGGGGCGTTGTACGGGAGCTATTTCGCACTGATAAAGGGGCGCGAACGTGCGACAGAAGGGATGGAGGCTCGCCGGGAGCTTCGGTTTACGCTTGACCAGCTGCGGCGCGAACTGAGCGCAACCATATTTGTCGATAAAGACAAGAATTTCCGTTTTATTGTCGAGGATCGTGACCTGTTCGGCAAACCGGCATCGACACTGGCTTTTTGCACCATTGCACCACCAGATGAGAGCGGCAGGGCTGTTTCCGATCAGCTTGACATTAAATATCAGGTTCAGGACGTCTCCGGAAAACTGCTCTTAACCCGCCAGGCAAAGGATCTGCACTTGTCGGGAGAAGCTGCGCGTTACCCGCAGATGGAATCTCTGGAGGGGTTTCTGGTCGAATGTCTGAGTGGCGACAAATGGGTAAAAAGCTGGGACAGTGCGATTAATACTGGTCTTCCTAAATCGGTCAGGGTGACGATCAAGGTAAGAGAGGGTGAACAGACTTTCGAGCATTCTACCATTGCATCGATAAAAATACCTATATGGAAACCTGCACCGTGAGAAACCGGAACGGATTTGCACTGGTGCTCACGCTGCTGGTAACAGCGCTCCTTGTCGCGCTGGTGGTAGAATTTATCACTGAAGTCTATGTTGACACCTCGTCCAGGCAAGGTTATGTCGATGGCCAGAAGGCTTCGCTGCTTGCTGATTCCGGAATTACCGGCGCAATCTTCATACTTGAGCAGTCCAGGGGCAAACAGACTTCGCTCAAGGATTACTGGGCAAAACCTTATGACTTCCCGGATGAAACCGGCACCATCCGGATAACCATTGAAGAGGAAAATGCAAAGCTTAATCTGAATTTTATTGCCGGTGATAACGGGAAGTTTTTTCCGGCATATTATTCCGAAATAGCGACCCGGCTCTTCAACAAGCTGGGGCTCCCTGGAGCAGATCTCTGCGATGCTCTGGCTGACTGGAGGGACTCAAATGATGAGCCGAAACCTGGAGGTGGGGAGACCCCTTATTACCAGAGCCGCAAGCCCCCCTATTCAGCCAGAAACGGTCGGCTCTTGACCCTGGAGGAGCTGTTGCTGGTAAAAGGTTTTGATGGAGATGTTTTTAATAAAATCAGGCCGTTTGTGACCATTTATGCCGAACCGGGGCCAGCGACATATGTAAATATCAATACTGCTCCACGTGAAGTGCTGCTGGCGCTTGATGAAAAGATGACCGACACCCTGGTTGACAGGATCATTGAGAAGCGTAAGACTACCCCGTTCAAAGAAATAGGGGAGCTGGAGACGCCTGGTTTCAACATCAGTGCGCAGGCAAACACTACAGGGAGCATTTACCGGATTCACTCTAAAGCCGAAGTAAATGGAACCAGTCGCATAATAGAATCAGTAGTCAGCTTTACTGAGAAACCTCCAAAAAAGCTTTACTGGCGGGAGTACTGAAGTCAAATACATCTGTTGCGCCACAGAGACACGGAGGCACTGAGAGAATCCGGAGGTTTTCTGAATCTCACCAAAAAGCAGAATTTTAAAATTAGGGCAGATTGTTTTACGACGCTGTAACTTTTTTATCTCCGAGCCTCTGTGTCTCTGTGGCGGATTTTTTTATAAGCTTAATCTCAACGAGGATTTCATGTTCATAACCGTAATCCAGATAACAACCACCGAGGCGATTATCGCCCGGTTCAGCAAGAGCCGCTCCGGACTGGAGTTTTCCGAAGGGGCACGTCACCTGCTGGCAGACTCCTCACTTGCCGAAATTCTCCCTTCCTGGAGTGCGAAATGCTCTTCCGACCGGGTTATCCTGTCGCTCCCCCCATCTATCTTCAGCATGCGCGAAGTCGATCTCCCGCTCTCTGACAGAAAGAAGGCACGTGAAATCCTTGCCATGGAGCTGAAAGGAGAGACTGCCGTTGAGAGTGATGAACTGATTTTTGAAGCGATTCTGCTTGCCGATGGTAGATGTCAGGCTCTCTGGAGCAGTGCCAGCCGACTTGCTCCATCAATAGCGATGCTGGCTCAATACGGACTTGATCCGGAAGTCGTTACCTCCTCCCTGTTCTGCTGGAACCAGCTTCTGCCAAAAGAGATGCCTGACCCGGTCGCCCTGGCCGACAGTGAAGCTCTTGTCATCTACAAGGAGGGGAAACCGCTCTATCTTCGCGCTTTTCCGGAGAGTGGCGAAAACCGGATCTCTGCCACTCTGGTAGCTGCCGAGCTCTCCAAAGGGATTTCAGTTGAGCAGCTGTCGGCTGTAGGCGGAGAGTTGTCCGGCGAAGGAGAGCATGACTTTACCCCTTTGCTGGCCGAAGGGGAGTATGCTGCTGCTTTTAATGCCGACCCTGTTGCTGCACGCGATCTGGCGACCCCTTATGCTGTTGCCGCAGCATTTCTGGCAGGAGATCCGGTAAATTTTCGCCGCAGCTCTCTGGTTTTCACCCGTAACCGTACAGAGTTGCAGAAGAGGCTCAAGCTTACCGGTGTCCTGGTAGCGATTGCCCTGGTGCTGCTGTTTGCCGAGGCTTTTCTCCGGTACTATCTTGTCAAAAAGGATCTGGCGTCGCTCGATATCTCGATCCGCAAAATTTACAATCAAGCCTTTCCGAAGCGGACAAAGCCTGTTGACGAGGTGGCTGAACTGCGTGCAGAGATAAGGCGGATGGGTGCCGCTTCACCGGATGGTATTCTTATCCCTCTGAAAAAACTGGCTGAAGCAAAGGGTGAGGAGCTGAATGAACTTTATGAAATTGATATTGATGGAGTTCAGATAACCGGCAAGGGGATAGCTCGTTCTGTGCAGGGGGTGAACGATTTCAAGGCTAAGGGGGCGACATTTTTTTCCACTGTTGAAGTCAATGAAATCAAGAGCCGTCCGGACGGTTCTACCGGGTTCTCTTTCCGCGCAGGGATAAAGGAGGTTGGTAAATGAGCCTCATGGAACGTTATAATGAGATGGATCAATCGCTGAAAACAGTGCTTGCCGGAGCTATTATCGCAATACTTGTCCTTGCACTGCTCTATTCAGCTCTTAATGACCGTATCTCAAAACTGGCAAAAAAGAGAGTTGCCCGAGAAGCAACCGTAGTTGAGATGTTACAGCTTAATCAACGCTTTCAGAGCGCTGCAAGCGATTCACAGCGGCTAAACAACCGGCTGGCAGCAGTGAGACCCGATGATTCACTCGTTAAACTGCTGGAAGAGACAGGCATAAAAGGGAAAAACAGCCAGATAAAACCACTTAAAGGGGAAGAGCGCCAGGGTAGTATCGAAGATGCTGCTGAAGTGAGAATTGAAGGACTTTCGGCCAATGAAGTTGTCAATTTGCTGCATAAGCTTGAAAAAGGCTCCAAGCCAATCGTAATCAGGAAAGCAAATATGAAAACACGCTACGATGACCCGGCCAGGATTGATGTAACCCTGACGATGGCTCTCTTGAAACCACTTCCCGTGGAAAAGAAATGAAGCTCCGCAGATTCCTCATAGGAATGGCAGCAACAGTGACAGCCCTGTTTCTGTTTCTGTTTTTTACCTTTCTGTTTATACCTGACAGGCTGCTTCTGGAGAGTGTCAACAGGGCGCTTGCAGGAGAAGGGCTCTCCCTGGCCGCAACCAGTTTCAACAAAAGCTTGCCGCTAGGGGTGAAAGGGAGAGGGTTGGAGCTTTCTTCCGGAAAAGGGCGAATTCTGAAGCTTGAGAGCGCTACAGCCCGTATCGAAATACTGCCGTTTTTTATGGGTCAGGTCAGGGTTTCACTGGCTGCAACTCTTGGCGGCGGCAAAATAGCGGGGAGTGGTTCCATTCTGAGGAGCCCTTTCTTCAAGCTGAGCCTCAAAGGGGTACAGCTCGAACATATCCCTTTCTTTGCTACTGTTGCAGGCACCCAGGCAGCAGGGATAGTTGACTGCGAAGTCGATCTGACCGGCTCCGGCCCAAAAACTGAAGGCTCTGTCAAGCTTGATGCAAAGGGTGTTGAACTTAAAGGGATAAAGCTGGGGGAGATGCCTCTGCCGGATGCAACATATCACTCTGTTCAGGGTATGCTGCGTGTCAACAAGGGGATTGCCCGCCTGGAGAGTCTGACCTTGCAGGGGGATGGCCTCTACGCAAGGCTCAAAGGGAACCTGCCTCTCATCAACCCGCTTGCTGCAGCACCTCTCGATCTGACCCTGGAGCTGATGCCGAAACCGGAGCTCCTGGAAAAGCAGAAATTCGTCTTCCTCCTTCTCACCAAATACCTCGACACCCCCGGACACTACCAGATCCCGATCAAGGGGACGCTCGGCAAACCGTTGATGCAGTGAAAGGTGTAAGATCTACTCATAGAACCGGGATAATACCAAATTGAGCTAAAGTGCTTAGCGAGTTTTTTTTGTGGCAATCTTCTTAGGAACAGCTGCTCCTTTTGTTTCAAGCTGTTCTGCATTCATCATCGCCACGAAATTTACCGGCTGCAAATGCAGTGGTGGAACGCCCGCTCTTCTTGTGAGGTCGGCTATAGCTTCGCGGAGATAGGGGAAAATCATTGCAGCACAATTCACACGGGCAATTCCTTCCAATAATTCTGAAGGAGGTTCGTCTTTAAAAACAAAGCTACCGACCCCATCTATCGCAAAAGAAAATGGCGTGTTTTCTCCATCTGGTAGTTCAACACGCACCTGCACGGAAAGATCCTTGCCCTTGTGTGAGAACTCTACCTCAATCGAGGTATTGATTTCGATTTTGCCTTCCTTTGATTTAAAGGCAGGATTCAGCCGGAACAGAATATTTGGAATAAAAATTTCTTTTAGTGCAAACGGGAACTGGTTCTTCATGGTATCACCCCAAATTCGTTTTTTCTGAGTAAGTGATTTCATACGGCTGCTCAGAATAGGTGTAGGCGGCCTTCCGCTTGTAATCCTGAATACTGACTACTTTTGCAAGAGTCTTTGTCGGGCGGCGGTTGATAATATCGAGAGCTACGGGGAATTCATCGAGAATCCGCAACAGGTTATCCATCCCTTTGCTCTGCATCACCTGGCCAGACTCATAGCGGGCAAATCCTTTCAGTCCGCCGCCACAAACTTCGGCCATCTGTTCCTGAGTAAAGCCCAGCTTCTTCCTGATCCGTTTAATGTCGGCAGTACTTAGCAGTCCGTCAACTCCCCTGCTGAAGTCCTTAAGAAGCTTTTCGGCCTTTTTCGATGAAGCCGGATCGACTAGCGCTTCACCGCATTCGGCACATTCGTAAATGAGATAATCTGGCACAACAAGGGACTGCCCTTTATAGGTAAATTGCTCATCAACCGTTTTTGTTGCCAGATCTCCTGTCCCGCAAATTGGGCATACACTTCCATCTTTGTACATCTTATTACTCCTTGCCCGTGTCCGTTTTAAATTGGATCACAACAACTTTTTCATCACCAGCTACAGTAAGCTGAAGTTTTATATACAACGACCTCTCGTCGTCTGCTGATTTATAAACATCCTGCCATATCTTATGGTTTTCGTATGATGTCATTGATTTATCGAATTCTTTTCGCGTAAGACATTTAACGCGCGCAACAATCATCTCTTCGTCTAAATATCCGATAGCAACAGCATTCACCTTGCACTTTCGAGGGATTACACGTGTACACTCATGCTCAAGGAGTTCTTTTATGTGTTCAAGTGAATAGTGTGGCTTGCGTTTTTCCATAGAGGTGTGGTAACTCCAGACATATTCAAGTCAATAACAGATATCGAACCGATCCGTCAAGAATATTTTGTATCATGATGATACTTTATTGACCAAGTAAAGAAAATGTTCTTCTTATCACCGCGTATATCCGGAAATACTAGCCCCTTCAATTTTCAGTGCGTCATGGATTCTTTTCAAATTTATAATATTTCAATACCTGAGCCGGTTGCTTACTTGCCAGCTCAATAACTTCTCGAATCCTTGAAACTGGTGCAATAATGGAGAAGCTCATATCAGAATTTGAAGCACTGAGCAAACCTAACAGTTTTGGGTTATTGCCCGACATACTGAATATCGGGCTTCCACTATTCCCTGGAAAAGCCTTTGTATCAACGAGTATACTCCGTTCTTCAGCGAACTTTTCACCAACTTTTAAAAACTTCTTCCCGGTTTTCATTGAAATAATTCCCATTCTACCCATTGGCTTCTGCTCCAGCAGTTCAAAACCGATGCTTCCAGGAAATCCAAACAGCAAAAATGTTTCTGGCGGCTCTGGATCAGCATCCGAAAGTTGGTTGTCAGTCTCTGAAGGCGCATAATTAAAACCTGCTTTTGGTTGCTCTCCCAGTAAAGATATCTTCATCGCAGCGACATCTACAGGATGTGTTTCCTTATCTCCAGCATTCGGGTGAAAAACCCACTTATCTTTAGGCAGAACGAATGACACAGTGTGAAATGCCTTATCAGAATCTTCAGCCTGAAATCGCATCATAAGATCAACTTTATCACTTACCACATGTCGTGCTGTAACCACAAAATACTTACCTTTGTAGCCGACCAAAAAGGCAGTACCCATAGGAACTAAACCGGAAACCTGATTGCCATTGTCGGTTACCTCTGTGGCTCGTTCCAGCCTGAGGATTGCTCTGCTTAATGTTGAATATAATGACTCTTTTCCATCGGCAGCCTGTAATTGAGAAGGTATTGTGAACCATGAAAGTAGTAGTGTGATGGCCACAATCATTGAACACTTTTGCAGGTTTTGTTTTTGTAAATTATGGCTACCTCGATACTTTTAATTTCCGCCCACAAACGCCTCTCGCAGCACTGGCTGCATCAACTACTGCACCTGTTCCTTGCGCTCGTTGACCTGCGCCTCCAGAGCGTAGATGGTGGCCATGAGGCTGTCGACACGGGCGACAATGGCTTGTTGTTCGGTGAGGGGGGGGGGAAGTTTCTCAGTTACATGAAATCCATATATGTCTAATATTGGCTAACTCACTGGAAGATTTAGCATATATCTCGGGATTGTCGCTGATGCCTTGCCCACAATGTAAAAGCCAGTTACATGCCAGTTACATGGATATCAGGCTCAGAAAGGTACATAGCTTGCCTGACTATGGAGAAAAATCCGTAGAGTTATGATTTGACCAGGTCGGTATGAGACACAATTTGACTTGGCACCGAGATAAATTGAGGTGTTCCATTGCTGATTTCACCACCGAGCATATAGGTGCCGGGCAACCGGGCAAAAATAAAAACATCGTTGGCAGATGTTTCTTCTTGAGACGTCAAATCCATTGTCGCATCGAGGACGATCTCTCCCAACTTACGTTCATTTGCCGGAAACAGTTGCGGGGTTGAGACTTCTACAGCCCAAATAAATTCCGGCATCTCCTTACCGAGTAATTTACAGAGGGTAGGATTTTCCCCATTGCCTTCCCAGTCGCGCAACGAACAGAGATGCTTCACATATTCCGTAGTTTTCATAGCCTGCGCCCTGAAAACGACCTGCTGCCGTTCAGTCCACAATACAAGTCGTGATATCCATTTGTTATCCACGTCTACTATGCTTGGCAGCAGTGAATAAAGAATATTGAGTGCAAGCGCTTCTGCTTGCATACCTCCATAAAGAATTCCCGGACGAAATATTTCGACAACATAATCGACCTTGTCATTCTCGATATAGAGTCGTGGAATACAGAAATTCGGGCCGAAGTTGTCGTCGTGCCCGAGGAAGCTGCTTGTCCAACTTTCGCTCGGAACGTAACCGACACCTTCACCGATACGGAAGTAGGAGATATCGGCATTTGGTGCCCAGGTGTCCTTGTTGAAGGTGTGCCCATAGAAAGGGATAATATGCTTCGCTTCTTCCCTCAATTCTCTTCCGGCAAAACGGAATCCTACGAGTGCGCCACCGCCTGACTCCAGCCCAGCATACGCATATTTTTGGTAAGGCAAATCATGTCGAAGTTGTTCGTCATACTGGCTATAATCGATATCGTTGAATCGTAGATTCAGTTCAATTAAGACCTTGCGCATCTGGGGGACATTGAGACCCTTCCCCGGTTTGAAATCGGGATTAACTGTTGCGGCAATGGCATTAATACGTCGATAGGAAATGTCTCCTTCCGCCAGAATGCGCGAAAGTAGACTTCTCAGGGCAACCTGAGCGCAGGCTTTATTGAGAGTGTTTTGTTGGCAGTACAGCAACCCCTTGATAGAATACGATTTGTCGGCAACCATGAGTTTGTAGGTCTGCGGATGCGGAACGCAATTGTGTGAATGAGGATATTTTGCAAATACTGCTTCAAAAACATGCCATTTGTCGAAACCGCTGTTGCTGATCTGATCCCGTTTGAAAATGGCGTAGCCGACTAAATGCTTACTGGTGAGACCGGACAGATTTCCGTCAATCACCTGCTTTTTCCAGAAGGATATTCTCAGGAGATTCGTATTGCGATATGAGGCGAACAACCCACGAATATCTTCGTTTTCCTCGGCAATTATGCCGATAGGGTGAATGCGCTCCACGACAAGCGTCTGGGCGGCAGAAGAGCGGGCGAGAGAAAAAATTCGCCGAATACTGTCGTTATCGCCGAATCTGTCTTCTATGAAATCGAAAAATGAAAAAGGCGGCTTGAGGAGGAATATTTCCCTGTCCTCCGCTGCCGCCTTTCGATGAGCATCTAGACTGGACATCAACCGAAGGTGAGGGTGCTTTCCGCTGCTTTCTTGTGGGCGTCTTCCACTTTGCGAATGAAGGTTTGCACTTCTTTAGCGTAGCGCATATCAACCTTCACGGTTTCGCGGCTTGTACCAAACTGGGTTGCCATTTTCCTAGCAAGATCAGCGTTACCGAATGTCGCTTGCTTTTCCATAGCCTTCCTTTCGTGATTGTTATTGCGATGTAAAGTAGAGTGCCAAAGCGCTTAAATTATCGCAGTATTTAACTTTCTGTCAATGTTTGTTTATACAGTGTTTATTAGGACGCTGATAGCTTGATCTTGAACTTAATTTCCCTTTTCTAATTTATAATATTTCAACACCTGAGCTGCCTCCTTGCTTGCCAACTCGATAACCTCTCGAATTCTTGAAACCGGCTCAATGATGGAGTAGCTCATATCGGGATTTGATGCACTTAGTAGCCCCAAGAGCTGCACTTCTTTTCCTGAAGTATTGAACAGAGGACTACCACTATTTCCGGGGAATGCCTTTGTATCAACAAGGATACTCCGCTCCTCAGCATACTTTTCCCCTATTTTCAAAAACTTCTTTCCAGTCTTCATCGAGATGATTCCCAGTCTCCCCATAGGTTTTTGTTCAAGGAGTTCAAAGCCGATGTTACCTGGGAATCCAAACAATAGAAATGTCTCTGGTGGTTCAGGATCTTTGGCTTGTAGTTGGTTTTCAGATCCAGTCGGATCGTAATTGAAGCCGATTTTTGATTGCGATCCCAACAAGCTGATTTTCATAGCTGCAACATCAACTGGATGTGTGTTTTTATCTCCGGCTTCCGGATGAAATACCCATTTATCCTTTGGCAGTATCAGCGAAACAGTGTGGACTTCTTTGTCTTTGGCCTCGGCTTGAAATCGCATGAGAAGGTCGTATTTATCACTTACAACATGTCGGGCAGTAACCACAAAGTTCTTGCCTTTATAGAACACCAAGAAGGCGGTGCCATTAGGGGCTAAACCGGAAATTTGCTTGCCATTATCGGTTATCTCCGTGGCTCTTTCCAGTCTGAGAATTCCTCTACTTAATTGTTCATAGAACGACTTTTTTTCGTCTGCGGCCCGTAATTGTGAAGGCAACACGAAAGCTGACAATATCAAAGAGCACAATACGATCGGATTGAGATTTCGCAGGCTTCTTATCTGTAAGTTGATCATAGTTACCTCGATAATTCTTTAGTCCCGCCCGCAAAAACATCCCGCAGCACCCCCTGCATCAGCAGTTGCGCCTGCTCCATGCGCTCGGTGACCTGCGCTTCCAGGGCGTCGATGGTGGCCATGAGGCTGTCGACACGGGCAACATTGGCATGTTGTTCGGCGAGGGAGAGGGCTATTTTCTATCAGCATAGTTTTTACTGCTTTTTGTGACACTCGTGAAGCTAACCACTTGTTTTTCTGCCATCAACACCTCAAAATCATCTTGTGACGAGTACACTTGTCGGTCGCAGCCCTTGATGGTAAGTGAGTTGATCAGTGCAACTAAGTGGCGATTTGCAGTAATGGTTCTTTCCTCTCCTTCAAATCTACCGACTAAAGCAGTATCTTTCGATACGGGGAAAATGACCTCTGTCCCAGCTACCCCATGGCCAGGTGATAAAAAACCGGCTGCAAGTTTTGGATCACTCCATCTGAGATGTACTGGATGATCGCTGGTCACAAAGTGACCTGCGTCCTTAGCGGCTTTGACAAAAATCCAATTCCTTTTCCAGAGCAGTTTCACAACAGTGTCAAACGCTTTAAATTCTCCAGCTACGAACATTCCGTTGTTTATTTCAATCGTATATTGCTTCTCGTTATGAAATTTAAGCACATCCTCGTATGAGACATCTGGAAGATCGACACCATGACCTGCTGCCTTCATTTGTCTGACAGATGATTCAAAACGGTCTTTTGTGGCAAGCGTGAGAGCTGTAGTTTGTTCTACTATATTCTTAATAAATCGGTCATGGTTTTTCCTGACCCTTGGATTCCTGATTGAAATCAGGGTCATCAGATTCATCAGGTATATCAGGTCATCGTCCAGTGGCATTTCATCAGATTCACATACACTACGAAGAGCCTTGGATATGTCTGCTTCAAAAGATGAGAGGGACTTCTCCAGAGCGTCCGGTGCATGACCTTGCACATCAACGCGATTAAAGTCTCTTATCGTACCGATATTCTTGATATTAGTGGGTTTGTCAAGCCATGCATTCTTTTCCAAATCATAAACAAAAACCTTGGGTTTCTTCTGATGTGCAGCAGTAAATCCATTTAAGTAAAATTTAGGAATATAGTGATGCTGCCTAGCAGTAGTCATTTATCTGCCTCCGGCTCATTTATCTTCCGGTCGGTTTGCACCCGCTTCCCTACCCGCAAACGCCTCCCGCAGCACCGCCTGCATCAGCAGCAGCGCCTGCTCCTTCCGCACGGTGACCTGCGTTTCCAGGGCGTCGATTGTGGCCATGAGGCAGTCGACACGGGCGACGATGGCTTGTTAATCACCCTGTATTAACGGCTCACCAGCCTCTGCTCATAAACGTCCGCTCACATTATACCGGCCAGTACAGGCTGTCAACGATGAAGAAATGGGATGAAGAAAAGAAGAAATGAAAGATATCTGAAACTGAGAAGTCGAGAATTAACCAATATTATGAGAGGTTTGAGAAGGGACAGTAGCAAGCGGCTCCAGAGGGCATGCAAGTACACATTTGCGGCACTCAGTGCATTTTTCCGGGGCAATGTTCACCGCCAGTTTCCTGTGTCCGAATGTTTCCAGAGTGTTTAGCTTTAGCGGGCAGGCGGCAACGCAGCGACCGCAGCCGCTGCATCTGCGTTTATCCGGGTAACAGGGAGGGTGATTCAGGGTTTTTTACCCAAAGGAAGATCCATCTGTCTCCATCTGGAGCGAAAATCGCGGGGGATCGGATTATATTTTGGACATGAGGCAACAAGCGCAAAAACAGGCTGTTTGCACTTGCGCCAGCAGGAGATGCAGAGCTGGTTGAATTTGCCGATATCCTGTTTCATCTGTGACCCGTAAATTCTTTGTTCACAGTTTCCTGATCCAGCCGAACTCGTCCGGAATGGCTCCGGTCTGAATGCCTGTAAGGGTATCATAGAGTTTTTGTGTAAGATTTCCCACACCACCAGCGCCGATACTCTGGTTCAGCTCCCGGTAGCAGAGCGCACCAACCGGTGTGATGACAGCGGCAGTTCCGCTTCCGAAAGCTTCGGTAATAGCACCGCTCTGAATATCTGTCATTATGGTATCTATGTCTATTTTCCTCTCCTCAACAGTAAACCCGAGCTTTGAAGACAGACAGATTACTGAATTGCGGGTAACTCCGTTCAATATGGAGCCTTCAAGGGGGGCGGTTACGACCCTGTTCCCATAAGCAAAGAACATGTTCATCGCCCCGACCTCTTCAATGTATCTGCGCTCCAGAGCATCAAGCCAGAGAACCTGGTCAAACCCTTTTTTCTTTGCTTCGAGCCCGGCTTTAAGAGAGCTTGCATAGTTGCCGCCGGTCTTGGCCTCCCCGGTTCCTCCGGGAACTGCCCGGACATATTTGTCCTCCACCATGATCTTGACCGGGTTGAAACCCCCAGCATAATAAGCCCCTACAGGTGAGAGGATTATGTAGAAATAGTAGTGGTCTGAAGGCTTCACACCCAGTACAGGCTCTACTGCGATCATGGTTGGTCTGATGTAGAGTGAAGTGCCGGACGACACTGGTATCCACTCGGACTCTATTTTCACCAGCTCTGAAACAGCGGCCAGGAAGAGCTCTTCCGGCACTTCAGGCATGCACATCCTGTCCGCAGAAAGATTGAATCTCCGGGCGTTCATTTCAGGTCTGAAGAGGGCAATGGAGCCGTCACTCCATTTATAGGCTTTAAGCCCTTCAAATATCTCCTGGGCATAGTGAAGCACAAGACAGGCAGGGTCGAGGCTAAAGGGGGCGTAAGGCTCTATTCTGGCATCCACCCACCCCTGTCCGACCTTCCATTCAGCTATAAACATCCGGTCTGTGAATATTTTTCCAAAACCGAGCTGACTTTCGTCACTCTGTTTTGTCTTTTTGAAAGCTTTCGGGAGTGGCAGGGTATTTATCTTTATATTGCTCATTGTATGAGTCTCCTTGATCTGCAATTCATGCCATAACGATTTAGCATAATTCTTGCGAAATGGGCAAGTTTTTACTCAGGAATTCACAGCCAGGAGTCGCAAGGGATAATATACGGGAAAAGATGTTGCCGAAAGCTCAATTCGCATCTAAAATGTATTGGGTTTACTAAAAAACCTTCCGCCATCTTATTGAGTTTTCAAGGAGAACTTCTGTATGCCACGCAACATGCGCCTTGGTGCCCGGGTAATGCGCTACTTCCAGCTGATATCTCTTTTTGTGGCAATAGCAGGGCTGATGCTTGCAATGTCAAACCTTCAGATCACAGATCCGGCAGAAGCGGTAAGTTTCGTCCGGATCGTAATGTTTCTGTTTCTGCTGATTGCTACACTGCTTGCCATATCGATATGGATGCTTTCCAGAAGAAATCTGGCCAAAAGGATTGACAGACTATCTCTTACTCTCGAGCGGGTCTCCAGAGGGGATCTGACTGCACGTATAGAAGCTGCTGATGTCGATGAGATGGATCAACTTGCCAACAACCTCAATATGATGCTCGACAAGTTCGAAAACCTGATCATCGGCATTAACAGCATTGCTGCAGAGCTTACAGCTATCTCGCTCAAGAACGGAGAAGCCGTGGGCAAGGTGCTGGGAGCTGCCCGGATTCAGTCAGAAGGGGTTGACAAGACATCATCTGCTGTCTACGGAATCATAAGTTCTGTGGAAAATGTCGGTGCCGGAGTTAAAAACCTTACCAAGTCTGCTGAAATAAATATTGCCTCCATCAGGGAAATTACCACAAGTATTTCAGAAGTAAGAAACAACATTACCATCCAGAGCGGTTCTATAGATGAGGTATCTTCATCAATAATCGAAATGACAGCGGTCATGGAAGAGATCAGCCTGAACGTAAGAAGCCTCATGGAAGCTTCAGTAAACACTACTTCATCAATTGCTGAAATGGATGCTTCAAACAAGCAGGTCGAGGAAAATGCCCGCGAAACCGCCACAATTTCCGCAGAAGTAATGAAGGATGCAGAGCTCGGCAAAACAGCAGTTGAAGCGACCATTACCGGGATCGGTGAAATACGCAACTCTTCCAGAAGCACATTCTCTTCCATCAATACTCTTTCGGAGAGGGTCTCTGCGATTGGCAGCATTTTGTCGGTCATCGACGAAATTGCGGAGCAGACAAATCTTCTTGCCCTGAATTCGGCAATTATTGCTGCCCAGGCTGGTGAGCATGGCAAAGGGTTTGCCATTGTTGCCGGCGAGATCAAGGGGCTGGCAAACCGGACAAGGCAATCAACCATGGAGATTGCAGCTCTTATTGAGGCTGTTCAGGAAGAGACTGCCAAGGCAGTGTCAGCCATCAGGCTGACTGAAGAGAAGGTGTCAGAGGGTGATCATCTATCAAGGCGCTCAGGTGACGCTCTGGGTAAAATAGTCGCCGGAGTACAGATGTCTTCTGCCAGGGTTAACGAAATTGCCAGGGCGACAGTTGAGCAGGCCAAGGGGGGGCAGAGCATTCATGGCTCCATGAGGCATGTTGCAGATATGGTCGCTCAGATAGCGCGCTCCTGCCAGGAGTCAGCCCGGACAAACAGCTCTATAATGATGGCTGTAGAACGGATGAAAAAATTGACCTCCCAGGTAAACACCTCTGCTGCAAACCAGCAGCAGATCGGTGAGGATATTGCAAACTCAAATGAGATGATGGGATCCGACATAGGGAATATTGAAGCTGCCTGCAAGGAACAGTCTGACTGGAGCATGCAGATAGTCCAGTCAGTGGATAATGTCCGCGAATCAACTCAGATCAATCTCGAATCAGCCCAGATAATGGAAATAGGTGTTGAGAGCCTGCTTGTCCAGATCGATATGCTTCGAAAAGAGATCAACGACTTGCAGATATCTGACAAAGGGAAAGTCCAATGAGCCATGATCCTCATCTTTCAACTACTGAAGCTGCTTCAAGCGAACTACTCGCAAACGGAATGGAGTTGTTCGAGAAGGGAGCTTTTCCTGCAGCGCTTGCAGAGCTGGAAAAAATCCCTCCGTTTGCACGTCCTGCTCCTATGCTTTCTGCTCTAGGGCTTTGTATAGCAGAAGTCAGGGGGGCATATAAAATTGCGGCAAATCTCTGCCATGAAGCGATAAAAAAGGATCCGAAAAACCCTGTGCACTACTTTCACCAGGGGCGCATACTTCTTCTTGCAGGGCGGAAGAAAGATGCAATCTGGGTGTTCCGCATGGGCTTAAGGCATGGCAAGCATAATGGAATAATCAGTTGCCTTGGTGAACTTGGCATCCGCAGACCCCCTCCGATCGAGTTTCTCGACAGACGCAATCCTTTTAACAAAATCATTGGAATTATTATGACACGGCTGAATTTGCGTTAATGAGGTTCCCGTTGATTAAAATCATTGCTGCGCTACTGTTGCCCCTGTTTCTTCTGCTCACCGGTTTCCGTAATCCACCAGGAGCTGAACGCTATATGGAAAAAGGTGACAAGGCTCTTTCTGAAGGGGATTCCGCTCTTGCGCTTGAACAGTACAGTCAGGCCATCAAACTGAAGCCCGACTCTTCAGGTTATTATCTGAAGCGAGGATTTTTACTGCTGAAGCTGAACCGGACTGAAGAGGCAATCAGGGATCTTGAAGCCTATATCAGGATTGAACCTCAGAGTGCGCAGGGGTACATGAGCCGGGGGATGGCTTACAGTCAGCTCAAGCGACAAAAAGAGGCGGATGAGGATTTTGCAAAGGCGTGCAGCCTTGGGGATCCAGGCGGGTGCAGTTTCAGTGCAGCCGAAAAAAAGCAGGGGGGATATCATGCTCCGGCAGATTGAGATAAAGAGCAGAACAAGAACAGAGCTGATAAATATTACTTCAGAAGTGCAGGAAGCAGTAAGAAATTCCGGAATCAAAAACGGCATCTGCCAGCTGTTTGTTATGCATACAACAGCAGGGATCACAATTAATGAAGGAGCAGATCCGGCTGTTCAGAGAGATATTACTACCTTTCTCAATCAGCGGGTTCCAGCAGATTTCTACTACACACATACAGAAGGGAATTCAGACGCGCATATCAAGTCAACACTTGTCGGCATATCGCAGACACTGCTGATAGATGCCGGCAAGCTGGTGCTTGGCTCATGGCAGGCTATCTATCTCTGCGAGTTTGACGGCCCCCGCGAGCGTAAAATATCAATAAAACTGCTGTCCGACCCTTGACCCGCTTCAAACAGACGAAGCAAGGTACTCCCTGATTCTTTTCGCTAACGTCCCGTAAATCCGCTCGCACTCTTTTTCATCACGCTCAAGAAGTGTTACTCGAAAACCCTGGAGCGAGGTATTAAACGACGAGAGCGGCACGATGCAGATGCCGGTGCAGGCAAGAATATAGTATACGAACCGTTTGTCAGGTGACACCCCTTTAGCCCCTACAAGCCCTTCAACCAGCCCTCTCACCTCGGGGTTTTCTATCGGAAGGCTCTGCAAGCTGTTCAACAGACCCTCCTCAAAAGCAACCGACATGTAGAATGCGCCATTTGTTCTGTTTACAACAAGGCCTGGAACATCTTTCAGAAAATTGTATGTAATATTGCTCATCCGTTCGTAACGGCGGGTTCGCTCCTCTAAATATAGAGGATACTGAGGATGCTGCATGATTGCCGGAATACATTTTTGCGGAAGTGTTGTGGAGCAGACTTCATTCATCTTGGCAGTCAAAATGGCATTGACATACTTCTGGAAAGCGACATCCTTGTCGAAATTATAGACCTCAATCCACCCGCAGCGCGAACCTGGCCATGGAAACTCCTTTGAAATCCCTTTAAGGGAAATAGCCGGTACATCTCCGATCAGATCAGATATCGGCACTGTCGTTTCATTGTTGTAGACAATGTTTATATAGACTTCGTCCGCTATGATGAACAGGTCAAACTCTCTGGCTATTGCAACTATCTGCTCCAGCATCTCACGAGGGTAAACCATGCCGGTCGGGTTGTCCGGATTAATCAGCATGATACCCGCAATCTGGGTGTTGTACTTGGCATGATTACGAAGATCCTCAAGATCAGGATACCAGTTTTCCTCCACCTTCAGCCGGTAGCAGACCGGTGCTGCATGAGCATGCCCTGACTCGCCCAGGGTATGAGTCGTATATGTGGGAGATGGCATCAGAACCCGGGTCTCTGCCCGAAGGCAGCCGTATATTTTGGCGATTGCATCTCCAAGCCCATTGAAGAAAATAATGTCATCAGGGGTGATCCGGGCACCGCCACGACTGTTGGTGAGCTCACAGATATACTCACGGGTTGCAAGTACGCCGCGAGTATGGCAGTAACCCCAGGTATCATTTTCCAGAGCCTCCCTGGCAACAATCTCCTTCATCCAGGCTGGAATCATCTCCCCCTTGACAATCGGGTCACCGATATTCTCCCAGTTTATCTTCACTCCATGTTTTTGCAGTTTTTCGGCAACATTGACAATATTCCTGATCTCATAAGTCATCTCACCAACGCCGGGGCTAACCAGATCTGTTCTCATTTTCTCCTCCAAAAGGGATAAAAAAAGCCGTGGGGGGAACCCACGGCTTTTTTCTCAAAGTGCTGAAACAATAGTCAGCAAGCAGCGGGGGGGGTCGCGGCGTTAAACGCCGCTGCGCTGATAGCTCGTGCTGCTATGGTGGTTGACGAAAAATTCATGGATTTCGAATAGCACACCCTGTGCAGGCAAGTCAACCTAAAAACCGACACCACCGTATTGCTCCTCAACTTGATATTCCGGTTTAAGGTGGTAAGCTGTCAGGCAAAGCGAAGCCTTTCAGTTACAGGCTGATCACACTTGATCCAGGGGAGTTATCAATGACCAGAAACGAAGCTATTCGGCAGATCGCGACTCAGCGTCGGCCAATTCACTTTTTTATCAAAGCCTGGGAAACCGGACACTCCTTCGTCGATATTGACCTGATTGAACGGTTCATTACCAAACCGAGCCAGGAGAGAGAGGTCGAGGGGTTTGAGCTGCTCGACATGGAGCAGATGTGGCAAACAGTTATTGATCTTGACCCGGACAACCTGACGAGGGTCAGGAAGGGTGAAGGCGAAGTAATTGAATGGCTCTGGAAAGGGGGTGACGGCATTGAGAAGAAGACGGTCTACCCCTTCACTCCGGAAGGGCTCATGACCATCATGGATGACGAGTTTTTTGCATAGAAGCTGCCCGCAAGATTATCGCGACAAAATCTACATGAAAAAGCTTTACACTCGCCAGCGAGGATATTGCTCTGATCTGGAATCGGATCTCCCCCCTTTTGAGGAGCTGATGACCACGAGATATGAATTTGTAATTCAAAAAGTGTTTACGACACTTTTGCTTGTTGCCATGGTTACACTTCCAGGAACCACTCCAGGCCATAGCTATGATGAGTCTCAAATATATCAGGCTGCTCCTTTAAAGGCAGCTCCGGTCAGCAGACCCTTTCAATTCATGAACTATTCCAGCAGCTTTTCCACGGACAGGACTCATGAGTATATAGAGCAGAACATCCTGAAGCAGGTAGTGCGATTTGATGACTTCTTCGGCATCAGCCGATCCGAAAGCACGAGAAAAGCCGGTTATCTGCTACGCTGGAAAAATTCAGTTCGTCTGGGCGACGACGGCAAACCAAGAGTTGCAACATCGATCAGGGCTAACATTCAGCTCTCTGCTATAAATGAAAAACTCCGCCTGTCACTCTCAGGAGATGACCTGCCCGAGAGAAAATCCCAAAATCTGCCTGACGATCCAGGCGCACCAAGCCAGGATCGTACCATACAGCCGACCAGACTGGTAAACACTGAATTGCGCTACATAATTAATCAGACTACAGCCATAGATTCTTTTATCGGCGCTGGAGTTCGCTTGAACTTCCCCGTGAAAACATTTGTAAGGGGTCGATATGTTTACACTTATCCTCTAAGCGATGTTTCCCTCGTCAGGCTGGGCGAGACCCTGTTTTTGACCAACAGGGATGGATTTGGAGAGACGACTGAAATAAGCATTGAACGGCTCCTGGACTCAAAAACGGTGCTCAAGTGGGCAAGCTCCGGCACAATTTCAGAGTCAATCAGCGGCTTGGAGTGGGGCTCACATCTTTCACTCATAAGGGAGCTCTCTTCAAGAAGCGCTGTCTCCGTAACCGGAGGGGTCTATGGCGATACCAATTCGGCAGCCATAGCTTCTAATTTCCGGTTGAGCACCAACTATCGCCGCAATTTTCACAGAGAGTGGCTCTTCTATGAGGTGGAACCCGAGATTTTCTGGCCAAGGGATGCCACAGGCAGCTACTCTGCAAACTACGCAATATTTCTTCGACTGGAAGTGCTCTTTGAAGAGAGGACACCGTCAACAGCTGGTAAGTGATCATCTTTAATTCTTCCGCTCTCTACAGGCTCTCCCCCACCGAACAACATTACCAGTAAGCATCACAACGTGCTGATATGTTTGAATAAGTGGTAAAATAATATTGAAAATAAATATGAAATTGCTATAATTTACCTGTAGGTAATGTTAAATGAAAGGGAGGTATGAGTCATGAAAAAACATGAGGCAAAAGAAGAAAGAAAAGATATAGCAATCAGCCGGTCTCCGCTTGTGTCATCTCTTGAAAAAGTTGCACCGTTGACAAAAATTGAGCGGGAGATGCTCTCGACCTTGAACGAAATGGAACGATGGTTCGAAGATGCCCTTCATCGGCCATTCCTTGGTTTCCACCGGCTCCCCATGGCACATCTTCTGGGAGAACGGCGCAGTAGTGATTTCATTCCATCTGTAGATATGTTCGAAGAAGGTGGTGAGCTGGTCATCAAAGCTGAACTGGCTGGTATCAAGCGGGAAGACATCAAGATTGAACTTTCCGGCAATACGCTGACTCTCAGTGGAGAAAAGCGGAGCGAAGAGAAGGTGCAGCAGAAAGATTTTTTCCGGGTCGAGCAAGCATACGGTCAGTTCAGCAGAACGCTTGAGCTCCCCGAAGGGGTCAAGCTGGATGAGGTCAAGGCCAACTATAAAGATGGTATGCTCGACATAAGAATTCCTAAGAGTGCGCCGACACGGAACATTCGGACTGTCCCGATCAGCGAATAGAAAATGACGTTGTGAACACGGGAGAGGCGGCCTATTGGCCGCCTTTTGTCGTTTAAGTGAGCCTTCGCTGAATGCCCCCTCAGCCCCGCCTACTCAAATTGATATAGGGCTACATCGGATCCGACGAAGACTTCCTTTCGACCGTTGCCGTCAGTATCCTTGGCAATAAGATGGTTGAACAAACCTAGCTTTCCCGAAAGATTCTTGCTGCGCCATTTCAACCCCTGTCCGATTCCATCCAGCACGGTCAGAACTCCATTGCTGGTAACCAGCCATTCAGCGGCACCACCGTCCAGATCTGCAAGACACAGGGCGTCAACTAAGGTCGTGCCGTAGGTGGAGACGGTTTTCTTCAGTGAGAAGTTCATGCCGTTGAAAACATCGATCTTGCCGTCATTACGACCGGCCAGAATTTCAAGAGTTCCATCGTCGTCTATGTCGGCAACTGCCAGCGCCCTAGCCGGGTGGTCGAGTAGCAGCTTCTGGTCATGGGTTACACCATCGTAGATTATCAGCCTGTTGCCATAGGTCGAAACGATGATTTCCTGATTTCCGTCTTTATTCAGATCAGCCAGTTTGATGTCGTAGACTGAAGACCAGGAACTCCCCAGATCGGTGCTCCGCCATTTTTCCAGTAGAGTGGCTCCGTCTAAGACGATCAGATAGATCCCGGAGGCTCCCGTATGCTCTCGTCCCTGACCGGCGACTATTTCCATTTTACCGTCGCCATTCAAGTCACCGATGGCCAGTGCCGAGAAATAGTTGCCGTTGTACCCTGCGCTCTGGCGCTTCAGGGAGTGTGTTACGCCGTCATAGACCCTGATCACGCCATCGTAGATATTGCCGGTGGTAACTATATACTCGTTCCTGCCGTCTCCATCAACATCGCCGATCTTGACTGATCGGACTCCCATCCAATCCGTAATTCCCAGCTTTGCCTGGTACTTAAGCGCACGAGTTCGGGCGTTGAAAATATGGACAACCCCCTCGGCATATCCGCTGTCGCTTTCAAAAGAGACCATGACGATTTCATCTTCACCATCATTGTCCACGTCTCCAAGATCTACGGCGCTAAGAGGGCCATCAATATGCATGTTTTGCCACTTGATCGTCCCTGTTGCCTGATCGGCAATGTACAAGTGATCAGCTCCAGTCGAGCTTCCTCCAGCGCCCCAAAGGATCTCCATCTTGCCATCCCGATCTACATCTCCCAAGGCAATTCCCGACACCCCATGCTCCGGATTTCTGATAGTCCATTTCTCTGTATGAGACCGAGCATCGACAGCATGGATACTGCCCCACTGACTGTCCCCGTAAAGAATTTCCGGGACACCGTCGCCATTTGTATCTGTCACAAGAAGAGATCCAATGTCGAGAGAGGTTTTGATTTCCCAGCTTGGCGTTTTCCTGTCAGCATCAAAGATTGTAATTTTGTACCAGGCTGCAGCTCCGACGATTTCCTCCATGCCATCCCCGTCCAGATCGACGCTGGCGGTACCGTCAAGGGTCACTGTGGCTCCTTGGATGGCACTACGGTCAGATCCGGCGTTCGCGGTTGGTTGTGAATTGTAATCCGTCTGGCTATTCGTCTGTCTCTCAAATTGGTAGTCGATGGAACCATTGCCATCTGTGTCTGCTTCAATGAGTAAATTGCGGGTCTGGAAAGCTAGCCGAGCCGATGAGTCATTCTGGCCAGTAAATCGGAGAGTTCCAGCTGTCGGCCAACTGTTACCGTATCTGGCAACCAGCGGGGTGTCTGTAGTAAAGTCGACATAACCGTGAACATGGTCGTAGTACCGGCCGGAGACGGTCTGAATCAAGGAATTGGCTCCATAGGTGGTTATCTGCTCGTAATTTTTGAACCAGTAGGTCTGCGCGCTCCCACGATCAAGCAGAATCATATTGATAGACAGCGTCTCAATGGAATCGCTCAGATTGTATCCCCAGGAGAGTGTACCGATAAGGGAGGCACTAAATCCATTACTGCTCAAATTAAGCGACTTGAAAGAGAGCGTGAGCCGTATCACTTCCATCCGATTGGCATCCAGAGTGCCGTGAATATTGGCAGTGCCGTTTACGGTCTGCTCCTGCGTGGCGTAATTGTTATATGTTACAGATCCTATAAAGCTGCCGAAACTATCGTTTACATCCAGAGTAAACTGGGCATATCCTCCAAACTCTCCAGGCACATTATGATTTACAATCCGTGGCATGGCTTTGGCCGAAGACGCTGAATGGCCGGTTTTCTCGCGAAGCTTAGCCAGCCCAGGGAGCAACATCTTCCGGGTAGACTTATTGATCACCCTTACAAGCTGGCGACTCGAAGCAGTCAGTTTGTTTTTTTCGTCTTCTTTCTTTGCCGTCTTCTCCAGCATTGAGCCAAATACTCCGCCACTAAAGGCTCCCATGGTCAAAGTTTCGGCGTTCCCCTGAACGATAACAGCCTTACTCCTTGTACCGTTTACGAAGAATCCGGATCCACCAGTTGTTCGACAGAGCCGCCACTGCCACCCCCGCTGCATCCGGACAACAGGGCAAATCCGGCAAGGATCATCAAAAATAGTTTGAGCATATATACTCCTTAAGAATACTCTCTGAACTGCTGAGAATAGTACAATATCATGACTGAAGGGAAACCATTGGGGGGCGCTGCATGTATTTTTTATATTGAGGGAGAACCATTGGAGGAAATGAGGGAGACTCCTTATGTCTCCCTTCCGACATATAGCTCACCTCATTTATCCGAAATTTTCTTTCTCCCCGCAGGCAAAAAAATCTCATCGGTCACCACACTCCTGCCTGTCTTCTCCATAAGGTCTACTAAATACAATTTTCACGCGACGACACAAAGACGCGACGTTAATATCGGAAACAACAAACATTTTTACAGGGATGAACAGGATGGCCAGGATGAAACCTAAAACATTACATACTTTTCTTTTTAACCCCAAAGAGCGATTAACGCTATCCGCATTGATCCCCTTTGTCCCAGCAACTTCCGGTTTGGTCTT
This sequence comes from Geobacteraceae bacterium, assembly GCA_031401815.1. GTDB lineage: Bacteria > Desulfobacterota > Desulfuromonadia > Geobacterales > DSM-12255 > JANNRW01. Next base: position 119 of record JANNRW010000351.1, on the reverse strand, counting down.
TGCATTTAGCCTCCCCTCCCTTGACGGGAGGGGATTGAGGGGTGGGTGAAGGTGCCGTCATCGTAAAGCATGGCAAATTACCCCACCCCCTAACCCCCTCCCGCAAGGGGAGGGGGGAC